>JAOAHM010000032.1 GCA_026415235.1 Ignavibacteria bacterium | reverse complement strand
GAAATATTCTTTATTTATATCAGGGCATTTTCTTGTTCCTCTACCAAGCATTTGAGCCCACAAAATTCTTGATTTGATTGGTAGAAGAAAAACAATGAACTCTATTCGAGGAATAGCCATTCCAGTTGACAGCATATCAACTGTAACAACAATACCAGGCTCTGGTCTATTTCTAAATCGTCTTATTTTCTCTAAAGGTCTATCTACAGATGGATTACCAGTAATTTTTTGAACAAACTCATCCCCTCTACCAAAAATTTCTCTCGCAAGTTTAACTATTTGATCGCAATGGGAAATGTGAGGAATATCATTAACTGCGAAGATTAAAGTCTTAGGAAATCTACCTGTTAGCTGTTCGTGTTCTTCAGCATATCTTTTTACTTCTTCCAATATTCGTCTATTACTATCTGGCGAAGTTATGCTTTACTCAATTTCTTCTGCATTGAATTCTCGTTCGTCTTCGAGTTCATCAATTTTTTTTCTACCTGTTTGCGGATCAATTACTTCAATCAACTCGCCTTCTTTAAGAAATATTCCATTAATTCTAACTTCCGATCTTATTTTAATTGCTCTATAATCAACTAAATAACCATCTAAGACAGCTTGTTCATACGAATATTTATAAACAGGAGGACCAAAATAGGCTGTAGTATGAGCAGCTGGAGTGGCTGTCAAACCAATTTTAATAGCATCGAAATGGTTAAGAACATTGCGCCAAACATTTACATATTTTGAAGTATAACCTCGATGACATACATCAGCAATAATTACATCAAATGCATGGATTGGAATATTGATTTTATCGGTATCTTCTGAAATCTCAGGGTCATTCTGACTTTCTTCGAACGAACCTTCTTTGCCATAAAGATTAATTGCCATCCTTTGAATTGTGGAAACATACACAAAAGTATGAGACGTGCTTGGTGAAGTTAGATATTCATTTGGTAAAACCTCAACATTAAATTTTTCATTCTCATCAAAATCCTCTTTCCTAAACTTTTGTGAATAAACTTCATATTCTTGATTGAATTTGTTTCCCAAGGGTGTTATGAATGTGGCAAAAGCTTGCGCCGATTGTGCAGCTAATGCTCTTCTATCAACAAGAAAAAGTATTCGACGAGCAAATCCCGATTTTAGTAAACGATAAATCAAAGATACAATTGTAAATGTTTTACCTGTTCCTGTTGCCATTGCAATCATTACACGATGTTTATTATCAATTAACGCTTTTTCAATTGCTGCAATGGCATCTCGCTGATAAGGTCTAAGCTTTTCAAAATTTATTGGTGTATTTGCTAACCAACTTTTGGCAGATTGTATATTTTTATTGAACATTTCTTCGAGAGCCTGTGGTGTGTGAAATTGTGAAATTTCTCTCGAATAATAATTTTCTTCTCTTACATCGGCAAAATAGATTATTTCTCCGTTTGTTGAATATAAAAATGGAACCTTGTATTCATTCCATAAACCTATAGTAATTTCAGCCCCCTTAGAATATCTTTTTGCCTGCTCAAGAACATTTTGAGGATTAATTTCTGTTTTCTTTGCTTCTATGACTCCTAATAATTTACCATTAACAAACAGGGCATAATCTGCAGGACCATTGTTTGTTGGAAATTCTTCAACAGCATGATTTTGTAATAAAAATGAATTTGTAATTTCCTTGTGAGGTACAATAGTCCATCCCGTGCTATCTAAAGCTCTATTTATTTTATTTTTTCTTATTAACCATTCAGTTTCTTTCATTGTGTTTAGTTATATTAAATTTGTACATATTTACAAGAATCTTTATCAATATTAATAAAAAGTTCATTTTTTATCACCCTGAACATCGCTACTCAGCCACCGGGCTTCGATACGCTGTCGCTACTCAGCCACCGTTTAGTGTGCGGTGACTGAGTAGAACCCTTCAGGGTTCGTATCGAAGTCACCGCAGTGATCATGAACATGCGGTGGTCTCGATACGCTTCGCCACTCGACCATCGGGCTTTGATATACTTACGCTTCTCATCCATCATATCCTTCCTTCGTTTTAAAAATTCTCAAGCAAGACTTAAATTTGTTAAAAATTTTGGATGGATAAGAAGAAATTCACTCGCACATTAGTCACTGCAGCCTTACCTTACGCAAACGGACCAATTCATTTGGGACATTTAGCTGGTGCTTATCTTCCAGCTGATATTTTTGTTCGTTTTAAACGATTAAAAGGCGAAGATATCCTCTTTATTTGCGGTTCTGATGAACACGGCGTTCCAATTACAATCACTGCTGAGAAAGAGGGCGTATCACCTAAGGTTATTATTGATCGCTATCACGAAATGAACCGCAAAGCTTTCGAAGATTTTGGAATGAGCTTCGATAATTATTCACGAACTTCACTTCCACTTCATCATAAAACTGCACAGGAATTTTTTCTTAAATACTATCAAAACGGAATTCTTAAACAGAAAAAAGAATTGCAGTATTATGATGAAAAAGCGAAAATGTTTTTACCCGATAGATATTTGGTAGGCACTTGTCCACATTGTAAAAGTGAGGATGCTCGTGGTGACCAATGCGAAAATTGTGGTAGTTATCTTAATCCAACTGATTTAATAAATCCAAAAAGTAAAATCACTGGCGAAACTCCAATTCTCAAAGAAACAACCCACTTCTATTTTCCCCTTGGCAATTATCAGGAAAGACTTGAAAAATACATTGCTGAAAAAGATAAACAAGAAGGTTGGAAAGAGAATGTTTTAAATTATTGTCAGAGTTGGTTCAAAGAAGGATTGCAAGATAGAGCAGTTACTCGTGATTTGGATTGGGGAGTTAAAGTTCCAGTTGAAGGTTTTGAAAACAAAGTTTTGTATGTATGGTTTGAAGCAGTTTTGGGATATATTTCGTCAACAAAGGAATGGGCAGAGAAGCAAGGCAAACCTGAAGAGTGGAGAAAATATTGGCAGAGTGAAGAAACAAAGTACATCGCTTTTATTGGCAAAGACAATGTTGTTTTTCACACAATTGTTTTTCCAGCTATGTTGATGGCTTGGAATGACTTGAGTGAAGAAAAATACATACTACCCGATAATGTTCCAGCAAATGAGTTTTTGAATTACGAAGGTTTGAAATTTTCAAAAAGTCGTGGTTGGGGAATTGATTTGAAAGATTTTCTTGAACATTTCCCTCCAGATCCATTGAGATATTATTTAGCTTCTATTCTACCAGAAAATCGAGATACAGATTTTTATTGGCGAGATTTTCAAGCGAAGAACAATAACGAGCTTGCTGATATTTTTGGAAATTTTGTTAATCGAACTTTAACATTCACAAATAAACATTTCAATTCACAAGTTCCTGAGATTAAGAAGCTAAGCGAACTTGATGAAGAACTCATCAAGCAACTACCAGAATTCAAAAATCGAATTGAAGCTCTTTATGAAAAGATTAAAATTAAAGATGCTCTTAACGAAACGATGAATTTAGCTCGACTTGCAAATAAGTATTTTAATGATAGTCAACCATGGAAAACAATCAAAGAAGATTACGATGCTTGTGCAACTACAATTAATCTTTCTTTACAATTGATAAGAACCCTTGCTGTATTACTTTCACCTGTAATTCCATTCACAAGCGAAAAAATTTTCAAACTACTTAACATCGAAGATGAAGATTTGAAGAAATGGGATGGTTGTGATGAAACAAAACTCAAAGCAGGACATAAAATCAATCAGCCTGAAATAATTTTCACAAAAATTGATGACAAAGTGATTGAGCCATATTTGAAAAGTCAAGAAAAAACTGAAGTTCAAAGTGTAAAGAATCAGAAGACAGAAACGAAGAGTAATGTTATTGATATTGATGAATTCAAGAAAGTAGAAATTCGTGTTGCAAAAGTTATTGAATGCGAAGCAGTTCCAAAGTCAAAAAAACTTTTGAAGTTAAAGGTTGACCTTGGCTTTGAACAACGACAAGTAATTGCAGGACTTGCCGAATTTTATAAGCCTGAAGAAATGATTGGTAAAAAAGTTTTAGTAGTATCTAATCTCAAAGAAGCAAAATTAATGAACGAAATTTCGCAAGGAATGATTCTCGCAGTCGAAGACGAGAATAATCAACTCAAACTCGTAACAGTAGACGAAAACTTACCATTAGGCTCGTTATTGAGATAATATCAACCAATTCGGAGGAAAAATGTATCAAGTGACCAAAAGAATTATTATCAACTCATTGTTCTTATTTGTAATCGTACTTGCAGGATGCTCAACTTCTAAGAAAGATATTGTTCTTGCAGAATTCGACAAAGAAAAAATTACAATTGAAGAATTCGAAAAAGTATATGCAAAAAACAACGGTGGATATGAAGTTGCTAAAAAAGATACGATAACAAAAAAGAAAAACTTTCTCGATTTGTATGTCAATTTCAGGATGAAAGTTCATGATGCAAAGCGAAGAGGACTTGATAAACTTCCAGATGTTGTTGCCGAATACAACGACTACAAACAAAAAATTGGTACAACTTATTTACTCGAAAAAGAATTAGTTGAACCTAACATAAAATCACTTTACGAAAAAAGAAAAGAAGAGCTTAGAGTAAGTCATATAATGTTCAGACCTGATTCAGCTGGATTTGAAGGTGCTTATCTTCGTGCACTTGCTGTTTTAGATTCAATAAAGAAAGGTGCATCATTTGAAGAGATGGCAAAAGTTCATAGTCAAGATTATTATTCGGCACCTTATGGTGGAGATATTTTCTATATCACCGCTGGTGAAATCATTCCATCTTTTGAAGAAGCTTGTTATACATTAAAAGCAGGAGAAGTTTATCCCGAACCTGTTCGAACTCAATTTGGATATCATTTAATTAAAGTAACTGATAGACGCCCAAGAATTCCAGAAATTAGAGCAAGTCACATCTTAGTTGAATTAAAACCAGGATTTACTTCAGAAGACTCAGCCAAAGCACTTGAGAAAATCAATTCCATAAAAGAAAAAATTATGCTTGGTGAAGATTTTGCCGAACTTGCAAAAGAATTTTCTGATGATACAGGTACAAAAGAACTTGGTGGTGACTTAGGTTTCTTCTCACGACGAATGATGGTTCAACCGTTTGATGAAGCTGCATTTAATCTTGAAGTTGGTCAAGTATCTGATGTTGTTAAAACTCAATTTGGTTATCATTTGATTAAAGTTACAGATAAGAAACAAATTCGTCCTTTTGAAGAAGAGAAGGATTTAATGAAAGGAATTTATCAACGCTTCAAGTACAATGAAGACAAACAAAAATTATTGGATTCTCTTAAACGAGCTTTCAATTATAAAGTTAATTACTCGTTGATTGATGAAGTATCTGCAAAAGCTGATACAATTTCAGTTGGTGGACAATATTGGGTAAGTCACTTAAAACCTGCCTTTGGTGATTCAATAGTCATCACCTTCGCAGGAAAACAAATTTCATTGGATACACTTTTAGCTCGCGCTGAACAATTACCTGAATACATGAATAGAAGAATTAATAAATCAACTCTTGATAATATAGTAAATCGAATTTCAGAAGACTTTTTACTTGCCGAGGCAGTGGAATATCTACCAGCAAAATATCCACAATTTGCCGAACTAATGGAAGAGTATAAGAATGGAATTTTGATTTTCAAACTTCAAGAAGAAGAAGTTTGGAATAAGATTCAAATTGATGAAAATAAATTGAGAGAATACTGGGAAAAGAATAAAGAAAAATTCCAATGGCCTGATCGCGTTGAATATTCTGAGATTTTTGTAAGAAATGATTCCCTTGCAAGAGAAATTTATAAGATGCTTAAAGCTGGAGAAGAATTTGATTCACTCGCAGCAAAATACACAGAGCGACCAGGTTTCAAAGAGAAAAACGGTTATCATGGAATCAAACCAGTTTTAGATAATTTACTTTCACAAAAAGCTGATCAATTGAAAGAAGGAGAATTTTCCGAACCATTCCAGAACACAAATGGTTATTCGATTGTTAAATTACTCAAAAGACATCCAGCTGGAATGAAAACTTTTGAAGAAGCTTTACCTGAAGTAAGTGGTGCTGTTCAAGAAATCGAATCGAAACGATTAGAAAATGACTACCTTGAATTCCTTAAAGCAACTTACAAACCGCGCATTTACTACGATAAACTTAGCAAGGCTTTTGTTGATTAAAATCTTTAAATCTCAGTGGAATCTTCGACTTGGAATTTTTGATTTTCGAAGATTCCACTGGGAAAGTTTATTCTTGATTTATCTTATACTTTTTCCGAGTTGCTCTGAAGAAAATCTTCCCGAAGATTATCTTGCAGTAGTAAATGACCGAATGCTTACAAAACGAACGGTAAATTTCTTAGTTGATTCTCTTTACCTTAACGAAGCGAGCATCGAGCAAATCATTCAAAGTTGGATTGAAATGGAATTGTTAACTCAAGCTGCGCTATCGGAAGGTTTTGAAGCCAAAGATGAATATGCTGTACGAAGCGACTTAAATTCTCGAAGATTGTTAGCAACTCAATATCTTAAAGAAAAATTAAAAGAAGTTAATCTGACTGTTTCCAAAGAAGAAATTGAAGATTATTTCTTCAAACATAAAAATGAATTCGTCCTCAACTATGATGTTTATAAAGTAAATCAAGTAATTGTAAAAAATCTTTCGAAAGCAATTGATTTGAGGAACACTACTCTGGCGCAACTTGATTTTTCAAAATCAATTAAAGTTACTTTCAGACCTGAAGAAATTGTTGGTGAAAGATATGGAATTTACTTAAAAGAATTTGATGAAATGCCTTATGAACTTGCTAATGTAATACAAACTCTTCTGCCAGGTGAGATTACTTATCCAATTGATTTGGGAAATGGTGAGTATCTTGTTACTCAACTAATAAGCAAATACAACAAAGGTGACGAACCTGCAATCGAATTCGTTAAAGAGTTAATTGAAGAAAGAATTATCTTTGAAAGACAGAGAAAGTACTATCAAGATTTAATTACAAAACTTGCTCAGGAAGCAGATATTAAAATAAGAGAATTGAAATGAGAAAACTTAGAACAATTATTGTGGGTCTATTAATTTTATGTTCAACTGGATTAGCGCAAGAAGTGCTTGATAAAGTTGTTGCAGTTGTTGATAATCAATTCATACTCTTAAGCGAACTTGAATTTCAAACTCAAATGATTGCATATCAAAGGAAATTAAATCCAAAAGACCCAGCACTTCGAAAAGCTGTGTTGAATTCTCTGATTGAAGAAAAACTAATGCTCGCTCAAGCAGAGTTCGATTCTATTCGAGTAACTGAGGATGAAGTTAATCGTCAACTTGAGTTTCAAATAGAAAATTTTATTCAACAATTTGGCTCAAAGGAAAAACTCGAACAAGCTTACAATCGTCCACTTGAAAAAATTAAGCGCGAACTTCGTGATGAAATAAGAAATAATATTCTGATTCAAAAAGTTCAAGACTCAAAGTTTGGTCGTTTAGAAGTAAGCAGATATGAAGTAGAACAATTTTATGAAAAGTATAAAGATAGTATTGGTCTTGTACCTGAAGAAGTTCAACTATCACAAATTTTTATTCAAGCAAAACTATCCGAATCGGATAGAGACTTCCTTAAAAACAAATTAAGAGCGATTCTTGATTCAATAAAAAATGGTGGTGACTTTGCTGATTTTGCAAGAAGATACAGCGAAGATATAAACACTGCAAAAGCTGGTGGTGACCTTGGATTTGTAAGAAGAGGTTTGCTTGTGAAAGAATTTGAAGAAGTTGTTTTTACAATGAAAGAAGGAGAGATTTCTGATATTATTGAAACACCATTTGGATTTCATATCGCTCAATTGCTTGAAAGACGAGGTGAAGCAGTTCGAGTCCGTCATATACTTTTGAAGTTACAAACAAGTCCAGAAAGCGAACAAAGAATCATTAATTTCTTAAATTCAATTCGTGATAGTATAATCAATGGAATAAATACATTTGCATATTATGCGAGGATATATTCGGAAGATAAAGCAACTGCACAATTTGGTGGTGAAATGGGAAGAGTTCCAGTTGCTGAACTCGATCCAGACTTAAGGAATTTAATTTCTAAAATGAAAGAAGGTGAAGTTTCTAAACCAAGAAAACTTACAGTCTCAAAAGATATGTATGGTTATCAATTAATTTATCTGGAAAAAAGAATTCCCGAACATTATCCAGATTTAAGTCTTGATTATGAAAAAATTGCTCAACTTGCTTTGAACCAAAAAAGACAAAAAGTTTATCGTGATTTAATCGAACAACTAAAAAAACAAGTTTATTGGGAAATAAGACTATAGGTGAAGAATGTTCAAAAACGATGTTGAAGCTGTTGAAGCTTTAAGTTCAAGTATTAAAAATCTTAAAAAGGAAATTAAAAAAGTTATTGTAGGACAAGATGAGATTATTGAAAATCTTTTGATTGCACTACTTTCAAAAGGACATTGCTTGTTAATTGGTGTTCCTGGACTTGCAAAGACATTATTAATCAAAACTCTTGCTCAAGCACTTGACTTAAAATTTAGCAGAATTCAATTCACACCAGATTTAATGCCGAGCGATATAACAGGAACGGAAATTCTTGAAATTGATACTGCAACTAATCAAAGAGTTTTCAAATTTGTTAAAGGACCAATCTTTACAAATATTCTCCTTGCCGATGAAATAAATAGAACACCACCAAAAACTCAATCAGCTTTACTCGAAGCGATGCAAGAGCTTCAAGTAACTGCTGCAGGAAATAAATATCCACTTGAAGAACCATTCTTCGTTCTTGCAACTCAAAATCCAATTGAGCAGGAAGGAACATATCCATTACCTGAAGCACAATTAGATAGATTTATGTTCAACCTTTGGCTCGATTATCCATCCAAGGAAGAAGAAATTGAAATTGTTAAAACAACCACTTCACAATATACTCCTGAGGTTAATAAAGTTCTAAATTCAAAAGAGATAAAATATTTTCAAGAATTGGTGAGAAGAGTACCCGTTGCAGATAATGTAATTGAATATGCCGTAAAATTAACAAATGCAACTCGTCCAGTTGATGGTGCGATAAAATTTGTAAAAGATAATGTGAGTTGGGGCGCAGGACCAAGAGCTTCTCAATTTATGATAATTGCTGCGAAAGCTCGTTCGGTTATCAATGGCTCTTTTACTCCATCAATTGATGATGTGAAAAGTGTTGCTCTACCTATCTTGCGACATCGTATAATTCCAACATTTAGTGCTGAAGCAGATGGAATTACTTCAGCTGATATAATTCAAAAGATTCTTGAACAAATAAATTAAGGAGTAACTATGGGCAAAGGTGATAGAAGAACTAAAAGAGGTAAAATTTTTCGTGGAACATTTGGTAAATCAAGACCACGAAAGAAAAAGAAAAATAAACTAACTCAAACTGAAACCAAAACCGAAAAAACTGAAACTAACGAAACCAACGAATAAATCTACTTCAAAACTTGATGAGATTTTAAAACTCCCGCTTCTCTTAATAAGCTGTGCGGGAGTTTTTTAATTATTAACTATCCTTGGTAAACTCATTAATTAGTTTTACAATTTTCAATTCGGTTATAGTTTTAGCGCTGAACCATTTCATATTCTTAGACTAATCATTTTATAAATTTTTTGTACAGAAACACTCGAAATTATTTTGACCTTTTTGATTCAAAAAAACGAAGTTTAAAAAAAATCTTTCAATCCTTCATTTTTCTCATTGCTTAGCAGAAAGAAAAAAAAATTTTGAAATCAGTGATTATATTTAATCCAATATCTTTTCAAAACTTTTTGTGTTTATAACTTTCAAGATGAATACTCTTACTCTAATTAATTATTCGTTCTTAAAAATTTCACCAAATATTTGGTTGATAAAAGTCAAAGTGAAAATCTAAACTGAAAATTGACTATCACATAGAATGAACAATATTATATAAACCGAACTTACACCAATTTTTTACTCAATCAAATTATTTTTATCTTTGTTGCACAATTTCTCGTAATTTCATTAATCAGAATATCATAAATAGTAAAAGTATTGTATCTATTAACAAAAAGAAGGGATATAGATGAAAAGGACATTTCAACCGAGCAGAATTAGACGAAGAAGAACACACGGATTCAGAGCAAGAATGAAATCAAAAGATGGTAGAGCCGTACTCAAAAGAAGAAGAGCAAAAGGTAGAAAGAAGCTCACTGTAAGTGACGAGAAATAAGAGAGTTGCATAGATTTAACTTCCCAAAAAGTGAAAGAATCAAATCAAAAAAAATTTTTGAAAGAACATTACTCTTTGGCAAAAAAATTACTTCAAAAAGTCAAAAACTTAAATGTTCTTTCATCATAGAGAAGCTGAATCCTGAAACTCAACATAATAATTTTATTCAAATTGCCTTTGCAGTAAGCAGGAAAAGTGGAAAAGCTCATTGGAGAAATAGACTTAAAAGAATTCTTCGAGAAATTTATAGATTGAACAAACACAGTTTAATTGAACCTTTGAGTTCGAATTCAAAAAAATTGTTTATAATTCTTTCTGCATTTAAGTTAAATCAAAAAGTTAATCCACGAATAAAATATCATGACCTTGAAAAGGATGTTCTTGAATTATTTGAAACGATAAAGAGGGAAATCGAAAAGTAATGAAGTACATTTTTATTTATTTAATTAAATTCTATCAGAAGTTTATTTCTCCGCTTTTTCCACCATCCTGCCGATTTTATCCAAGTTGTAGTCAGTATTCTGTTGAAGCATTTCAGAAGTATGGTGTCATTAAAGGTTTTTATAAATCTGCATGGAGAATTTTAAGGTGCAATCCATTTAACAAAGGTGGATACGATCCGTTAGAATAAGAAAGGTTATAATTATGGATAGAAATTCAGTTTTAGCGTTTATTTTAATTGGACTTGTCTTAATGCTTTGGCTCTGGTACAATACGCCAGATCCATCTAAACTTCCGAAAAAAAGTCACGACACAACTCAAGTTCAGACCAAGAAGCTTGAAGAGAAGAAATCAGAAGAAAAATTATCAGAAAACAAAATTCAACCTGAAGATACCTTAGGAATTTATTTTTCTTCAGTTGAAGTTGGAAAGAACTCTATTACTACTGTTGAAACTCCACTCTACAAAATTGAAATTAATTCAACTGGTGGAAAGTTCAATCGAGTCTTCTTGAAAAAATATAAAGAATGGTATGGTGGTCTTGTTCAATTAATTAATACTAAGGATGGTGGTGACTTAAATCTTTCCTTCGTTACAAAAGATGGTAAACTTATCTCGACTGCTCCATTCGAATTCAAACCTGAATTTTCACAAAATTATATCAACCTTACTGACCAAGATTCAATCACAAAAAGTTTTGTCCTTAAAATTAATGATACCACTCTCATACGAAAGAAATTTACTTTTTATAAAGATAAATACTTCGTTCGTGTAGATTTAGAATTTAAAGGAATGGATAGAGTCCTTTCAGGAAATAGATACAGTCTTGATTGGGAAAATGGGATTAGATTTGTTGAAAAGAATACTTTTGATGAAGCTTCCTTTGCCAAAGTTGATTACTATGCAGCCAATGAGTTATTCAATTTTGATGCAACATCATTTGGTCAAAAAATTGAAAAGAAAATTAGCGGTGTTTTTGATTGGGTAGCCATACGAAATAAATATTTCGCCATTTCGATACTTCCACTTCAAAAAGATCCAGATGGAATGCTTGAACTTGAAGGAGAAAAGAAAGCCTTACAAAATGGTGGTGTAATTGATAAGTATTCGCTTTCAATAAGTAAAAATCTTCCAAACTTTAATTATGCACAGGATGCATTTAATATTTACTTTGGACCAATTGAATACAACACTCTCAAGTCTCATCATCCAACGATGACTTCGATTGTAGACTTTGGTTCGTTCCTCGGATTGACATTTATCATCCGTCCAATTGCTGAATATTTGATGCTTCCATTACTTAAGTTTTTACATTCTTTTATTCCAAATTATGGTATTGTTATTATTATCTTTTCGTTAATAATTAAAATTGCTTTGCATCCTCTTACAAAGCAAAGCATGAATTCGATGAAAAAGATGCAGCTTCTTCAACCAATGATGAACGAAATTCGTGAGAAGTATAAAGATGACCCTCAAAAAATGAATCAAGAAGTAATGAAGCTGTATCAAACTTATGGAATTAATCCTGCAGGTGGTTGTTTACCTATCTTACTTCAAATGCCAATCTTGATTGCTTTGTATGGTCTTTTCCGAGCAACAATTGAATTGAGACAACAACCATTTATGCTTTGGATTACAGATTTATCTGTGCCTGATACAATTTTGCATCTTCCTTTCAGACTCCCAATTTTTATGATTAATGAAATTAGTGGACTTGCTCTGCTACTTGGAATTACAATGTTCATTCAACAAAAAATGACCGTTACCGATCCAAGACAAAAAGCAATGGTCTACATAATGCCAATTCTTTTAACTTTACTTTTTAACAGTTTTCCATCGGGTTTAAATCTTTACTATTTCATGTTCAACATTCTTTCAATTGCTCATCAACACTATGTGAACAAATACTCAAAACCAATTGAATTAAAACCAGTTGATAGAAAATCGAAGAAAGGATTTATGCAGAAATTGATGGAACAAGCTGAGCAAAATGCAAAAGAGCGAAGAAAGAGATTAGCAAAAGGTAAATTTTAGTAATTTGAAATGTGATGCGAAATGTAATAACAATTTATTGTTTAATTATTCTTTTTCAGTTTGGTTTTGCTCAGGATGTAATTAAAACAGAATTTCGTGAAGTTTCCCTTCCTTTTGGATTAACAAAAAAAATTCCAGTTGAAAAACCGAAAGTTGCTTTTGTACTTTCAGGTGGTGGTGCAAGGGGTGCTGCTCAAATTGGTGCTTTACGAGCTTTGATTGAAGCAGGTATAGAACCAGACCTAATTGTCGGAACAAGTTTCGGTTCAATTGTCGGTGGATTATTTGCGAGTGGTTATACATTAGATCAACTTGATTCAATTATTTCTAAAACTAATTGGGATGATATAATTTCCGTCACACCCAAAAATCGAAGAACAAATCTCTTCGTTGAACAAAAAATCACGGAAGATAGAAGTATCTTAACGCTTGAACTGGAAGGATTAAGACCTGTCATTCCAACTTCTGTAAGTACAGGACAAAATTTGATTAACTTCCTTAATCAGTTAGTTATCCAAGCACCAATTCATCCTAAAAAAAATTTTGATGAGCTTTTAATTCCATTTCGAGCAGTTTGCACTGATTTAATTACAGGTAATCCAGTTGTGTTAAGTGATGGTGATTTAAGTGAAGCAATGCGTGCAAGTTCAAGCGTATCTTTTTTACTTTCACCAATTCCAAGAGATTCTTTTCTACTTGCTGATGGTGGTTTGGTGGCTAATATTCCAGTAAGAATTGCAAAACAGCTTGGTGCTGAGATTGTTATTGCTATTAATACAACAAGTCCGTTAAGAACAGAAGAAGAATTAAAACTTCCGTGGTATTTGGCAGATCAAGTTGTGAGCATTCCATTAAAAAAATTGGAAGAGATTGATTTAAAGGAAGCGGATTTTGTAATTACTCCTGAGATTTATCATCTATCAACTGATTTTACAGGTCTTGATTCGATAATTCAATTAGGTTATAAAAAGGCTAAAGAATTCATCCCATTAATCCAAAATGCGGTTCAAAATGAATTTGATAGACGAATCAAAGCGAAAGCAATTGATTTAAAGAAATTAAGGTATCAGTATAGTGGCAATAATAAAATTGATATGGCAATTTTGGATTTGTTAAAATTAAATGAGTTTGACTCATCCGAATTGCTTAAAAAATTTTATGAATTGTGTAAAGAAGATTTTACCACAATTGAAATGGAATTAGTTAAAGACAAAGACTTTTTGTCGTACAAAGTTAAATGGAAAGAAAGACCAGTTATAAAAGAAGTATTTGTAAGTAATGCTGGTTCCTTAGAAAAAATTGGTATTTATGAAGATGTATTGAAAATTAAAGGTTCGAAATTTTCTGAAGAAAAAGTTGTTCAACATTTTTTATCTATTTTGAGAGGCCTAAGGAATCAAAACTACTCTCTTGTTTCAATTGATAAAATTGAATTTGATTTAAGAAATAATGTTTTAAGCGCAAGTTTCACTACTGGGGAAGTTGATTCAATTATTATTCTTGGGAATAATAAAACCAATTCTGAAGTAATTTCTCGTGAGATTATTGTTAAGACAAATCAAATTTTTGAAATTCAAGATTTAAGACAAAGCCTCATAAATTTAGAAGCTACCAATCTTTTTGAAAATGTTTTTGCTTATTATAAACAAGAGTTTGATAAAGAAAATTTGTTCTTTAAAATCAAAGAGAAAAACACTGCTCTTGCTCGTTTTGGATTAAGAAGCGATAACGAAAGAAATGTACAAATCGCTTTGGATATAAGAGATGAAAATTTTCAAGGAACAGGTACTGAAATTGGTGGACAATTTCTCGGAGGATTGAGAAATTTTTATTTCGGTCTTGAACATAGGTCAAATAGAATTTTTAACACTTATCTAAATTATAAAATAAACCTTTACCACTCGTTCATTAATCGTTATTTCTATGGAGATTCTCCAACAAATACAGATACACGATGGGATAGAGTTTTAATTGGTTCGTATAATTTACATCGTTCAGGAGTTAGTTTTTCCCTTGGTTCTCAAGTTGAAAAACTTGGAATGGTTTTTTTAGAAAACAGATTCGAATTAGCTCGATTTATTCCCGATAAAATTCCAAATGAAAAGAGAAATGACTATCCACTTTCAATTGTAAAGATAAGTTCTGTTTTCGATTCGAGAGATAAATATCCATTTCCTACTGAAGGAATTTATATGAATTTATTTTTCGAATCTGCATTAAAATTTTTAGTTGGTAAAACTGGATACTCAAGAATTTATTTTGATTACGAATCAAACACCACTTATTTCAATCGTCACAAGATTACAACAAAATTTATTTTTGGTTTTGGTGACGAAACTCTTCCAATTTTTGAGCAATTTAGATTGGGTGGACAAAATTCCTTCTTCGGTCTTCGTGAAGATGATTTGCTTGGTCGTCAAATTTTTATCACTTCACTTGAATACCAATTCCTTCTTCCATTCAAAATATTTTTCGATACTTATACAAAACTTCGTTACGATTTAGGTGGAATTTGGAAAAATGCTGCATCAATAAAATTTAATGAATTAAGACATGGAGTTGGTTTCACAATTGCTTTCGATACTCCCATCGGACCAGCTGAATTTTCCGTAGGAAGAAGTTTTTACATTCGTAATGATTTGTTGAGAAAACCTCTTAGCATTGGTCCATATCTTTTCTATTTTTCAATTGGCTATCCTCTCCTCTAACTGAAATTTTGTTCAAACTTATCTTAGTTAGTTCGCAATTCAATCTTATCCTCAGATTTTCAATTAGCAATTTTTAAGTTGAATTTTTAAGACACATCAAATTATTTTTTTGAAATTATTTTTCTGCTTTCTCTAATACTGAATTGCTTGGAAAGTTTTAATTATAGTTTCCGATTTTTGATTTTTAATTTTATCTTTTTAAACATCCAAATTCTTAGAAATCCAGTTTATATTGATAGTGAATAATTCACCTTATTTTGTTAATATAGTTAAGAGATTAACACACTAAATTTGAGGTGACAAGATGAAAAAGCTATTACTACTTTCTTTATTACCATTTCTTTTGATAACTCTTTCGAGTTGTGAAAAAAAGGATGATGGACCCACTGGTTCAAGCATTGAATTTTCTCTTAATCCACAACTAAATCAAACCTACTACTTCGAAAGATGGTTTCTTGACTCCTTAAACAACAAGAAAGAAGGACCATATTACTACTATGAAAAATGCTTCGCCAAGAATTTATCCATTGGAGGCAAAAACGATGCTTTTCTTTCTGTAACTTATGATAATCAAACTATTTTTGACTCAACTTTCCTAAGAGTTGAAAATGGAAAAGATATCTACGAGTGGATGGATACAACTGGATTTATCTTTGATAATGCAAATGCATCGATTAAAAATTTACTTCAAAAAGTAAAAGCAAGCTATGTTTGGGTGCCAAGAATTCTTCTTTCAAAAGGTAATGGTGCTGAATATACTTTATTACCGAAGAGAGTATATGATTTTAATTTAGATACACTATTCAGACTAAAACTTTCTGTTGAAGTAGTTGCAAAGAACGAAGGTTTTGAAAATGTAACTGTACCAGCTGGAACATACAAATGTTATAAGGCAAAAATTTTGATTAAAATGGAAGCATTTCTTCCACAATCAAATCAACCATTGGAGAAAGTTGATTTTGTTCAATACTACTGGCTTAGTGATGACCTTGATTGGTGGATTAAACAATATTCACCAACTGTGATTTCAAGAATGTTTGGTGTATTGCAATTTGGTGAATTACATGAACTAAAATGGGCACAGTTAAAGTCAAATTTTTGATATCATAGATTTTGATGGAAGGTTTTGGAGTAGATATTACTTCAATACCTTTCATCTTTTTTATGTTTGGAAACTTTATCGGGATTTTCTTAGAGTAAAGAATTAGTGGGCAGAAATTTGATTTTCAGTCAATTGAATTTATTTCAATTTTACAATTAAGTACTGAACAAACATGTTTTTATCTTTTCGTACAATAAAAAATTTCATTTTATGTTAACATCAAAAACATTAACTTGTAAGCAAAAAAATTATGCTCTTAATTGAAATAAAACCGAACAAATGTGACTTTTGTGGTGTTTGTGTGGGAGTTTGTCCTGAAGATGCAATTGAATTAAAAGAAGCAAGCATCGAGATAATTGAAGAACGATGTACAAATTGTGCCAAATGTGTGTGGTGTTGCCCAATCGAAGTGTTAATCTTTCGCAAAGACAAAATTCAACAATTAAAAGCAAAAGCTATTTAAATGTTGGAAAAGTTTTATGATGTTATAGTAGTAGGAGCAGGACCAGCAGGAACAACTGCTGCTCGTTTCGCAGCTGAACAGGGCGTTTCAGTTTTAGTTTTAGAAAAAGATAGAGATGTAGGATATCCAGTTCGATGTGGAGAAGCTGTAAGCAAAGATGGAATTGAACCATTCATTCAACCAGATCAAAAATGGATTGCTTCTACAATAAATAGTTTCATATTGATTTCACCTGATGAAACTGAAGTCAAAATAAATTTTTCTCGAACGGGCTATATTTTAGAAAGAAGAATTTTCGACTATGAACTTGGCAAGTTAGCTGCAAAAGCTGGAGCTACAATTTTAACCAAAGCTTATGTTTATGACCTTTTAAGAGAAAACGGGCAAATTACAGGAGTAAAGTTTGAACACAATGGTGAACCGAAAGAAGTCCGTGGAAAAATTATTATTGGTGCTGATGGTGTGGAGTCTCGAATTGGAAGATTTGCTGGAATTAAAACTCATACAAAAATTTCTGATATGGAATGTTGTGTTCAATTTACAGTTTCAAATATAAATGTGAATCCTAATGCTTGTTATTTTTATTTTGGGACTAAGTTTGCTCCAGGAGGATATTTATGGATTTTTCCAAAAGGGAATGACTCAGCCAATATAGGTTTAGGAATTGGTGGAGATAAAGCAAAGTATCGGTCTCCAATTTCATTTATGAATAGTTTTTTTGAAAATAAATTTCCAAATATTCCAAAACTTACAATGATTTCAGGTGGAGTTCCTTGTAGCTTTACTCTTGAAAAGATTGTTAAAGACAATGTCATGCTTGTTGGTGATGCAGCGCGACAAGTTAATCCACTTTCAGGTGGGGGAATAACGAGCGGAATGATTGGAGGAAGCATCGCAGGTGAAGTTGCTGGAAAAGCAATCAAACAAAATAACTTGAACTTACTTCACGAATATCCTAAAATCTGGCATCAACGAGTTGGTAAGCGTCACGAAATTTATTATAAAATTAAAAACGCCATTTATAATTTTAGTGATGAAACACTTAATTCCATTGCCCATTCGGCAATTAAAATTCCTGAAAACGAAAGAACTTTGCTTTCAATTTTTAAAATTGCTCTTTATGACAAACCATCATTAATATTTGAATTTGCAAAAATATTTTTCTATTGAAAGGAGGGGTTAATGAAAATAATTCTTTCATTTTTATTTATTGTAGTTTTCTTCTTCAGTTGTTCAAAGAAAACTGAATTAACGGAACAGCAAAAATCTAAATCTCAAGTTACAACCATAAAAGAAAACATATCTTACATTTCAGCAAAAGTGCTTGAAGTAAATAGAAAATCTCCTACCAATTATGTTTTAAAAATTTTGATATTAGAATCAAATTCCGATGAAAATCTTCCAAATTTTGCTGTTGTTAACGAAGAGATTATCGCAAAACCACGGTTCATTATAAATGATAAGAATGAAATAGCTAACGATGACTCACGCAATCTTAACTTGAAAGAACTTTCAAAAGTTAAGTCGGGAGAAATAGTAAAACTTACAGTAACCCGAACTCTTAACGAAGGTTGGTTAATCTTAGACTATCAAAAAAACGGGGCAAACTAACATGAAAAAATCAGTCTTTACTTTTTTGTTTCTTTCTTTTTTAATTGGATACTTTTTAGTTCAATCTAATTTCGTTTCAATGGAGGAAGCAGATTCATTCTTATTATATAAAATTCATGAGAGTAAAAAATCAGCTCGCTTTGATGAACCAATGGAAGCAGCACGATTTCTTTTCGAGATGCGCTCATATCCTTTAGGTTATATTCCAGAAAATTGGAGAAGTGAAGCACTTAAACATATTGAAGAAAATAATCTCATTGATAATTATAAAGTGACAAATTTAGTCTGGACACAACTTGGTCCAACAAACATTGCAGGAAGAGTTAGGTCAATTATTGTTGATTACGCAAATCCATCAGTCTTATATACTGGTTCAGTGAGTGGTGGTGTATGGAAATCAACAAATGAAGGACAGAGTTGGTTTGCTTTGAAAGATAATATGGAAAATTTGGCAGTTGCTTCATTAGTTATGGATCCGACAAATAATCAAATAATTTATGCAGGGACAGGTGAGGGTTTTTTCAATATTGATGCAATTCGTGGTAATGGAATTTTCAAAACTACTGATGCTGGTGCAACTTGGTCACAACTTAGCTCTACAAACAATTCTAACTTCTATTATGTTAACGACCTTGCAATTGACAAAAACAACGGAAGAATTTACGCTGCAACTCATACTGGTCTATATTATTCAACCAATGGTGGTACAAGTTGGACTTTAGTTAGTGGTGGAATAAGTGGAAGCAATGCATATTGCTTAGACATAGAAATTTCAAATTCAAATCCTTCAACTATTTTTGTTAGCTATGGTCATTTCTCGCAATCGAAAATTTTTAGAAGTACTGATGGTGGAAATTCATTTGTGCAGATTCATACTTTAGCAAATCAAGGTAGAGCTGAGATTGCTATTGCACCTTCTAATAAAGATATAATCTACATTTCATTCCATGATTTGCAAACAAATGAAGTTACAAAGTTTCAAAAATCTACCAATGGTGGAGCTTCATTTGTAGATATTACTGTACCAGGTCCTTCATTGACTTATAATTCTTACACTGGACCCCAAGCTTGGTATAACAATATAATTGCAGTTCATCCAACTGACCCAAATATTGTTTTTGCTGGTGGTGTCGATTTGTTCAAAACTACAAATGGTGGACAAACTTGGACACAAATTACAAATTGGTATTCTCACATTTCCTATCCTTATGTTCATGCAGATTTTCATGCAATTGCATTTCATCCAACTAATCCAAACATAATCTATGTTGGAACAGATGGAGGTATCTTCAGAACTTCTAATGGTGGTTTAACATGGAGTGAAAGAAATTCTGGTCTTGCAACAATTCAATTTTATTATGGTGCAATTCATCCAAATCAAAATGTTTATTATGGTGGAACTCAAGATAATGGAACACTTAAAAGCGCAACAGGAACAAATTGGTCTATGGTTTTTGGTGGTGATGGCGGGGCAACTCATGTTGATTATAATAATCCTAACATCGTTTATACTGAGTATGTTAATCTTGCAATCTTTAAATCAACAAATGCTGGTTCAAGTTGGACAAAAATTATGAATGGAATTCCAACAGGTCCAGATTATTATGATGGTACAACAGATAGAGTTTTATTTATTGCACCTATTGAGATGGATCCAAATAATCCAAACATCTTAGTTGCTGGAACTTATCGAGTCTTCAGAACAACGAATGGAGGAAATCAATGGTCTGCAATTAGTAGTGATTTGACTGGTGATGGAACTGGTTCAAATGGAGCAAAGATTTCTGCTTTGGCAATTGCTAAAGGAAATTCTAACATCATTTTTGCTGGTTGCACGAATGGAAGAATTCAAAAAACAACGGATGGTGGTGCAAATTGGATTAATATCTCCACAGGTTTGCCAAATCTTTACTTGCGTGATATTGAAATATCAACTACAAACATCAATAATGTATATGTAACTTTCTCTGGTTTTACTTCAGGAAGCAAAGTTTATAAGTCAACAAATGGTGGAGCAAGTTGGACAAATATCTCTTCAAATCTTCCGAACATTCCAGTTTATTGTATTGCTCTTAATCCACAAAACGAAAATCATTTGCTTGTTGGAACTGACCTTGGAGTTTTCGAAACTACAAATGGTGGAACGAGTTGGTTCAAAACAAGTTCATCTCTTCCAAATGTGGCTGTCTTTGATATGGATTACAGAGACAGTGATAAAACTTTGATTGTTTCAACTCATGGTCGTGGAATGTGGCGAGCAACTTTAACAACAAATGTAGAAACGCAATCAAGTACTTCAATAAAAGATTTTTATCTCTTTCAAAATTATCCCAATCCGTTTAATTCAAAAACTAAAATCGTCTTTCAGATTCCATCCAACATAGAAAATTCAAAAGAAGTAAGCATAAGGATTTTCGATGCACAAGGTAGATTGGTTAGAGAATACACTAAATTTTATAAATCATCAGGTAAGTATGAAATTGAGTTTGATGGAAGCGGATTAAATTCTGGTGTGTATTATTGCACTTTAATAAGTGATAATTTTGCCCAGACAAGAAAAATGATTTATCTCAAATGAAAAGTGATTCATAAGTTATATTAATTGGTAAGGCTGTTAAAAAATTGATTATTCTTTTTCAAAGATTAATTGAAATAATTTCTTTCCAAAATTCAGGTGTACCTTCGGTGCTCACGAGAGAAATTTTGTTTACAAGAATTTTGTTGAACTGGTAAGTTTGAAGGTCGTTTATAATTTTGTTAATAACTTCTATTGAGTGATAAGAATAAAACAAACTAATGTGAGGCTCAAATTTTGAGTTTGTTTTTCCATCCTTGAAAATTTCTAAACTTCTTTGATAAATGTTTTCTAACTGATTTGTTTTCTTTATTTCAAGAAAGATTGATTTATAAAATTCATTTGAAGTGTTAATGCCAAGAACTTCTAACTCGATTGGAAAAATTTCTTGAGTGAATTTTGAAAATCTATCCACCAAATTTTCATCAAATTCAATTGCTGGTAATAAAGTTAAATGTGGCTTGAAACTTGGTGTATTGAATTGTTTACTTAAATCTTCAATTAATTTTTGAAGAAGTGCTTCGCTATGTTTATCGAACATTAACCAAATTGAATTACCTTTTGCAGAAGGAGTCATCTTTCAAATTTTAATTAAACTTGATTTACTTCCCACTCTAAATTTTCTTCGTTGAATTCATTCTTCAAAAGTTTTATTAAACGGTAGTAATCATCTTTTTTCGCTCGGAATTTTACTTTTATCAAATCATTTTCGAAGTAACTTTCCATGCTATCGACATATTTTTGAATTGTTGTTAACTTTTCAGCTTCATTTGGCGAAAGTATTATTTCGTCTTGAACATAATTCTGTTCAATTATTCGTTCAATCCTTTCGATTAATGAGTTAATGTTTATACTTCTCTCTGCAGATATAAAAACTGCATCAGGATATTTCATTGATAACAATTCAATTTCATCTTTGCTTTTTAGTAAATCAATTTTGTTAAAGACAATAAGAGATTTACTTTTATCAGCGTGAATTTCGTCTAAAGTTTCTTCAACAACATGAATTTGTTCTTCTCTTGCTGGATGACTTGCGTCTACTATGTGAAGAATTAAATCGGCATAAACAATTTCAATTAATGTACTTCGGAAAGATGCAATTAAGTTATGTGGTAATTTACGGATAAATCCAACTGTATCAGAGAGAAGAAACTCAAAACCATTTTTTGTTCTTACGAGTCTTGTTGTCGAATCCAAAGTTGCGAATAACTTATCTTCAACTAAAACATTTGCATTTGTTAGAAGATTTAGAAGAGTTGATTTACCTGCATTGGTATAACCAGCGAGCACTACTTTGAAAAATTTTTCTCGGTGTTTTCTTTGAGTGTTTCTTTGCGTATCAATCTCTTTAAGTTTGTTTTGGAGTGTTGTGATTTTTCTTTTGATAATTCTTCTATCCGTTTCGATCTGAGTTTCGCCAGGACCTTTTGTTCCAATTCCACCAAATTGTTTTGATAAGTGAGTCCATTGACGAGTTAGCCTTGGTAAGAAATATTCATATTGAGCAAGTTCTACTTGTGTCTTAGCCTCACGAGTTCGTGCGTGAGATGCAAAAATATCAAGGATTACTGCAGAGCGATCGAGAACTTTACATTTAGTAAGATTCTCTAAATTTCGCACTTGAGTTGGAGTAAGCTCATCATCAAAAATTACAGCGCTTATGTTGTTCTCTTGCACAAATTGAGCAATTTCTTCAGCTTTACCTTTTCCAATTAAATATGCTGGATTTGGTTGCTTCAAATCTTGAATAAAAATTTTTACAACCTCTCCTCCAGCAGTTTTACAAAGAAGTTTTAATTCTTCAAGATGGTCAAAAACAATTCGTTTATCTTGTTTCGGAAAAATTACACCAACAAGGACAACCTTTTCGAGTTCCGTAGGTTTTAATTCTAACATATCCTTTTGCTTTAACTCCTTTCAAATTCAATTAAATCTTTTTTCGAAGCTTTTGCAACTACCATTTCTAAAGCCAAAGTTAATATTACAAGAAATAGAAAAAGTTTCCACAATTCTGTGCCGTATCTTTCTTGTTTGATAAATTCACTTGGTTCGGTATCCGCAGAAACGATTTTAAGTTTACCTTTTGGAAATGAATTTTTCGCAAAATCAATCAATTTACTTTCTTCAAGCTTTGCAAGATTTGCTTCTAAAGGATTGATATTTATTGAAATTGCTCCAATTAACTCGTTATTGCTTATTAGCTTATAGTTTCCTGTTTTGTTGAGTTTGCCCAGATTAATTTTACCATCTGAACTCTCAATTTCTGATACTACTTTTTCTTTCCCTTCAGGATCAATAAGTTTTAAGTCGGTGATTTTTTTCTTTAATCTAATAGTTACATTTTCACCAGCAATGAAAGAATAATTAAAAGATAAGTTTGAGTATTGAGCTGTTCGATTAATCAATGGGACAAAAATTGGTTTAATTGGAAATTCGCTCCAGTTTAAATCTAAAGCAGAAGTAAAAATCAAAAGAGAACCTTCTCCAATTTTTTCTTCACAAAGAAATGAATATCCATTTTCAAGAGTAATAATTTCTCGACCATTCAAAGTTGGTTTATAATTAAATGAATAAAATATCTTTGGTGATTCAATTTGTTTTGGTCTTTTTTCATTGAATATTCCTGTAAAGATTGGATGATTGAAATCAATTTCTCCGAACCTTGTAAAGTATGTTTTGTTTTCCTTCGAGCCTGAAACACCATTAATCGAATTTAGTCCGAGACTTTCGAGTGCTTTCCCAAATGCAAGGGGTGAGGAATTGCTTGATGGAAAGATAACTGCAGTTCCACCTTTTGAGATGTAATCCTTGAGTAAGTTTAAGTTGAAAATTTTTTCTGGTGATGAAATGATAATTATGTCAAAACTCTCTGGCTTTAATGAATTGAAGAACTGAGGTGGAGTTGTTGTGATTGAATAAAGTAATTCAGAATTATCATCAAGGGTTTGTGAGAGTACAAGATTAGCAAAGATTAAATCTTGTTGATTTTCACTTACCATTAAAACTTTTATTTTTTCAGGGACGAAGAAATTGAAATATCTCACATTGTCCTTCAACATATCATCATCTTCAATTTCTAATCGAGCGAGATTGAAACCATGTTCTTTTATCTGACCTGTGAAGGAGAAAAATCCTGAAGAATTTTTTTGTATATCAAGCCCCTTCTGAGCTACCTTTTTTTCATTCAAGAATAAATTTGCATTGACATTCGAAGCACTTTCATTCGAATAATTTGTAATTGAAGCAGAAACATTAATCGGTTTATTAATTTCAAAAATTCTACTTGTAACGGTTAAAGAATCAATTGAAATATTAAATGCATCTTTCTTCCCAATTTTGAAAAAATAAATTCGAGTATTTTGATCAAAGACTCTATCAAATTTTAAGTTTTGTAATTCCTTCTCTGGAAAATTTGTCTTTTGTAAGTCAGTTAGAATATAAACTTCTTTCGAAAGATTTCGTGAGTTTTCTAAGATTTTGGAAACAGAAATGAAAACATCAAGAAAATTTTTAGAAACATCTGAAATTTCTAAATTCTCAATCTCTTTTATCGCTAAATTTCTGCTTGTTTGTTCAAATTCATTTCTTTGAGGGTTTAATTCAGAAAATTTAAGGAAATAAATTTCATCGCCTTCTTCAGCAAGACTTAAAATTTTCGAGGCAAGTTTTTTCGCTTGTAAAAAGTATTCTCCACGATTATCGGTTACACTCATACTTGGTGTATCGTCAATAAGAATGACAATTGTATTTTTTACTTCTGAACCAAGTCCTGCAAGATTAATTTCTCTAACTGTAGGTCTTGAAAATGCTAAAACTAAAAAGACAATAGCGAGCGTTCTTAGTATTAAAAGTAATATTTGCTTAACCTTTATCTTTCTCATTTTATTTTTCTGCATCTCTTTCAAAAATTGAAGAGAGCTGAATTCAATCACCTTCAACTTTCGCAAATTCAACAAGTGAATGATAATCGGAATTGATGCAGCAATTAAACCAAACAATACCAATGGATTCAAAAAAGTCATTTTATATTAACTCAATTGTTTAAGATTATATTTTCAAATTAATTTATTAATCGTGGTTGATTTTGTTTCCTTAGAAAGTCTCGAAGAAAAAACCAGTTCTCTTTAATCCAATTTAAATTCTCTTTGTAATTTGGCTTAAGTGATTTAACCTTTCTCCAAAATGCCTTGTTGTGATTTTTTTCTTTCAAGTGAACTATCTCATGAACAACAACATAATCTATTACATCTAATGGAGCTTGGACTAATCGCCACGAAAAATTTAAATTACCTTTTGCCGAACAACTTCCAATATTTTTTCTTCCGCTTGAAATTTTAATCTTTTGATAACTAAAACTTGAGTTCATCAGTTCATTAAACTTCGGTAAAAAATAATCTACTCTTTGTTGAATTATTTTTCTGAACTCTTCTTTGTAAAATTTTTCGATTAACTTTGGAATAGACTTTTTATCATTCGACGATACTAAGAGAAATTGATTTTCTATTTTAATTTTTGATTTATGTGATGTTTCAAAATTTTCAATTTTTAGTTTGTACTTGTTGCCAAGAAATAAATATTCCTCTCCATCTATAAAATTATAAATTGGGATGCGTGATTTTTTTTGAAGCATCTCATTAACTTTTTCGTCAATCCATTTTTCATGTTTTTCGATAAACTGATTGATTAAAGCATCGGAGATGTATTTTGGAACTCGAACAATCAATTCACCATTCTCGTTAATTTGTAATGATAAAGTTCTTCTTCTAACACGGATAATTTTTTTCGGCTTAATTTTCATATTGATAAAATCATCGTTTGCATTTATAAAATAACAAATGAAATTAAAATTTTTGCTAAAAAAATTTTTTGTTTGAAAATTGAACGAAATTCGTCCATTAATTTGTTTTTGATGGGAACTTAAAATGAAATGCAAGTACTTCTTAAAATTTTTTTAACCAAATAATTTTGTAAATAAATTATGGTGAACATGATAATGTTTTTTGTTGTTTTCTTTTCGTTATACACTATTGTTAATTCTTATATTTTTATTCGAGGTTGGCAATCACTTGCACTTTTTCCACAGGCAAGAATTTTCTATGCAATTATTTTTATCATTGCAGCAAGTTCTTACATAATTGGAAGAGCTTTCAGTGATAGTTTGCCAAATTATTTGTATGTGATTTTGATTTGGATAGGCTCGTTTTGGTTTTTCTTTCTTTTCTATTTCTTTCTATCCATCGTTCTAATTGATTTGATACGACTTTTCGATAAATTTCTTCATTTTTTACCAAAGGCACTGTATGAAAATCCTGAGAAAATAAAATTTTATGTTGGTTTAACTGTTCTCGTAGTCACTACATTTTTTGCAATTTATGGTTATATCAATCGAACTAATATTAAAATTAAAGAACTTGATATTGAACTAAACAATAATCCAAAGAAAGAATATGTAATTGTCTTTTTCTCAGACCTGCATATTTCTGTTGTAAATAATCATTCTTTTTTGAAGAAAGTTGTTGATAAAATTAATTCATTAGCTCCAGATTTAATTTTGATTGGTGGAGATTTGGTTGATGAAAAGGCAAAACAACTTAGAGAAAAAAATCTTGCCAACGATTTAAAAAATTTGAATTCGAAATATGGTATTTATTCAATCACAGGTAATCATGAGTATATTAATAATGCAGATTCAACCGTTAAATTTCTCGAAGCGCTTGGAATCAAATTTTTGCGAGATGAAGTTGTTTTGGTGGATAGTTCATTTTATATAATCGGTCGAGAAGATTTCAGTAAATTTAACTTCACCAAAAAGCGAAGAAAAACTTTAGAAGAACTCACTCGAACACTTGATAAATCATATCCAAAAATTTTACTCGATCACCAACCGTTGAATCTAATTGACGCAGTTGATAACAAAATTGATCTTCAACTATCAGGACATACTCACCATGGTCAGATTGCTCCAGCAAATTTGATTACAAAACTTGTTTATGAAGTAAGTTGGGGATATAAGAAAAAAGAAAATACTCATGTTTATGTTACATCAGGAATTGGAACATGGGGTCCACCAATAAAAATTGGTAACGATGCTGAATTAATTTTAATAAAACTTAAATTCTAAAAGTTCTTAGTTACTCCAATTGATTAAACTATTCAGGAAAGTTTCAAAAATTGTTTCGTAGGTATGCCAAGTTAGTGAGATGAGATTAATTTCGGTTTTTTATAATTGAAATTTTCTCATAACAATCTGAAACCGAAGGGAATTTTGTTTTACGAAGTAAGCATAAAAAAACTTTGCATTAGAAGATTTGACATGAATTGTTTTTAGTAAATAATCAGAAAAGTTTATTTGAAATTTTTTACACTAAAGAGGTAAAATAATTCGAACAGTTGTGCCTTTATTACTTTCAGATTCGATTTCAATTTTTCCACCTAAAAGTTCAGTTAATTTTTTTGAGAGATTAAGTCCTAAACCAATTCCTTCATAAGCTCTGTTCAATCCACTTGATTCTTGAGTAAATGGTTCAAAAAGTTTTGTCATGAATTTTTCTGAGATTCCAATTCCTGTATCAATTATCTCTACGATTCCTAAATTTTGGTCTTGTGATGTTTGAACATAAATTTTGATTATAACTCCACCAGAGTTGGTGAATTTAATGGCGTTATCTAAAATGTTTCTAAAGACAAGAGAAAGTCGTTTAATATCTGTTGTGACTGTAAAATCATTTTGGTAATCTTTCTTGAGATATAAATTTTTTTCTTCTGCAGATTTTTGGAAAAGGTTAATGAGCGGTTCTATAATATTTGATATGTTGATGCTTTCGAAATTGAGTTCAGCTTTTGAAGCTTCGATAAGAGATATTTCAATTATGTTATCCATTAAATTTAACAAACGCATTCCACCTCTTTTGATACTTTCAGCAAATTCTTTCAAATCGTAAAGTTTATGTGAATCCAATTCACTTATTAGTAAATCGCTAAAACCTAAAATAGAATTAAGCGGTGTTCGTATTTCATGACTGATGTTAAAGAGAAAATTACTTTTTAATTGATTTAGTTCTTCAATTTTTTCTTTTTCTTGCTTAAGTAATTCATACATCATTTTTTGTTCTGTGATGTCTTTGTACATTCCAAAGATACCTACTCTTTCGCCTTTATGAAGAATTGGATAACCAATTACAAGCACATCAATTAAAGAACCATCTTTGCGCATTCGTTTTGTTTCGGTCATTACAATTTCATCGTTCAAGACTTTATTAGAGAGATGTAATCCTTCCGATTTAAGATGTGGTGGAACGATTAATTGATTTAGTGAAAGACCTTTAACTTCATCTCTTCTGAAATAAAAAAGATTTTCAAAGGCTTTGTTAACATCAATAATTTTATCGTCTTTATCTAAGATTACGATACCAATTGGAGAATTTTCGAAAAGTTGACTGAAAAACTGGCGTTGAATTTCGAGTTGTTCTTCAGCGGTTATTCTTTTTGTGATATCTGCTATGTATCCTTCCAGTATAATATCAGATTTTTCTTGTACTGCAACTCCTTGTTCCCATACCCATTTAATTGTTCCATCTTTTGCTCTTAGCCGATAAGTTAATTGAAATGGTCTCTTTTTCTCGATTGCTTCATCAATAAGCTGATGGACTTGTTCTAAATCTTCTTCCAATATCAAATCGGAAAATGAAATCTTACCACTTGTGAAATCTTCTGGAAGGTAACCTGTTAAGTTGAAACACTTTGAGCTTATGTTCAAAATAGTAAAGTGCTCATCATTTTTGCAGCGATAAATAATGCCTGGTAAATTTTCGATTAATGTTTTGTAACTTCTTTGTTGATCAACAAATTGATCAAGAACATACAGATTTTCGGTTATATCAATTCCAAAGGATAGTGTCCCAACTACTTCATCGTTTTTTTTGATAATTGAATTTTTCCAACTGATGTATCTCTCTTCACCACTTTTTGTGAGTATCGGATTTTCAAAATGTTCAAAGGCATCACTTTTTTCTTTTAATCTTTCAAATACTTCCCAAACATGTGGATACTTATCTTTCGGTACTAAAATTTCAAACCAATTTTTCCCTACGATTTCATCGAAAGTATAACCAGTAATTTTTTCAAATGCTTTGTTAGTTAAAATCACTCTGCCTTCATTATCAAGCTGAACAATAATTACATTTGTGGTTTTAAGAACTTCATCAAAAAAACTTTTGTACTCTCTGACTTGATTTTCAAGTTGAGAAATTTGTTCTTTTAATTTTTCTATTTCCTGCTTAGTGGTGCTCTCCATATCCTTAATATTTTTTGTTTACATCAATTAAGTTACTTTCAAAATTATCGAAAACAATTTTAGTGTATTTAATTCGAGATCGATTTCATTTTAGGTTTAAAAAAGAGTTAAGAAATTTTTATATCATCAATGTATGTATGAAATACCAAAGAATAGATTATTCTCAAATTTTGAGTTTTTAATTTCATTTAGAAGATTTATGTGAATTCTTACAATTTCCTCAACTTTCCAATCAATTTTAGTTTCGTAAAAATTAGTTCCAGATTTTTTTATGTCGTTGTAAAATTTACTAAACCTAAAACCAAAAGTGAAATTCTTAAACTCATATTCAATTAATGAATAAAAACCACCTATTGATGAATTTGCATCTTTTCTACCAACTAAAAATTCATTTGTGAGTTTAATGTTTTGTATTGGTCTGAAAATAAAATCAAAACCATTTGCTAAAAAATATTTTCTCGATAAAGTATCAAACTTTTGAACAGAGTTTATTGCAAG
>JAOAHM010000081.1 GCA_026415235.1 Ignavibacteria bacterium | reverse complement strand
GCAAATGTTGCTCTTGGTAGAGTATGGTATGATGGTTCAATATCTGGAGATGAAGTTGATTTAATAAGTTTCAGAGTGAAAGTTAAGGATGCTAACTTTGTGAACATTGAATTGACTTCACCTGAATTGAGAGATGGAAGTGGAAAACTCTACAGAATGCCAGTTAATCTACCAGAACTTTCTACATTGCCATCTAAATTTGAGTTAATTGGAAACTATCCAAATCCATTCAATCCATCAACGGTAATTAAATTTAATCTTGCTAAATCAACTAATGTTAGCTTAAAGATTTACAATACACTTGGTCAGTTAGTCGAAGTGTTAATGAATAACGAAACTTTAGAAGCTGGTAGACATGAGAAAGTTTTTGATGCTTCCAAGCTAACGAGTGGTGTATATTTCTATAAATTAGAGACGCCTGAGTTTACAGCGATAAAGAAAATGGTTTTGATGAAATAAATAGTTTTTAATTGAGCGGGAGAAACAATTTCTCCCGCTTGATATTTATTTGAAATAATTGATGAAGAACATGAGAAAATTTTTATTAGTATTTTTTATTTTGTTTTTGTTAAACGAGTTTGTATCTGCCCAGGCAAGTATAAAACCAGTCTGTCCACAATCAGTCACGGGAAATTTTGGAAATACTTTTGCAGTTGATGTTGTGATTGGAGATCCGGTTCCTGTTGTAAATTTATTTTCTGCATCTTTCACTTTGACTTTTACCAATACAACTTATTTGGCTTATGATGGAGTGATGGCAGGGAATTTTCTTGGAGGAAGTCCATTCCTTTTTGCTGAGCCATCTAATGACAGAGTAAGTATTGCAATAACAAGTATACCATCAGTAGGACCTTCATCTGGGAGTGGAGTATTGGTAAAAGTTTTTTTCAGAATTAAAGGAACAGTTACCAGTCCAACAGAAAATTATTTTAATATTATTAAAGCTTTTGGATATAGACAGAATGGTGATACTATTCGATTGTATCCACAAGAAACAAGAATGATAATTCAATCTGCAACAAGCGTTGATGATGAGATTTCTTTGAAAGAATTTAGCTTAGGACAAAATTATCCAAATCCTTTTAATCCAACTTCAATAATAACTTTTTCGCTTCCAAAAGAAACAAATGTTAATTTGTCAGTATTTGATATGATGGGTAATCGAATTGCCACTTTAGTAGACGAGAAGCTTTCGGCTGGAAAACATGAAATTAAATTTGATGCAACAAAATATGGTCTCAGTTCCGGGGTTTATCTTTATTCAATTAAAACGCCGGAATTTACATCAACTAAAAAAATGATTTTAATGAAATAGGTAACTAAAATGATTAGACAAAATAAATCACTCAGTAGACAAAAAAACAATTCAGGAGATTTGTTTCTCTTTCTGATTATAGTTGTAATCACAATGTTGTTTTTTATTTCTTCGCAAATTTGGTCATAGTAGATAAGCAAAACTTTTTGATGTAAATTCCTGAAATGTTCAGTAGAGCTTTTTTATGCTTTACTGAACATTTGTTTTTTAAAGGGTTAGTAAAGGGAAAAATTAATTAAAATTCTGTGTGCTGAATATTTAGTTATTTAATGAAATGAAGATGAGTCTGATTGAATTTCACAGTTCTATCGCTTTGAACTCACCATTTCATTAGTCTATCCTTATCCTAAGAAAAATTTTATTTTAAGTTTCAAGGAATATTTATTCATACAAAGTTAAAATTGAACCTTGAATTTTTAGTTATATTTGAGAAAAAAGGAGTTAATTAATGGACGAACAAATTCAAAGCGAAAGTTTATCTAATGAATCTTCTTATCAAGTAGAGAAGATGACTTTTACAGATAAAATTGCCGGTATAATTTTAGAACCAAGCCGCGTATTTGAGAACATTAAGATTTATGGTCCGAAAACAATTGACTGGTTAGTTCCGATTCTTTTATTAATCGTTTTAACAATTTTATCTAATCTTTTAATTACATCGAATCCTGATATAAAAGCGGAACTTGAAGCAATTCAAAGAAAAGCAACTGAAGAGGCACTTGAGAAAGAAGTTAAAGCTGGAAGAATTACTCAAGCACAAAAAGAAGAAAGATTAGAGCAAATTGAAAAATTCACAACCAGCCCTGTAATGAAAATATTTCAGTATATAAGTATAGCTGTATTTATTTTTGTTTTTCTTTTCATTCTTGCGGTGATTTATTATAGTGTTTGGGTTTTTATTCTTAAGGGTCAAGGAAGTTATTCACATGCTTTGAGTGTTTATGGACTTGCATCCTTCATTAGTATGATTGAAGTAATTTTTGTTTCAATTCTTTCTTTGGTTATGGTAAAGATGGTAACTGGATTTAGTCTTGCAGCATTTTTAGAACTTGAGAAAGGGACATGGATAAGTTATTTGGCGACTAAGATAAATCCTTTCACTTTTTGGTGGTTATATGTGATTGGAGTCGGATTGGGGACAGTTTATTCAGTGCCAAAAACAAAATCGTTAATTGCAATTTTTGGTTTATGGCTAATTTATGTTGTGATTGGAAAATTTATTCCATTTCTTTCATTTGGTACATAGAAAAGAGAAGGGGAGTAATCAACTCCCCTTTTTTATTCCTTTCTTTAATTAAAATTTTTTCAAAAATCTTACTGTAAATAAATTCCTCTTAGTTTAAATTCATTCAAGACAAATTTCTTGATAGTTAGTAGAGATTAAACACAGTTTTATTTGACATTAAAAAAGATGTATTTCAATTACGGCATTTAAAGTTTGGTTGTGTTTTATTCTTAAAGAAGATTGTGGAAAGCTAATCCGAAAAATAAGTCAATAATCAATTGATTATTTTAAATGTTAATTTTGAAATTGATGGTAATTCAACACTACATTTCAAATATTATCTTATTATTCTAAAAGTTTAATTTCTTTTCTAAGATTATTCATTATCAAAAAAAGTGAAGTGATTGATATTAAGATGTAAAGTAAAGCAGAATAGTAATTTTTCAGAATTAAACTACCAATTCCGAACAAGGAAGAATAAACCAAAAAGATTCCGAGTATCCAATTAAAGAACATGATTTTGAAATTCGATTCCTCTTTTATTTCAGGTAATTTTGATGAGATTTTTTTCCACAACACTCCACCAGGATGAACTCGTTTATAAAATTCGATTAATACTTTTTCCTCAGTTGGTTTAGTTGAGAATGTGACAATTAACCAAACTATTGTGGTTCCACCTACGAGATAGAACAAAGAAATTGGAAATTCTATTCCAAAAGATTTTACAATAGGTAATAAAACAAATGGCGTTATGATTGCCGATATTTCCGACCATGCATTTATTCGCCACCAATACCATCTTAAAATTAAAACCAATCCAAGACCAGCACCACATTCGATAATAAATTCCCATGCACCAGATATTCTATCAATAAACATTGTAACAATCACAGATACAATCATTAATACAATCGTTGCAATTCTTGAAATTAATACATAGTGCTTTTCATCTTTTTGTTTAATTAAAAATCTTTTATAAAAATCGTTGATTATATATGATGTTCCCCAATTTAATTGAGTTGCAATCGTTGACATATAAGCTGCAAAGAAAGCAGCAACAAGAAGTCCTTTCAATCCAGTTGGAAGAAAATCTTTAATTGCAAAAATGTAAGCCATCTTTGGATTAGAATTAGACAACTCGGGATAAATAATCAAAGCACCAAGAGCCACTAAAATCCAAGGCCAGGGACGTAAGGCGTAATGAGCAACTTGAAAAAATAAAGTTGCAAACAAAGCATGCTTTTCATTTTTTGCTGACATCATTCTTTGAGCAACATATCCACCACCACCTGGTTCAGCACCAGGATACCAAGACGCCCACCATTGAATTCCAACATAAGCTAAGAACATCATTGGAGTTAGTGCTAAAACATTTCCAAAAGAAGAAGATTCACTTGAAATTCTTGGGAAGAAATCAAAGACAAATGGTGGTAATTGTGATTTCATTCCATCTATTCCACCAACTTGTGGTGAGCTAACGACATAAATTGCTAAAATTATGCAACCAGTCATGGCAATAACAAATTGCACAGCATCAGTAATTACAACTCCCCACAAACCCGAAAGAGCAGAATAAACTGCTACTATCAACATTGCAACGATTACATAAGCGAAAACAGAATTTTCTGGAAGATTAAAAATTCCAACTAAAACAGAAACCATAGCTTTGTTCACCCAACCCATAATAATCACATTCATGAAAAGTCCAAGATACAAAGCTCTAAATCCACGCAAGAATTTTGCTGGTTTACCTGAGTAACGAATTTCGGCAAATTCAACTTCAGTCATAATTCCAGCACGACGCCAGAGTTTTGCGAAAAAGAAAACAGTTAACAATCCACCAAAAACAAAATTCCACCAAAGCCAATTTCCCGAAACACCATTCTTTGCAACAAGTTCAGTAACTGCAAGGGGAGTATCGGCAGCAAAAGTTGTTGCAACCATCGAAAGTCCTGCCAAATACCAAGGAAGATTTCTTCCTGAAAGAAAAAATTCACTCGTGTTTTTTCCTGCTCTTTTGGAATAGATAATGGCAATTGAAAAACTAAAAATGAAATAAATAACAATTATGGCGTAATCAATGAAAGACATTTTTCACCTCACTATGAGAAGATTATTTTTTCTGCAAAGATGCCAATATCGAACCAATGATGATTGTTGTAACTACTCCAATTAATGTGTACCAAGTCCATGCAGTGAGCTTTAACGAAATGACCGTAATCATCACAAAAATACCTGCGACAAAACCAGCCAATGCATCTTCTTGAGTAGCTTTCTTGTTTATAATTCCTAAAAGAAATGTACCAAGTAATCCACCATAGGTGAATGAAGCGATACTCAAAGCAATCTCAACAACTGCTTGAGAACTTTCCATGAAAAGAAAAGCAACAAATATCAAGAGCAATGCCCAGATGATTGTTACAACTCTTGACGCAAGAAGTTTTTTTCTGTCGTCTTCAAATCTTTTGAAATAAGGAACTAAGATGTCCATCACAGTTGCAGATGAAAGCGAACTAATTGAACCTGCAAGTGTTGAAAGTGCTGCTGCAAAAAGTCCTGCAATGATTAATCCTTTTAATCCAGTTGGTATGACATTGATGATAAAGTAAGGGAAAATTTCATCGGAACGCATGTTTAGTTTTCCGTAAAAGACAAAGAGTAAAATTCCAACGAATAGGAAAATGAAAAATTGAAAAATTATAATTACGCCACTTCCAATAATTGCTTTTTGTGCGGACTTCAAATTTTTTGTTGCAAGAAGTCTTTGAACAATTAATTGATCAGTTCCATGCGAAGCCATTGAAAGGAATGCACCACCAATCAAACCAGAAATTAGAGTGTATGGTTGACTGAAGAATTTTGCAAGTCCTTCTGATAATCCCAAGTTAATTATATTAAATTTTTGAAATTCATTTGCTGTTGAAAAAATTTTGTCCCATCCACCTGGAATTAAATTAATTAAAAGTAATGCTGAAACAATTGCTCCACCGATATAAATCAAAAATTGAATTACATCAACCCATATAATTCCACGAACTCCACCAAAAGAAGTATATGAAAGGGCAATCAATCCAATGATTAAAATTGCAAGGGGATAATCAATTCCAAGCATTAATTTCAAGGGAATTGCAGTTGCAAAAAGTCGAACACCATCAGCTGCTGTTCGTGTGAACATAAAAACAATTGAAGCAAAACTTCTTGTTTTGTATCCAAAACGATTTTCCAAAAAAGCATACGCTGTTGAAAGTTCGCCTTGAAAATACGCAGGAAGAAAAACTAAAGCGACTAAAATTCTTCCAAGTAAATATCCAAATGTTAATTGAAGAAAATTGAGATTTGTAAGATATGCAAGACCAGGAATTGAAATAAAAGTCAAAGTGGAAGTTTCTGCAGCAACAATAGCAAAACACACAGCCCACCAAGGAACAACATCAGCGCCTAAGAAATAATCTTTGATTGACTTCTGTTTGCCACCAGAGAAGATTCCAATTAAAGTAACTATTACTAAATAGAGAATGATTATAAGATAATCTAAGGAAGTGGGAAGATTAACCTGCACAGAACTACTCTAAATTTTCAAGTTCTTCGATTGCTTCTTTTTGTGAACTACAAATTGGTAAGACATTTTCGAGGAAAGAAATTTTTATAAGATTTTCAATTTTTTCATTTACATTAATTAATCTAATTGCACCACCTTTTTCTCTTATTTGTCTTTGTGCAAGAAGTAATGCACTCAAACCAGAACTATCACAAACTTCAACATCTTGTAAGTCAACAATCAACTTACGTACATTCTCAGCTTGAGATAGAATTGTGAATTCGCCTTTAAGCAAACCTGAAATTGTGGAATCCATTTTTCTTTCGTTGAGTTTGAAGATTGTAATATCATCAATATGTTTAACTTCAAAATTCATGTTCTCTCCGTTATAGTTTTAGTAGAAAAATAAAATTTTCATAAATAGTTCGCACACTGTCAATGGTTCTAACTTTCATTACTAAGTTATTAAATAAGGTAGAATTTTTCCTGTAAAGTCCAATTTTGAACTTTGCATCAATATTTTTTGTAATCCAATAATGAAAAATAGAATCACCAAGATTGCAGTCGATGATTGTATCAAAATTTTTTAGCTGAAGGAATTTAATGAATTCTCTCGTTGGTAATTTGATAAAATTTTTTTGTTCTTTTGAGTAAACAATTTTTGGAATTTCATCAGATAGATTAAGAAGAGTTTGAATTTCATTTGAGACTAAAAAAGATTTTTGTTTGAAAATTGAATTGAAGATGGGAATCAAAAATTTTATCTCTTGAATAATTTCCTTTTCATCTGGAAGAAGTATTAAAACATTTTGTGAATTTTTAAGAACATTTAACGGAGAGAAGATTTGAAATCTGCTTTTTTGCTTGGAGTGAATGTAAAGCAGAATTTTTTGAGCAAGATTAATCATCAATTAAAGTGATTATTATTCTTTGATGAGTTTAAGGAATTCATCTTCGTTCAAAATTGGAATTTTCAGCTTTTTCGCTTTCTCATACTTTGAGCCTGGATCTTCACCAACAACTACATAAGAAGTTTTTGAGCTAACACTATCAGCCGTCTTTCCACCAAGTTCTTCGATTAACTTTTTTGCTTCGTTGCGAGTCATAGATTTCAATGTTCCAGTGAGTACGAAAATCTTTCCAGAAAGTTTTCCACTTTTCTTTTCTTTTTCAGATTTGAATTTCAATCCGAATGATTTCAATTCTTCGATTAATTTTAAGTTTCTTTCATCTTTGAAATATTCGACAATACTTTGACTTATAGTTTCTCCAATCTCGGGAATCTGTTGAAGTTCTTCAGGAGTTGCCTTCATCAATTCATCGATTGAATGAAAATGTTCTGCCAAATCTTTAGCAACACTTGCCCCAACATGTCTTATTCCAAGTGCGAACAAAACTCTTTCAAATGGTTGTTCTTTTGATTTTTCAATTGCTTTGAGGAGATTATCAATGCTTTTTTCACCAAATCCTTCAAGCTCAATTAATTTGTCTCTTTTCTCTTTTAGTCTATATATATCTGCTGGAGTGTATAAAAAACCTAAATCAACAAATTTATTGATAACCGCTTCACCAAGTCCTTCAATATCCATTGCCGTTCTTGATGCGAAATGAACAAGCCTTTGCTTTACTTGTTCAGGACAGTCGTAATTTGGACAGTAATAAGCAACTTCTCCAGGTGGATTGATTAATTTTGTTCCGCAAACAGGACATTTTTCTGGAATTTCAAAAGGTTGGGATTTTGAACTTCTTTCATCTAAAACAACTTCAACAACTTTTGGAATAATATCACCACCTTTCTCAATTATTACTGTATCACCAACTCTTATATCTTTTCTTTGAATTTCTTCAAAGTTATGAAGTGTTGCTCTACTTACAGTTGTTCCTGCTAAAAAAACTGGTTCGAGTTCGGCAACAGGTGTAATTGTTCCGAGTCTTCCAACTTGAAGTGTGATTGCTTTAAGTTTTGTCTTTGCTTTCTTTGCTTCGAACTTAAATGCAGTAGCCCACCGTGGAGATTTTGCAACATTGCCTAAAATCTCTTGTTGACGAATGCTGTTTACTTTAATTACAACACCATCAATATCGTATGGAAGAGTTTCTCTTTTTTCTTCCCATTCTTTACAAAATTCAATCACTTCTTCAATTGTAGAACAGAGTCTGTAATTTGGATTTACTTTGAAGCCAAGACTTTTAAGTATCCTTAAATTTTCAAATTGAGTTTCAAGTTCTTTTGTACTTGACCTTAAATAATAGCAAAATAAGTTTAATGGTCTTTCGGCTACTTGTTTTGGATCTTGAAGTTTTAATGTTCCTGCAGTTGCATTTCGTGGATTAGCAAAAAGTTTTTCTCCAAGTTTTTCCCTTTCACGATT
>JAOAHM010000057.1 GCA_026415235.1 Ignavibacteria bacterium | reverse complement strand
GCTCGAACAAGTTCTCTTGTCAAGAAAATGTTCTGCCAAATTAAAACTCCGAGTAATCCAAAAATTGATGACAAAAGTATTTTCAAAATTTGGATGGAAATTATTGAAAGAGAAAAAGCATTGTAATCAAAAAGCGATGGTTTAATTGATACCAATAGTGAAGAAAGAAAAGATATTCCAAGAAATACAATTCCAATTATCCACAAAGATTTTTTTAATCCAAACAGATAAGAAACAATGAAACCAAGACATCCTGCAAATACCAACATCACAAACCAAAAAGCGAATCCAAATGAACTAAATGCAGCAACTTGTGTCTCTCCAAAATTTGCAAGAAAAATCACAAGAGCATAAAAGAACACAACAAACCAATAATAAAATGGAACTTTCATTTTAAATTCTTTCAATTAATTTTTTCATTAGCAAAGTCATTTTAGGTTCTGACTTGCTTGCAACTTCAATTACTTCTTCAACAGTTAATGGTTGAAGATTATCAGGATCACACAAATCGGTGATGATTGTCATTCCAAAGCATTTCATTCCCATGTGATTTGCTACAATATTTTCTGGCACAGTTGACATACCAACTGCATCGGCACCAATAATTCTTAGAAATCTATATTCAGCTCTTGTTTCCAGATTTGGTCCTGTGAGAGCAACATAAACTCCTTTTCGAACTTTGATATTCTCTTCTTCAGCAATTTTTTCTGCGAGTGCAATTAATCCTTTTGAGTAAGGTTCAGACATATCGGGAAATCGTGGACCTAATTCTTCATCGTTTGGACCAATTAATGGATTATCTCCAAGTAAATTGATGTGGTCAGTCATTATCATCAAATCGCCTTTTTCGAATTCTGGATTTAATCCACCACCAGCATTTGAAATGAAAAGGATTTCAACACCAAGACCAACTTTATAGGACATCACTCGAACTGGAAAAGTAATTTGTTGCATCGTGTATCCTTCGTAGTAATGAAATCGTCCTTGCATTGCAACAACTTCTTTCCCACCAATTCGACCAAAAATTAATTTGCCATGATGTGATTCAACTGTGGAGATAGGGAAGTGGGGAATGTCTTCGTAATCAATTACAGTTTCAATATCAATTTCTTTGACAAGTCCGCCGAGTCCAGTTCCAAGAATGATTCCAATTTTTGGTTTCATTGAAGTTTTTGTTCTGATGAATTGAACAGCTTCATTAATTTTATTTCTAAGTTCTGTCATCATACAATCCTATTAATTATTGATTCGACATCAATGGTTTTGTTTTTTTCTTCTTTTGTTTCTGTTTGAGTTTTGTTTGTTTCGGTTAGAACATTTAGTAATTGGATGTGTGCATTGATAACTGCTTTGAGTCGAGCGATTAAAGTTCTTTTTCTTTCTTCTAATTCAAGGACAGAATTTTGAATTGCTTTTGCTTCTTCCTGAGCTTTTTCGACAATTTGTTTTGCTTTAAGTTCAGCTTCTTTGATGAGTAAAACAGCTTGACGCTTCGAAGCTTCCATTGCTCGAGTTGATGTTTCTTGAGCAGCGAGCAAAGTTTGTTGTAAACTTTTTTCGATTTGCTGATAATCCTGAAGTTTTTTCTGAAGTTGAGTTACTTTTGCATTTAATTCTTCATTTTGTTTTTGAAGTTGATCAAATTCATCGGCAATGATTTCAAGAAATGTATTGACTTCGTCTGGATCGTAACCACGAATGTTTCGTTTGAATTCCTGTCGTTTTATGCTAAGTGGTGTAATTTTCATATTTAATATTTCCTTTCTCCAAAGATTGCTGTTCCAATTCGAACGATTGTTGAACCTTCTTCAATTGCTATTTCAAAGTCCGATGTCATTCCCATCGAAAGTTCTCTCAAATCTATGTTTTCTAATTTAAAATGTGAATAGTCTTCACGAAGTTTTCTTAAAGTGGAAAAGCAGCGTCTAATTTCTTTTTCATCATCAGTTAATGTTCCAATTGTCATCAAACCAATAAAATTTATGTTTTTCAAATGCTGTGCTTCGATTAAAAAATTTTCCAATTCTTCTGGTGATAAACCAAATTTTGTCTCTTCTTTTGCAGTATGAATTTGAATCAAACAATTAATCTTTATGTTTTTCTCACCAAATCGTTTATCAATTTCTTTCGCAAGTTTTATTGAATCAACTGAATGAATTGATTTGACTCTATTAATGAGATATTTGACTTTGTTTGTTTGAAGATGTCCAATCATGTGGAAATTTATTTGCGGGTTAACCAACTCAAATTTTTTGAGCAGTTCTTGAACACGATTTTCACCAAAATCTTTCAAGCCGTATTCGTAAGCAAGATTAATTCTTTCTGGTTCAACATTTTTCGAGACGGCTATTAATTTAATTTCAGATGAAGCTCTACCACTTCGTCGTGCAGCAGTTTCAATTCGTGAAAGAACATTTTCAATATTTTGTTTGAGTAAGTCCATTGTTCTTTTTAGTACTTTTTTATTTTAAGAACTTGTTTAGTTTGAGAATTTTTTTTCTAAAAGATTTAATTGAAAAATCTTTTGAAATGATTATGTGCACAAGTTTTCAAAAACAAAAAGGGAACGAATATTTCGTTCCCTCACTTAAATAAAAAGCTGTTCAGAAAAATTTTGATTCAATTCTATTCTTCATCTTCGTCCTCAGGAACAACACGAGCTATTGCAGAAATCCTATCACCTTCGTTGAGTTTGATTAGTTTGACACCTTGAGTATTTCTTCCCATTACTCGTAAATCTTTTGCATGTTGTCGAATAATCATTCCTTTTTCAGTTATGATTACAATATCATCGTTATCATCAATTTCTTTAATATCAACCATCTTACCGTTTTTATCACTTGTTTTTAATGTTCGAACACCTTTACCACCACGGCGAGTTATTCTATATTCATCTATTTCAGTTCGTTTACCATAACCATTTTCAGTGACAACGAGTATGGTAGATTTTCTTTTCGATACAACCATTCCAACTACTTTATCATTTTTATCTAATGTAATTGCTTTAACTCCACTTGCATTTCTTCCCATATCTCGAACTTCTTGCTCGTTAAATCTAATTGCCATTCCTTCTCGTGTTCCAATGATAATATCATCAGCACCATCACTAATTTTTGCATCAATCAATCTATCACCTTCGTTCAAGTTAATTGCAATAATTCCAGTTTTTCTTGGATTACTGAAGGCATCGAGTCTTGTTTTCTTAATCAATCCTTTTTCTGTTACCATTACGACGAAACGATTCGCATCAAAATCTCTGACTGAAACATAAGCACGAATACTATCACCTTTATCAAGTTGAACAAGATTCAAAATCGAACGACCACGAGTTGCTCTTCCACCTTCGGGAATTTCATAAACTTTTAACCAATGACATTTGCCTTGATCTGTGAAGAGCAAAATGTAATTATGTGTGGAAGCAATAAACATGTGTTCGATGAAATCGTCTTCACGAGTTGCTGCTGCTGTAACGCCTTTACCACCACGAGATTGTCTTCGATATCCACTTACAGGAAATCTTTTGATATATCCATTGTGAGAAATTGTAATCACAACATCTTCTTCAGCGATAATATCTTCGATACTAAATTCGGAGTAATCTTTAATCACCATTGTGCGTCGCTCGTCACCATACTTCTCCTTAAGCTCGAGCAACTCTTCGCTGATGATTTGCATTCGTTTTGCTTTGTTAGCTAAAATGAAACGTAGTTTTTCAATTAACTTTATAGTTTCACGGTATTCATCTTCAATTTTCTTTCTTTCTAATCCAGTCAATCTTTGTAAACGCATATCAAGAATGGCTTTAGCTTGAATTTCTGAAAGTTTAAATCTTTTCATTAAGCCATTCTTTGCAGTTTCAACATCTTTTGATTTTTTAATTAACTGAACGATTTCATCAATATTATCGAGAGCAATTTTGTAACCTTCTAAGATGTGAGCTCTTCTTTCGGCAGCGTCTAAATCAAACTTTGTTCTTCGAACTAAAACTTCATGACGATGGTCAATGAAATGTTGCATCATCTGTTTGAGAGTCAAAACAGTCGGAACACCATTCACCAAAGCGAGCATTATCACACCAAAGGTCACTTGCATGTTTGTGTGTTTATAAAGTTGATTTAAAACGACTTCTGGTTGTGCGTCTCTTTTCAATTCAATAACAATTCGTAAACCATCACGGTCAGATTCATCACGAATGTCAGAAATGTCATCGAGCTTTCCTTCACGAACAAGTTCGGCAATTTTTTCGATGAGATTTGCTTTGTTGACTTGATAGGGGAGTTCTGTAATTACAATATTCTCTTTGCCAGATTTAAGTGTTTCGATATTTGCTTTTGCACGAATAATAATTTTACCACGACCAGTTTTGTATGCTTCTTTTACGCCTTCGTATCCGTAAATAATTCCACCAGTTGGAAAATCTGGAGCAGTTACATATTTCATTAATTTTTCGTCAGAGATTTCTGGATCTTTGATAAGAGCAACGAGACCATCAACAATTTCATTTAAGTTGTGAGGTGGAATGTTTGTAGCCATTCCAACAGCAATTCCACTTGCACCATTAATCAAAAGATTTGGAATGTATGATGGAAGAACAGTTGGTTCTTGCAAACTATCGTCAAAGTTAGGAACGAAATCAACTGTATTCTTATCCAAATCACGAAGCATCTCTTCAGCAATTCGTGCAAGGCGAGCTTCGGTGTAACGCATTGCTGCTGGAGAGTCACCATCAATTGAACCAAAATTTCCTTGACCTTCCACAAGTGGATATCTCAAAGAAAAATCTTGAACCATTCTAACCATCGTATCATAAACTGCAGCATCACCGTGTGGATGATATTTACCTAAAACTTCACCAACAATTCTTGCCGATTTCTTGAATGGTTTGTTGTGAAAAAGTCCGAGCTCATACATTCCATATAATACACGACGATGAACAGGTTTTAGTCCGTCTCTTACATCGGGTAATGCACGAGCAACAATAACCGACATCGCATAATCTATGTAAGAGCCCTTCATTTCGTCTTCAATCGTAACGGGGACAATTTTCTCAAATAATGTTGCCATATCTCTTTCGTTAACCTCTATTAAAATTTTGTTTATCGTTTATCATTTATACAGATCAGATTATATATCAAGATTGCGAACATATTTTGCATTCTTTTCAATGAATTTTCTTCTCGGTTCTACAGCATCGCCCATTAAAATTTCAAAGATTTTTTCAGCTGCTGCTGCATTTTCAATTGTTACTTGTAGAATTGTTCTTGTCTCGGGATTCATTGTTGTTGCCCAGAGCTGTTCTGGATTCATTTCACCAAGACCTTTGTAACGAGAAACAACAATTCCACCTGGTAACTTCTTTTCACCTTCTCCTTCGCTCATTTCAATTTCTTCTTCCACTTCTTCATCTTTCGATTTGCCATTTGCTTTCAATCGTTTAATAATTTCATCTCTTTCTTTGTCGTCGTATGCATAATATTCCTCTTTACCTTTTTTAATTCTATAAAGAGGAGGTTGAGCAATATAAACTTTACCTTGTTCGATTAATTCACGCATGTGTCTGAAGAAGAAAGTAAGAAGTAAAGTTCTAATGTGACTTCCATCAACATCAGCATCGGTCATCAAAATAATTTTTCCATAACGAACTTTAGAGATATCAAAATCTTCACCAATTCCACCACCAATTGCCGTAACAATTGCTCTAATTTCCTCGTTCTCTAAAATTTTGTGCAATCGAGCTTTTTCAACATTTATGATTTTACCTTTCAGAGGAAGAATCGCTTGAAATCTTCTATCTCTACCTTGTTTTGCACTACCACCTGCAGAGTCTCCCTCGACGATATAAATCTCACAATGTTCAGGATCTTTAATTGAACAATCAGCTAATTTTCCTGGTAAGCTTGAATCGTCTAATGCATTTTTTCTTCTTACAAGTTCACGAGCTTTTCTTGCAGCTTCTCTCGATTCAGCAGCACGAAGCACCTTCTCGATAATTTTCTTTCCAACAGAAGGATTTTGTTCAAGATATTCTGAAAGTTTTTCACCAATGAAAGTCTCTACAGCACTTTTAACTTCACTGTTACCAAGTTTAGTTTTAGTTTGTCCTTCGAATTGTGGTTCAGCAACTTTCACACTTAAAACAGCAGTTAAACCTTCACGGAAATCATCACCAATCAAAGTAATCTTTCCATCTTTTATTAGATTATTTTTCTGAGCAAAGTTGTTCAATGTTCGTGTTAGAGCAGTTTTAAATCCAACTAAATGAGTTCCACCTTCGTGAGTATTAATATTATTTACATAAGTAAAAATGTTTTCCTGATAACCATCGTTATATTGAAAAGCGACTTCGATTGGAACCCCATCCTTTTCACCTTCGAAGTAAATTGTTTTGTGAAGTGGAGTTCTTGTTTCATCAATGTATTGAATGAATTCGATTAATCCACCTTTGTAATGGAAAGTTTCTTCTTCCTTGCTTCTCTCGTCAATTAGTTTGATTGTAATTTCTTTATTGAGAAAAGCAAGTTCCATCATCCGATCTGCAAGCGTATCGAACTTGAAATTTATGTCTTTGAAAATAGTTTTATCTGGAAGGAATGTGACTTTCGTTCCTGTTTTCTTTTCAGGAACTTTACCAATAACTTTAACTGGTTCAACTGGTTCACCACGACGATATTCTTGGAAATAAATTTTACCCTCTCTATAAACTTCAACTTTTAACCATTCAGATAGAGCGTTAACAACCGAAACGCCAACACCGTGCAAACCACCAGAAACTTTGTATGTTCTTTTATCGAATTTCCCTCCAGCGTGTAAAACTGTCATTACAACTTCAAGGGCTGAACGCTTTTCAGTTGGATGAATGTCAACTGGAATTCCACGACCATCATCTTCAACGGTAACAGAATTCCCTTTGTGAATTGTAACAACAATATTCTTACAAAAACCTGCTAGTGCTTCGTCAATACTATTATCAACCACTTCGTAAACTAAATGATGAAGTCCTCTTGTGCCTGTATCACCAATATACATAGCAGGTCTTTTACGAACTGCTTCAAGTCCTTTAAGAACATGAATACTCTCAGCACTATATTCTTGAGCTGCGTTATTAGCTTGATTTTTAATTTCTTCCTTCTTCACCTTTTCACTCTCTTTCTTTGTTGTTTTTAATTTTGTATCAGCCATAGTCTTAAACTATAATAATTTGTTGAACAATTTCCTTTCCAAAAGTTGTGTTAATTTTTTCTTTGATTTTTTCTCGTAACAGTAAAATTTCATTTTTCCATACAGGACTTTCAACCTCAAGGGTTAATTTTCCGTTTTCAAAACTTTTAATTTTTGCTTGTTGCGCAATTTGTGAACCAACAATTTCTTCAAACTTTTCTTTCAATTCTTCTTCCTCAAGTAGCTTATCAAGATTATACTTCTTTATAATCTCTTGAACTATATCTTTCATGCTTCTAAACTCAGTTGACATTTACGACTTTCCCGTCTTTGATTTGAATGATACTATCTCGATCGGTTTTTTGTAGATTTTTCATATCGCTTAGGTCAGTTAATGTAATGAAAGCTTGACCTAATTCACCAAGATGTTCACTGATTTTTTGACTTCGCTCTTTATCGAGATGACCGAAAACATCGTCCAATAGAAAAAATGGATTCTTGCCAAGCTTTTTCTTCAAATAAAAATATTCTGCAAATCTCAGTCCTACCTGAAAAGTTTTATGTTGACCTTGTGAACCAAAATCTCTCAAACTCATTCCATTAATTTTGAAAATGAAATCATCTTTGTGAGGTCCAACTAAATTTGTTGCTCTTCTTAATTCATTTTCTTTTTGCCGATTTAATTCATTTCGAAAAGATTGAGAAATCTCATCATCGCTGTTGTGTTCAATAGTTTCATATTTCAATGAAGGTTCTTCGCTTCCATTCATTATCTTATGATAAACTTCGCTAACATATTCGTTAAATTCTTCTACAAATTTTTTGCGAGCTAAAATTAATTTAGTTCCAATATCAATCAATCTTTCATTCCAAACTTCGAGCTCATCAAGAAGTTGTGGTGAATAATTTTCTTTTAGATTGAAAAGAAGAGAACTTCTTTGTTTAAGTATTTTTTTGTATTCCAATAAATTTTCCAGATAAGTTCTACTCATCTGAGAAATTACTGAGTCAACAAACTTTCTTCTTTCCTGCGGAGCTTCTTCGGTTATTTTTGAATCAGCTGGGGAAAGAAGAACCACTGGAAATTTGCCAATTACTTCTTGTGGCGAATTTACCTGCTTACCGTTAAGTGAGTATTTTTTGCGATTTTCTAACTTACTGTATCGAATAATCATCGTGTTTGGTGTCAAATCGAAAATTTGTCCCGTTATTTCAAAAAAATCCTCATTAAAACTTACAACATCAAAATCAGAATTTGAGCTAAAACTTTTGGTTGTTGAGATATAATAAATGGCTTCTAAAATAGTTGTTTTCCCCTGACCATTTCCTCCAACTATGTAATTCAAACCTTCTTTGAAATGAAGGTGAGAATCTTTATGCAATCTGAAGTTAATTAATCTTAAAGAACTTAAAATCATTAATTACTAAACTACTCAATCAAATTTATTCTCATAATTGTCTTTCAATCATTGAACAATTGAACCAATTACAAGTTCACACGCATTGGCATAACAAGAATAATTAAATTCTCGTTTTCTTTTTGAGTTGCTGGTTCGATCAAGCAAGGCCTGGTTGGGCTATTAAATTTGAAATAAACTTCATCTGCATCAATATGCTCTAAAGATTCAGTAATGTAATCATGCCTGAAAGCTATTTTCAACGGCTCACTATTATACTCACATAATAATTTTTCGTTCATTGAGCTACCGATTTCTGGATTTTCTGCTGTTAAAGAGAGCATATCTTTAGAGATTTCTAAATCAATTCGTTTAAGTTTTGTATGAATATAAAAACTTGCTCTTCTCAAAGATTTCAAAAATTCTGTCCTGTCTATTTTCATCACATTATCATTATCCAGAGGAATAACGCTTTCGTAATTTGGATAATTATCGTCAACCAAACGGGTCATAAAAATACCACCGTCAAACTCAAATTTTAATAACTTATTTCCAATTGTAACTGTCACATCTTTCTCGTCCAAAATTTTTGAAAGATGCTCAGCAGATTTTCCTGGTATAATTAACTGTTCTTCGACTTCAGAAGTGTAATCTTCGTAAGTTAACTTTACTAAACGATGACCATCTGTGGAAACAAAAACGAGTTTATCTTTTTTCAAATCCATCAAAATTCCTTGCATCGAAGGTCTTTGTTCTTCCTTCGCACAAGCAAATTGGGTCATTTGCAAAGCAGATTTTAATTTTTCACCATTAATCTTGAATGAATGTACTACTTCTACTGGTGGAAATTTTGGGAAATCAAAAGGAACAATATATCCAATGAAATATTTACCTGTATCGGTATGGATTACACATTTTCTTTCATCTTGAAGAAACTCGACTTTCAAATCGGTATCGGGAAGATTAACAACTGTGTCGTGGAATAATTTTGCAGGAAGTGCAACACTTATATCACCATCAGTAAAAACTGGCATCGTTTTTTGATAAGCAACATTACCATCAGTTGCGTGGATAGTTAAAAAATTATCTTTTACGATTAAAAGAAAATGGTTCTGGATTTCAAGGGGAGTTTTTGTAGGTACTATTGGAAAAAGTTGAGATACAGCTTTATCCAATTCTTTGGTGTTAATCTTAAATTCCATTATTTAATTCCTTTATTAATTCTACGAAAATTACGAAAAAATCGAATGCTTCTCAATTAAAGAAATCCGTAAAATTTTGATTTTTTGCAATTTTTTATGGCATTTTTCTTTCAAAATCTTGTGCTGAAATTTTTAAAAAATCGTTCACAAATAATTCTTTACATTCTTTAATTAATTCCACAATTAATAATGCTTGAAATACAAAATATTTTTCTTTAGATTGAAAAAGAACTTTGGAGGTCTAAATGTTAAAGAATTCCAAACTCAAACTTTTCCTCCCTATCATTTATTTCATTTTTATTTTTTTCCTCCTTGGTTTAACAGTTGATAAAAACAAGCGAGAGAAAGTTACAAATTCTCAGTTAGATACAGCTCTATTGAAATTCAATAGAATAATATTCCCTTTTAATGAGGCAGGAGTTATTGGTGATGTTCAAATGTACGGAGTAAGGTATGATACCATAGATATTGTTTTTTCAGGTGGATTTTTACTTGGAGGGAAACTATGGACTGGAACTAACAAAGAAAAACTTTGGGTAAGTGGTGTTTTTACTACAAGAAGAATGAAAGATTTTCAACCTGGGCTTATTGGGATGTCTCCAAACGACCCTAAAGCAAAAATTTATGTTGTAACGAGTTCAGATAAACCTTTTTCCAATAGTTGGATTGAATGGAAAACAGCTGTCGAACTTGGTGCAGATTTCTACGATGGTGACAATGACGGAGTTTATAATCCGATTGATAAAAATAATAATGGTCAATGGGATTTAAATGAAGATAGACCAAATATGATTGGTGATTACACAGCTTGGTGCGTGTTTAATGATGGTGTTCCACTAAGAGAAAGGCGACTTGATATTGAGCCAATTGGTGTGGAAGTTCAGCAAACAATTTGGGCATTTTTTAATAATCCATGGCTTGCCAACTCTGTTTTTGTAAGATATAGGATTAATTTCAAAGGTAATGAGCAAACTATGGATTTAAATAAAATTGATAGCGTCATATTTTCATTTATAAATGATTTGGATATTGGAGAATATACCGATGACTTAGTTGGTTCGGATACGCTATTAAATTCAGTCTTTGGTTATAACGATGGTTCAGATACATATTTCTCAATTAATCCACCAGCTGTTTATACTCAATTACTTCAAGGACCACAAGTTTCAATTCCAGGAGTTACATTTATAGATAATAACAATAATGGAATTTTCGATACAGGCGATGTTCCGAAAACAAATGCAAAGATTTTTGTTGATCCAAAGATTGTCAAAACAATTCCTGGCAAAATGAACCTGGGTTTGCTCTCGACAAATTACTTCCTCTGGCCCTATCAATCTGAGTTATTTAATCAATATGCAATCTGGTACTTATTGAACGGATTAAATCGTGATGGTCGGCCATATAGACCTTGTACTTTGGGAGTTGTTTTAGGAGGAGTGAATTGCAATCAAGTGAATCCAAAATTTATTTTCTCAGGTGACCCTGTTTCAAGAATAGGTTGGATTAATAATGATCCTCATGATATAGTGCTACTTTTGAATTCTGGACATTTTACTCTTGAAAAAAATAAACCCGTGGATATTATTGTTGCTTATGCAATTGGCAGAAGAACTAATCACTTAAATAGCATAACTGAAGCAAAGAAAAATGCTAATTCTAACAAAACCTTTTTTGATTTTGATTTCTATTCAATAAAACCATTTCCAGTTACAGAACTTAATTCAAGAGTTACGGAAAATTCTATTGATATTTTTTGGGAAACAAAAGATGATTTTGAGTATAAAGAATTTTTGAAAACAGCACAGGGCGATACATTCTGTAATTATGAATTCGAACTTTATGAATTATGGGCACATAGAACTCCAGAAGCATACTATGGTAAAGACACAACTATATCAAAAAAAATAGCGACCTTCGATGTTGAAAATGATATTAATAATCTATACTACATTGATGTTGACGGTATAACTGTTAAAAATTTATTCCTCAAAGGTATTCAGTTAAACAAGGACAAGTATAAAAATCCCTCTTTTGGTCATATCATTTATAGTTTAAATAAAAATCCCTTCACAGGTAAAAATCTTGTTAAAGGTGAAAAACTTTTCTTCTCACTTAGAAAACTTTATTTGAATAAAATATCTTCATTAATTGAGCGAGTAAAAGACAAACCTGGAAATTATGTCCTCAATTTCTTAAATGATTTTTCAGCTAAATATCATTCGAGTAAAATTTATGAAGTTACAGTTGGTGAGAGCTTTAACTTTCCACCATTGATTAATTTTGCTGGTAAGCCAGGTTCAAAAAATTCGACAGAAGCAAAAGTAATATTCGATGAAATTGATGTTGATAAACTAACCGATGATTTGTATCAAATTTCATTTTTCAAAACAGATAGTGTTCGATACAGTTTGAACTGGAGGTTAAAAAATCTTTCGAAGAATAGAATAGTTTTAGACTCTCAAAGTATTTTCTACAACCGAGATAGTTCAATCTTTTTAGTAGATGGTTTTCATCCAAAAGTTGAGTGGATTGAACCTCAAATAAAAGATATAATTTATTCTCCACCATCGAATAAGTGGTATAAGAATTTTACTTATGAATATACAGGTGTTTTTTATCCTGGAATGGAAACAATTAACAACAAATATGGAAATCGAATCTCAGCTCTCACTCCACAAATGAATGCAAGGTCAAGAATAACTACATTCGATAAATTAAGAAAAGTTGAAATTCGATTCGGTCAAAAACAATTTGCTTATCGTTTTGTTAGCGATGGATTTGGATTGAATTACTACAATGCAGCACAAACAGTTAATGTTAGTGGCGTTGAAAAACCAGGAGAATATTTTATCGAAGTTCCTTTTCAAGTATGGATAAAAGATGAACGATTTAAAGAAGAAAGACAACTTGCTTGTGGATTTCTTGAAGCAAGAACTAATCTCGGTGGTTATCCCGATGGAAATTGGACACCTGGAACTAACATCACAAACACGAAAGAATATATTGTAATATTCAATCAATCTTACGATCCACAAGGTAAGCAACCTGAGTATATTGGATATATCACATCAACAACAAAAGTTTATGCGAATTTACGAGGCTGGACACCACCACCTGAAGCTAATTTTACTCCTGAACAAATTCAAAGAGCTAAGTCTCCATGGTTCGATGCTTTGTTCATAGTAGGACTTGAAAAACAATCGGACACTTCATTCTTCAAGAATGGTGATGTTTTAACCATTCCAATTTCTTATGTCCTTACTGAAAATGATACCTTCTATTATCAATCAAAATCTGTTAGAAATAAGCTGAGTAGCAAAGAGAAATCTGAATTAATTAATTCAATTAATGTTTTCCCAAATCCTTACTTTGACTGGAAAGACCTGAGACCTTACAATAGAGGTTATATCACTTTTTCAAATCTCCCTGAAGAAGTTACAATTAAGATTTATTCACTTTCGGGAATTTTGGTAAAAACATTGACCGAAAACGACAAGGAAAGTTTTGCATCACCATTCTTGAATTGGAATTTGAGAAATGAAGATGG
>JAOAHM010000050.1 GCA_026415235.1 Ignavibacteria bacterium | reverse complement strand
TTTAATTACTCAACTCAAATTCGTTACTATGTTCCAAAGGAATTTGTTGGTAAAACACTCACTTTCAAAGTTACTGATACCTTAGGAAGAGAAATTACTTCTATCACTAATCAAATCAATTCAGATGGATATCACCAGATTGAATTCGATGGAAACTATTACAAGATTAGTTCGGGAACTTATATCTACTCAATTCAAATTGGTGATTATAGAGAATCAAAGAAGATGGAGTATCTAAAATGAAAAAATTATTGTTTGTCGCTTTGTTTTTTTTAACAGCAGGAGTTTTAAGTTCACAGGTTTTACAATGGACACCATACTTTGCCACAAGAAATGATGTAATTACAATTGATTATGATGTAACGAAAGGAAATGGTGCATTAGTTGGAGTTTTTCCAATTTATGTTCACACAGGAGTAATTACGAGTTTAAGCCGTCATCCAAACGATTGGAGATATGTTAAAACAACATGGGGCTCACCTGTTAATCAACCTTCAATTCAATACATTGGAAATAACATCTGGAGAATCACTATAAACATTCCACAATATTATGGTGTACCTGATACCGAAGATATTTTGAAATTAGCTTTTGTTTTCAGAAATGCTGATGGAAGTAAAGTTGGTCGTGATGCTGATGGAAGTGATATTTTCCTGCCTTTGTATAAACCAGGCTTGAATGTTCGATTCATCAATCCAGTTGAAAAAGGAACAATAATCAACACAGCACAGAATTTTACAATCACGGCTGTTTCAGCTGGTTCAGTAAATCTAAAATTGTTTTTGAACGATTCACTCATTGCACAAACAGATACATTCTATTTAAGTCGAACAATGATGTTCTTTAACTATGGAAGGTATAATCTCCGTGCAGTTGCAACTGATGCAAGTGGAAATGTGAAAGTTGATTCAAATTATTTCATCGTTCGTTCACCAGTTCAAACTCAAGCACTACCACCTGGAATTCAAGATGGTGTTAATAGAATTGACAGTACAAGTGTAATTCTATGTTTGTATGCACCTTATAAAAATTATGTTTATGTAATTGGAGATTTCACTAATTGGGAAGTTCATCCAAATTATTACATGAAAAGAACCCCTGATGGAAATCGTTATTGGATTCAAATCAATAATTTAAATCCAAATGAAGAATATGGTTATCAATATTTTATTGATGGTAAGATAAAAGTTGCCGATCCATTTACAGAAAAAGTTTTAGATCCATGGAATGATCAATACATTCCATCATCAGTGTATCCGAATTTGAAACCATATCCATTTGGAAAAACAACCCATTTAGTTTCAGTCTTTCAAATCAATGAGCCGAAATACAATTGGCAAGTAACTAATTTTCAAAGACCACAAAAAACAGAACTTGTTGTTTATGAATTACTATTAAGAGATTTTGTTACAACACACGATTATAAAACGCTTGCTGATACTTTGAATTATTTGAAGAGACTTGGAGTTAACGCAATTGAACTAATGCCAGTAAACGAATTCGAAGGAAATGAAAGTTGGGGATACAATACAACTTTCTACTTTGCGATGGACAAGTATTACGGCACAAAAAATGCCCTTAAAGCTTTTATTGATAAAGCACATCAAATGGGATTCGCAGTGATTTTTGATGTGGTATTTAATCACAACTTCGGTCAATCTTCACTTGTTAGAATGTGGTGGGATGAAACAAATCAAAGACCTGCTGCAAATAGTCCTTACTTTAATCCTGTTGCAAGACATCCTTACAATGTTGGATATGATTTCAATCACGAAAGTCAAGCAACAAAAGAATTAGTCGCACGTGCTTTGAAATTTTATTTGCAAGAATACAAAGTAGATGGATTTAGATTCGATTTATCGAAAGGATTTACTCAAACTAATTCAGGTAATGATGTTGGACTTTGGGGACAATATGACCAATCAAGAATTAATATCTTAAAAGCTTATGCCGATTCAATCTGGAAATATGACTCAACTGCTTATGTAATTTTAGAACATTTTGCAGTTGATTCAGAAGAACAAGTTTTGACGAACTATGGAATGTTAAGCTGGGGGAATTTGAACTACAACTACAATGAAGCAACAATGGGCTGGCATGATGGTGGTAAATCGGACTTTACTCGCATCTCCTACAAATCTCGTGGATTTTCAAAACCACATTTAATTGGTTACATGGAATCTCACGATGAAGAAAGATTGATGTACAAAAATTTAATGTATGGAAATTCAAGCGGAACTTACAACATAAAAAATCTTGCAACTGCTTTGGAAAGAATCAAACTTGCTGCTGCATTTTTCTTCACTGTTCCAGGTCCAAAGATGATTTGGCAATTCGGAGAACTTGGTTACGATTATTCGATTGAATATAATGGCAGAACAGGACCAAAACCAATTCGTTGGGGATATTTCCTTGATGCAAATAGAAACAAACTTTATAAAACTTTTGCAACTCTCATTGATTTGAGAAAGAGTTACAAAGTTTTTAGAACGACGAATTTTACAACTGACTTCAGTGGAGCAGTAAAAAGATTTTGGCTTAACGATGATTCAATGAATGTTGCTATTGTTGGTAACTTTGATGTTGTTCAGCGAACAGTCACTCCAAACTTCCAAAATACTGGATGGTGGTATAATTATTTTTATGGTGATAGTATTAATGTAACTAACACACAAATGACAATTAATCTTCAACCAGGTGAATTCAGAATTTACACAACTAAAAAACTCCCAACGCCAGAACCTGGGTTACTCACTTCAGTTGATTACACAAACGAAACCCTGCCTAACAAATTTGAACTTTATCAAAATTATCCCAATCCATTTAACCCGATAACATACATAACTTATGATTTACCCGTTGATACTAAGGTTCAGCTAAAAATTTATAATGCCCTTGGACAAGAAGTTGCAACTCTTGTAAACGAATATCAAAAAGCTGGCTCTTATTTGAAATCATTTGATGCGTCACGACTCTCAAGTGGAATTTATTTTTACAGATTGATAACTGAGAACTACATATCTGAGAAGAAAATGGTGTTCTTAAAATAGTCATTCAAATTTTAAGTAATTTTTATTAGATTTTACGTGAAAGGATTTGGTTGAAATTAAAAGTTTAATTATCAAATCCTTTTTCACGTTTGTACTTAGTTAATTGAGGAAATAAGAGACTTAGATAATTTTTGGATTAAAAAGTTTTAGATTTTTTGTTTTGGTGTGAACTTTAATATCAAAATTTATTTTGAGTTTTTATTAACACTATTCAGAAGCTTTTGTGGGGTTGAGGCAATAATCTTTTTGGACAAACTTTTTTAAATCATTAATCTTTTTTCAAATTTATTTTTTTGTAGAAAGAAGATTAATAAGTTTAATAAATTTTGTTCAACTTCAATCTAACAAGGAGGGCAAAGGGAATGTTAAAAAAAATCTTTTCCTTCAGCTTGTTATTATTTCTCTTGAACTTTTCGCACTTAAATTCTCAAGTTATTCAATATCATGAAATTTATGAAAACATTGCTACAAATTATCAATATACTTCTCATAATAGAGTTAAATATGATGCGTCTGGAAACATTTATGTCTTAAGCTATGACGGTACTCGATTTTATGAAATGAATAACAAAAGCGGTTATTTTTCAGCGCTAAAACCAATTGGGAGAGCCCGTTTATCCTCCTCAAATCTAAATCTAACCCACTATGATTTTGATATTGATACATCAGGTGTGATTCATATTGCTTTTGCGAGTCACTCAATTGGGAGTGAAACTGTTCATTTGTATTACACTAACTCACAAATAGATACAGTTTTTTATTTAGGCAGCGATCAGTTACCAATTCACGATTTTCAAATTAATAGTTTCAAATTAAATGTTATTCGAACTACAGATAATAAAATTGTAGTTAATTATATTCATTTCTTTTTAGGAAAGCGTACACCACCAATCACTATGTCGCAGATAAGTTGGACACAACTTATTAATCCTTCCCAAAATAATTTCGTTGTTAATACTAGAAAAATTACTATACCATTTCCATCAGAATTTCAGTATAGCTATATTCCTTATATGAATGTATTTGCAAATAAAGAACTTTATGTTCAGTTATTATTCAATCATGTTCGGGGAAATTGGCTTGAGAACCTCGAAGTTAGACATATTTTTAAGAAATATAGTTTTCAAGATTCAACTACTTTGATGGATGATGTTTATTTCACTTATGTTGGTTCAAATACATCTGAAAATCCTCATGTTGTTTCTTATCCACTTTTCAAAGAAGATTATAATAATGGAGCAATTCATTTATCCTATATTAGAGTTTATGCTTATACTGGAAATACTTTTCGAAGAGATCTTCTTTCAAATAGAATATTCACATTAGACCGACAAAATAATCTACATGTGATTGAATTCAATAATAATTTGAATAGTTATGAATATCGTTGCTTTACTAATATACCAGTCAATGATTTCTCAAGTGGTTCTATATATCATAGAGTGGATGGTACCAAATTTAATCCTTTTAATCTGAGCGCACCTAATTACATAAACCAGTCAATTGGAGGTTTGGCTGCTTGGAATTCTAATGATGCTGTGATTTTATTTAACTTTAAAGAATATTTAATAAGACAAAAGCAAGGAATTTTCACATATAATTTGATATTACCTTTTGACTTTTATTCTGTAAGAACTTTGCATGCAACAAAACATAACAACAAAATTTACTTACTGAATTCTAGGGATGGTTATGCCCAAGTAAATGACACAACTGGTGCTATTTATCTTTTCGAATTATTACAAACTAATAATCAATTTGTTGTTGCTATTGATACTTCTCATATCAGAAAAATAAATGTGCCAGCAAATATTGGACTCAGACCGAGATATAGTTCACTTAGACCAATTGTCAAAGTAGATAAGAATCAAAACATTCATTTGCTAATCTTTAAAGTCATAGGTTACAACACTATGGCAGGTATGGATTTGGGTCAATGGTATTATTATAAATTAAATCAAAATTTTGCACTCGAAGGTGGTTATGCTGTAACTGTAAATGATACTTTAAATCCATCAACTACATTTGACTTCGATATAGATAACAACGGTGTAGTTCATTTCACCTATCTAAAATATACAAGTGATTTTAAGACAATCATTAGATACACAAATAATTCATCAGGAAGTTTTGTAAATCCAATAGTTATAGGTGATACAATTTCTTCAATGAGTTCATCCATTTGGATTTCAATTAAAGCTGCACAAAATGGAAATGCATATGTTGTTTATAGACCTTATATACCAAGTGGTGTTTATGTTATTTATGGAAATCAAAACGGGTTCTCGAGACCTAAGCGTCTATTTGTATCGGAAAACTGGGATATTTCTGGTGGAAGAAACAAAGTAGCTTTTGATGTAGATCTGAACGGTGTTTTACACGTATTCGATGTCGTTTCCTCATTAAGTATTGGTACAGCAATTTATTACGATGTTGTTATGTATATACATAGAGTTATTCGTGATTCAGTTACTAATATACCTTCTAACGTAGGTTTATTTTTAAATCTCGCAAATACTCAATGTATTTTGATGGAGCGTGATAAAAACGGTTTAGTTCATGTAACTGGTTATCAGTCAGGAAAAATTTTTTACTTAAATTCTCAAAACAATTTTTCAAGTGTTCGCTCTTATAATTTAAGTGATTTTGGATTATTAAGATTTTTAAGGTCTAATGAATATCCGTTTATGGATCACTTCAAAATTTTATATCCTGACGAGACGCAAAACAAAGTTTACATTAGATTTGGTGCTGCACTCAATGATGTGATACTTGCTTGGCTACCATACTCAACAACAGGAATTGAAAGAGCTGAGAATTCTGTCCCTTCCAATTTTGTTCTTAATCAGAATTATCCAAATCCATTTAATCCGAAAACAAAAATTGAGTTTGAACTTCCATATCGAGAAAATGTTAAACTTGTCATCTATGATGTACTTGGTCGAGAAGTTATGAAAATTGTTGATAAAGAACTCGATGTTGGTAAATATGTTGTTGATGTAGATTTAAGTGGTTTTTCAACAGGAGTCTATTTCTATCGAATTGAAGCTGGAGAGTTTCGAGATACCAAGAAAATGTTATTATTGAAATAAGCGCGACCCCAATTTGGGGTTGTGCCCCTTAATTTTTTATTAATTATTCCAACCTATTTAATTTTATCAGGAGATTATTTATGAATCTTCATTAATTTTTCTTTCAAGAATAGAAATGTTTTAATATGTTTAATCTGCAAAAATGCTTTCAATTTTAGAACATTATATTTAGTTCATCTTGAAGTTTTTAAATTTCTTAGATTCTTATTTTGATAGTTTTGTAAAAAATTTTCTGAGTGATAGTAAATGCTACTTGGAATTATTCTTTAACATTGAAAAATTTGAATAAAAAATTGGAGAATATCTTTTATGAAAAAATTTTTCTTAATGAGTTTGATTGTTGTTTCTTTCTTAAGTTGCTCAAAAGAAGAGCCAATTAATTTCAGAGTTTATGATTTAGATATTTACTCAATTCCAATAAATGAAGAAGCAACTCAACAGGAAGTTTATGCATCTGTTAAAGTTGAAGGATTTAAGACAGAAAAAGAAAATGGCAATTACAAGTTTCACATCTTGCTTGAAGCTGATTTAGTCACACCTGAGAACAAAACAATTCAAACTGTAGCTAAACTTGATACAACAGGGGTTCAATCAGAAAAATTTAGCAAGTATCTTAACTTAGATTTGAGTTTTGTCTTAGATGAGAATTATCCTCACGGTAAATATCAGTTAATCCTTAGAGGAAAAGATTTTTTAAGTCAGAAAGAATCAAAGATAACTCAGGAATTTAATTTAGATTAGAATTACTAAAGTTCTAATTAAGAAAATCCTTGCTCGAATTAAATTAAAATAAATTTATTTTGATTAAAGAACTGTTAGAAGTCACTTTTAATGTGGTTGTAAAATTTTGGGATTATGTGTCTCATAGCTTAAAAATTTATTATTCCGTTTTGTCAAACATATTGGGGCTATGTAATTGTTAAATCAATTTTTGAACACAAAAATTAAAAAATCTTTTTTCTTACTTCCTTAAATAAAAAAACTAAGTATCCAATATGATGCTAAATCTATTCACTTTTCATTGAAACTTCATTTCATTATCTTATAAGTAGTAGGATCAAACAACAAAGGATTTACAAGTTGAAATCGGTCAAATTCTTTCTAATCTTTTTATTAATCGAACTACTTTTTAACAGTAGCAAGATTTTCAGTCAAACCCCGCAAGGAGATACTTATCTTCAAGGTTTTTATTGGAATGTTTTTCCTGGAGGTGTTTGGTGGGATAGCCTCTCCAAGTTAGCAACAAAAATTAAAAGTGCAGGTTTTTCTTCCATTTATATCCCACCACCTTCAAAAGGAGCTGGTGGGGGATTTTCAATGGGTTATGATATTTATGACCATTATGATTTTGGTGAGTTTTATCAAAAAGGTTCGGTGGAAACACGCTTTGGTAGTAAATCAGAACTTCAACAAATGATAAAAACCTTTAAAACTCTTGGTATTGATGTTTATGTTGATGTTGTACTTAATCATACTGCTGGTGGCGAATTGAGGTCAAAGAATAATTGTCGAACTGATTCAGCGTGGTTAATTTTCAATTATCCTTTTGGAAGTAAAAGATTTCCGAAAAATGCAAATTCATTTAATCCAAGTGAAAACAATAATTGCAATCAATCTCCACCCTACAACGACAACTTTTTTAGTTTTGCCAATGACAACTGTACCGATTGTCCCGATGTTCGTGATAGTTTAATTGTTTGGGGCAAATATTTAAGAAATTATTTTGGATTTAACGGTGCAAGATTGGATGCTGTAAAGCATATTAATCCAAATTTCATTTCTCAATTCGTTAATCAATCTTTTCCATCAAATTATATTGTAGCTGAATACATTGGAAGTGGAACAGAAATTAAAAATTATTATAACCAACTTGCTTCAATGGGTGCAGGAAGAGTTTCGTTTTTTGATTTTCCATTACGATATACTTTGGCAGATATGTGTAATAATTCTTCTGGTACTTTTGATATGCGCAGACTTGATAATGCAGGATTAATTTTTGGTCAAGGAATGTCTGGTTTTAATGTTTCTACATTTGTTGAAAATCACGATTTTGACAGAACTGGTTGGGATGGAACAATTGACACAGCTGTTGGTGGGCACTCACCAATATTTCGAGATAAACATTTAGGATATGCATTTATTCTTTTTTCCGAAGGTAGACCTTCCGTTTTCTTCAAAGATTATTTTGATTATCGGCTCTCACCAATAATTGATACTTTAATTTTTATCCGTCATAAATTTCTTGGTGGAACTACGACTTTAAGAAATGGACTCGATCCATGGTACATTCGTCAGGATGGTAATCAAGATCAAAACTTACTTGCTCAGGATATCTATGTTGCTCGAAGAAATGGATGGCAAAATCAAATCGGTGGTTATTTAGTCATCAACGATAATCCAAATCAATGGATTGATGTGTGGGTTGATACTGATTTGCCAGTCGGAACTGTGTATAAAGAATATACCGGAAAAGATGTAAACAAAACTGTTGTAGGACCTCGACCAGGTGGAACAAAGAACAGAGTTAAACTTTGGGCACCACCAAGAAACTTTACAATATACATAGCAGATACAACTCACCAAATCAATCACTCGCCAGTAATTCAGAAGCTTGACACGTTAAATTCATTCACACTGTCAGAATTCAAATATCAAATCCTTGCAAGTGACGCAAATAATGATCCATTAAACTTCACTATTCAAAACAAACCACATTGGATAAGTTTTAACTCAACAGGTTTATTAAAAGGCACACCTCAAATTTCTGATACTGGAATATATTCAAATATTATTGTTTCAGTTTCTGATAATCGTGGTGGAATAGATACTGATACTTTTACAATCAAAGTTTATTTAAATCGTTTTCCAACAATAGTTGATTTTTCTGATACAACGATTTTTACAACTAAGAGATTTGAGCGTCAAATAATCGCTTATGATATTGATGCCGATACTCTTTATTATTCATTCATTCAAAAGCCAAGCTGGTTAGGACTTGATACTTCAACTGGTGTTATGGCTGGAATACCAGCACCAGAAGATACGGGAAAGTTTTTGGTAATATTTAGGGTTTACGACAGTAAAGGTGGTGCTGATACTTCTTCCTTTAATTTAACTGTAAGAGAAAAGAAAGATACTTTAATTTTTACTTATGCTAAACCAAGGATTGATGGAATAATCTTAATTGGTGCAAATGACTGGAGACCAGAGTGGTTAATTGTTGATGACCCAATTGGTGATTCGAAATGGACATTAGTCAACGAATTTGATGATTTGTTTTTTACTTGGGATGCAGATAGCATTTACTTTGGTGCAAAGTATACTTTGGTGAATAATACACTTCAAATTTTTGTAGATGTAGGAATTGATGGTGGTGAGACTAATTTTAATGCATTCTCAGGTTACCTCGGAGCTTTCCCAAGGAATTTTAGATTTAGAAGCTCTGATAACATTGATTTAATGATTGCTGCATGGAATAGAGAACGACCAAGAGTTTTCAAGATACGAGACTCGAATTCGATTGAAATTACATCTCTTTGCACTCGTGCAGGTTCTACTCAAGCTGAAGTTGCAATTGCATGGAATACAATTTTTGGTTTAGGTCCTGGTCTTGTTCCTCCGTATACAAGTTTTAAGATTGTTTCGGTAATTTCTGGAGGTGATAATTGGGGCGCTGGTGATGCTGCTCCATCAAATTGTGATGTTGAATTATGTCCACCCGGAAACGATACACTCTATCAAGGTCCCGATTCATTGATTACGCTTTATTCGATTCAAATAGATAAGAATGGTGATGGAATTCCAGATCCAACAGTTGTTATCTCTTCTATCACCGAAGAAAAATTTGGGAATAATCTCAACCCAAAAGAATTTTATGTTTCTAATCTATATCCAAATCCATTCAATTCGTTTACGAGATTAGATGTACTTTTAAGAAATGATAATAATTTAGAAATAAAATTATTCGATTTGCTTGGAAGAGAAATTAAATCAATTGTCAATCAAAGTTTAAGAAGAGGCAATCACTCATTTACAATTGACGCATCAAATCTTTCAAGTGGAATTTATTTCATTCAAATTAAAACTAACAAAACAATCGAATTGAAAAAATTAATTTTAATTAAATAATCAGTGAGGTGACCTATGAAAAAAATATACATCACTTTAATTTCCGTGATTACTTTTGGGATTTTATTTGCAACAACCTTTCACACGATTAATATTGATGGAGTAAATGACTTCCACTCGGACGAGAGTTTTTCTACCTCTACAGCTGGTTACAATGCTTATGTAACTTGGGATGCAAATAATATTTATCTTGGTTATTCTGGTTTTGATATCGGCTCTGGGCAGAGCAGTACAAAATGGATTGTCTTTTATTTTGATACTGATGCTAATTTAAATCCACTCTCAGGAAATGGAACTCCGAACGCGATTGGATTCAACACTCAAAATTGGATACTTCCATTTAGAGCCGATTATATGATTCAGATTCGAACCAATGGTGGTTTCGAAGCACTCAAACGATTTACTGGCACTGCTTGGGTTGATGTGACTCCACATAACATGCAAATCTTCGATAACAATGCTTCGAATTATATTGAGATTAGGATACCCCGCGCAAGTTTAAATAATCCAACCAAAATATATCTTGTTGGATATTTCATTAATGAATTATCTGGATTTGAATGGACCTACGCAAGCTTCCCTGATAATTCATTAAGAAATGGTGATGGTTATAAAAATCCTGGTTATTTTGACCACTGGTATGGTTTTGAATTAATAAACGGAATTTCACCTAACGCACCACAAAATTATGATAATAGAGAATTTCTGAAATGGGATATTCGACTTGGTGCGTCTATAAGTTCTCTTGGTTTGAATGATAACAATAATTATGCTGGAATGGCATTGAATGCAACTGATGGTTATGATGCAAATGTTGATTTAGAAAAACCTCCAGCACCTCCTTCAAATTTTGTCTATTTAGCATTTCCACATAACGATTGGACAAATCCGTTAGGTCCTTTTTACTATCGAGATATTAAAGCTAATAGATTGCTCGATACTTCAACTGTTGCATGGGATTTCATTGTCTCAACGGATAGAACAAATTCAACCGTGACGATTTCTGCAACAGAATTTTCTGATGTTCCATCGAACTATGACATTTACATAAATGATTTAACCAATAACATTTTACATAATGTAAGAACACAAGGTAATTACTCATTTAATTCAGGTTCAGGAGGAACAAGAAACTTTAAACTTGTTGTAGGTAAGTATGTACCAAACATTGTTGCTGCTTCAAGTGTAAACTTTGGAAATGTTAAACTGGAATACGACTCAATTAGAACTCTAAGAGTTGATAATACAGGACTTGTTACATTAACCATTTCCAACTTATCAATTACGGGTAATTACTCCCTTGTTGGTGCAACAACTCCAATTAATATTCCTGCTGGTGGATTTGTGAACTTAACCATTAGATTTTCTCCAAAACAACTTGGTTCTAATTCTGGTACTTTAACTATAACCAGTAACGACCCAGATACACCAAATCTAACAGTTACTTTGATAGGAAATGGGATCAGACCAACAGTTACAAAGAAATTCTTACCAGGTTGGAATTTAATTGGTTTACCTCTCTATCCATCGAATCCATTGAAAGATTCTGTTTTCTCACAATTTTCTTCAAATTATGTTTTGTTCAAATATCAAACTGGTTCTTATGTTAATGCAGATTCAGTTTTAATTGGCAGAGCTTATTGGCTGGGACTTAATGATACCATGAATTTTTCAATTACTGGAATGCCAGTATTAAACGATACAATTATTCCACTTGAAAGTGGATGGAATCTAATCTCTTTGCTTTATTTGAGAGATTTAAGAAAAGCTCAACTTCAAATTAAGAAAGGAAATGAAACAATATCACTCGATTCCGCAGTTAGTCGTGGTTGGGTACAAGGTAATTTGTTTGCTTATTCAAAACCAAATAACTCTTATCAACTAATTGATACTCTGGATCAATTTATTGGATATTGGTTTGCAACTTTAACAACTGGCGTTGAATTGAGATTTGTAAAGAGTCAAACTTTTGGAACACTCCCTAAAATTCAGAATGATTTTCAAAATGAAAGAAATTGGATTGTGAGATTATCTGCTCGTAATTCACTTTCTAAAGATGAATTATTCTATTTTGGAGTAAACGAAAGAGCAACAATAGGGTTTGATAATCAGTTTGATAATGCAAAACCACCAATGTTACCTTATGATAGTGCAGTAGAAATTTATTATAAACGAACTAACTGGCATCCGCTTTTCACAAAATATTATTCTGATATTCGCAGACTTGTGGCTAATCAAGAAATGATCTGGGACTTTGAATTTGCCTCCAGAAAAAGTGGTTCATCTTATATTGAATGGAAAAACTTAAATACCATATTCCCACCAGATTATCTTGAACAGTACTATTTCGTTTTGATTGACTCCACTCATAATCAAATAATCAATATGAAATCCACCACAAGCTATCAATTTGAACACAATGGAAGCATTACAAAATTTGTAATCAAGGTTGGTAAAATTACAAGTACTGAAAATGAATCGAATATTAAAGATTATGTACTAAATCAAAATTATCCCAATCCATTTAATCCATCTACAAAAATTTCTTTCGCAGTCAAGGAAAAATCAATGGTTAATATTAAGCTCTTCAATCTACTCGGTAAAGAAGTTGCATTATTAATAAATGAAGAAAAAGAACCAGGCATTTATGAAGTTGAAGTGGATGCGAACAAGTTAAATCTTACAAGTGGAATTTATTTCTACAAAATGACAGCAGGAAATTTCAGTTCAATAAGAAAGATGATTTATTTGAAATAAAAATATTTTCGTTAAAGTCTTTTATTAAAAAATTTTGTAAGTCAATTTATGTTTTTCATAATGACTTTATGAATATTGGTTTTTGGATTTATAAGGATTTTTACATGTTTTTTTGGTTTCTTTAATTTAAGAAACACAAGAAGCATCAATTAGTTATTGATTAGACGCTAAAAATTTTAATTTTTGAGGTCAAGGATAAATTTGAAGATTTCATAATTAATTCAAATTTTTATATAACTAAAGACATAAATAATCGAAATGGATAATTATAAGGAATATAGTTTTACATTCTCTGAACGAATAAAGTCTGGTGATCAGGAGGCGTTTAAGGAATTTTTTTATGAGAATTACAATGATGTCTTCCGTTTTATCTATCGAATGACTTTCGATAAAGATGTTGCATTAGATTTAACTCAAGATACTTTTTTGAATTTCTACAAGTCTTTAGATAAACTTAATCCAGCTATTTCACCAAATTATTACTTATTCAAAATTGCGAAGAACCTTACTATCAATTATTTAACCAGACGAGACGAAGCACTTCATTACGATACTGAAAATGAAGAGACTTACAAAAATTATGTTTCAAATCCCGAGGACGATTATTCCGCTAAATTTTTTGAAAATGATATACAAAAAGCAATTCAATCCTTGCCAAATCGCTGTCGAGCTGTGTTCATCTTATCGAGATTTCACAATTTAACCTACCAAGAAATTTCTGAAACACTTGAAATCTCACTTCAAACAGTAAAGAACCAAATCAACAAAGCTATTGCAATTCTGCGCAAAAAATTATCTCACTACTTAGATTGATTTAATATTCAATAAACAAAATGCGCTATAAGAAAAAATTAACTCTTCCAAGTTTTATTACCGATAAACAATCCCAAGAATTATTTCAAATATTAAACGACTATTCCTCAGGTAGTCAAGAGATTTTAGAAAAAATTTTCAAATTTTTAATTAGAATTCGTTCACCAAAAAAATTGAGTTTCATTATTCAACTTTTCAAAAACAATTTTGTACACTTCCAGGTAATTCAAACCTCACTTAACGAATTGGAAAAAATTTTAAAGACGAAAACTATTAACCATGTAAAAAATCAGATTATAAAACAATTAAGTAATTACCAAAAACGAATCGAAAATGTTTTCACTCGACTGGAAAAATATCTAAAACCATCCTTAAAAATCTTAACCATCTCAAACAGCAAAACGATTTATGATTTATTAGTTCTGATTCATAATAAAGGTTATAATCCAAAAATTTATGTATTGCTCTCATTGCCAGGTGGTGAAGGGAAAATTCTTTATAAAAAGTTAAAAGAAAATAGAATCGAATCATTCTTGGTTCATGACGAAAAGATACATCAAATAATTGATGAAATTGATTTAGTATTTGTTGGTGCTGATAAAATTGTAGAAGATAAATTTTTTATCAATAAAGTAAAGACAAAAAAATTGTTGTTGCTCGCTCGTAAGAGAAAGAAATTGTCATTTTTATTTGCTTTGAAGGAGAAAATAATAAATGAGACAGAATTACAGGTTGATTTACAAGAAAAATTAAAATTGAAAAGAATGAGAAATGATGAATTCCTTTTTGAGAGAATAAAAATCAACTTGGTTAATGAAATTTTTATTGCATAATAGTGGTTTAAAAAAGGACTGCCAAGGTGGAGGGCAAACCTTGGCAGTGTAGAGTTACGTTTTAGTGGAGGGCAATAAGGGTAACACAGATAAGGGTAGTAACTTCAACTTATAGGAGAACTCAAATTTAGTATAGTATAGTCAATTACTGTGCCATTCGAAAAACATTGAAAAAATTAAAAAAATAAACAACAACCTTAAAATTATTCTCAGAATTGAAAATTAATATTTGCAAAATTGTTTTTTCCACATATTATGAAACCGAGCAAATAGAACTTATTTGAAAGATTTGTTGTTTTAATCTTGACAAAAGAGTAAAGATTGACTAAAATTGCACTGCTAAAAAATTAAATTAAAATTTTTGGAGGATACAATGACAAACGAAACAGTTGATCTCAATCAACTAGCCACGCAAGAATATAAGTACGGTTTTTATACCGACATTGAGATGGAAACATTCCCGAAAGGGTTGAACGAGGATATTATTCGAATGCTTTCTGAAAAGAAAGGCGAACCAGAGTGGATGACAGAATGGCGACTTAAAGCTTACAGAGCTTGGTTAAAAATGGAAGAACCACACTGGGCTAATGTCTATTATCCACCAATTGACTATCAAGATATTAGATATTATGCTGCGCCGAAGAAAAGACCATTAAAAAGTTTAGACGAAGCTGATCCTGAATTGTTAAGAACATTTGAAAAACTGGGTATTCCACTTGAAGAGCAAAAAAGATTGGCAGGTGTGGCAGTTGATGCTGTTTTTGATAGTGTCTCTGTTGCAACTACATACAAGGAAAAGTTGGCAGAACTTGGAATTATCTTCTGCTCAATTTCAGAAGCAATACGCGAGTATCCTGACTTAGTGAAGAAATATTTAGGTTCAGTTGTTCCACCAACTGATAATTTCTTTGCTGCTCTCAATTCTGCAGTATTTTCTGATGGTTCGTTTGTTTACATCCCGAAGGGTGTTCGTTGTCCAATGGAATTATCAACATATTTTAGAATTAATGCAAACGAAACTGGTCAGTTTGAAAGAACTTTAATAATTGCCGATGAAGGAAGTTATGTGAGCTATCTTGAAGGTTGTACAGCTCCAATTAGAGACGAAAATCAATTGCATGCTGCGGTTGTCGAGTTAATTGCTTTAGATGATGCTGAAATAAAATATTCAACAGTTCAAAATTGGTATCCTGGTGATAAAGAAGGCAAAGGCGGAATTTATAACTTTGTTACCAAACGAGGGATTGCAAAGGGTCGTCATTCTAAAATTAGTTGGACACAGGTTGAAACTGGTTCTGCTATTACTTGGAAGTATCCAAGTGTAATTCTTCAAGGTGATTATTCTATTGGTGAATTTTATTCTGTTGCCGTAACTAATAATCGTCAACAGGCAGACACTGGTACAAAAATGATTCATATAGGAAAACATACACGGAGTACAATCGTATCTAAAGGTATTTCAGCAGGTCAATCGAATAATTCATATCGTGGACTTGTGAAGATTTTACCGAATGCTGACCATGCAAGAAACTTCTCTCAATGTGATTCACTTCTTATTGGTGATAAATGTGGTGCTCATACATTCCCATATCTCGAAGTAAATAATCCAACTGCTCGTGTAGAGCATGAAGCAACTACTTCGAAAATTGGAGAAGATCAAATCTTTTATCTAAATCAAAGAGGAATTTCCAAAGAAGACGCAATTAGTTTAATTGTTAATGGTTATTGCAAAGAAGTTTTCTTAGAACTTCCAATGGAATTTGCCGTTGAGGCATCAAAATTATTAAGTATTAGTCTTGAAGGTAGTGTAGGTTAAACAAAAAATAAAGGGAAAAGGAAAATGTTAAAAATAAAAGATTTAGTCGTCAAAGTTGAAGATAAAGAAATTCTTAAAGGAGTAAACTTAGAAGTTAATGCAGGTGAAGTTCATGCCATTATGGGACCGAATGGTTCAGGTAAAAGCACACTTGCGAATGTTATTGCTGGTAAAGAAGGATATGAAGTTGTATCAGGTGAAATTTGGTTTAAGGATGTAAATTTACTTGAATTACCACCTGAGGAAAGAGCAAGACTCGGAATTTTTATGGCTTTTCAATATCCAGTTGAAATTCCAGGAATTAGCAATGCAACTTTGCTTAAAACTGCAATCAATGAAATTCGAAAAGCACGTGGTGAAGAAGAATTAGATGCAATGGAATTTCTCACAATGATGCGCGAGAAGATGAAATTGCTCGAGATGACTGAAGAAATGTTAAGTCGTTCTGTAAATACAGGATTTTCGGGTGGTGAGAAAAAAAGAAATGAAATCTTCCAAATGTTAATGCTTGAACCAAAACTCGCTGTTCTTGATGAAACTGACTCAGGTCTTGATATTGATGCATTAAAAATTGTTGCGAACGGTGTTAATCTTTTAAGAAATAATATGGAAGACAGAGCAATTATAGTTGTAACCCATTATCAGCGTTTGTTGAATTACATTGTTCCTGATTTTGTTCATGTCCTTTACAATGGTCGCATAGTTAAATCTGGAACTAAAGAGCTCGCATTAGAACTCGAAGCTAAAGGTTACGATTGGATTAAATCAGAAGATAAAATTGCAGTTTAATTAGGAGTTGAACTATGGCTGAATTAGTAGTAAAGAAAAATAAAATTGAAGTAAGTGATTGGTACTTAAAAAATTTTGAACTTCTTGAAGAGCATAATAATGGTTCGATTCCTGATTATGTTAAGAAGATTAAAAAAGATTCTTTGGAAAAGTTAATCGACTTTGGATTTCCAACACAAAAAGTTGAAGATTGGAAATACACCAATATTCTGCCAATTATTGAAAACAACTTCAAACCATCAAATTTTTCAAATAGTTGGCAGAATAGTGAAATAATTGAAAAAGCAAAAATTCTGATTGAAAGCGACCCAATAATTTCTAATCTATCTTCAAATCAACTTGTTTTTATTGATGGTCACTTTGTAGAAGATTTGAGCAAAACTCAAAACAACGAAAAGTTAGAAATTTATTCCCTTAGAAAAGCATTAAAAGAAAAATCAGAGATTTTTGAAAAACATTTTAATCAATATTCTAAAATTGAAAATGGATTTAATGCGTTAAACAATCTTTTCTTCAGTGATGGAATATTTTTACATGCAAAAGATAATCTTGTTGAAGATGAACCTATTGTTGTGATTTTCGTTCAATCTGGAGTTGATGAGCATATTATTAACCCAAGAAACTTGATAATTGTTGGGAATAATTCTAAGATTAGATTGATTGAGACTTACATCTCACTTGGTAACTTCAAAAATTTCACAAATACAATAACTGAAATTTTCATCTCTGAAAATTCTTTTATTGAGCACTACAAATTTCAAAATGAATCAACATCAGGTTATCATATCGGTAAAATTCAAACTCAATTAGAGCGCAATTCAAATTTCACATCTCATAATCTTGCATTTGGTGGATTGATTACAAGAAACGATGTTAACATTGTTCTTGATGGCGAAGGAGCGGAAAGTCATTTTTATGGATTATACTTTGTAAAAGATCATCAACATGTTGATAATCATACCTTGGTTGACCATGCTAAACCTCATTGTTTGAGCAATGAATTTTACAAAGGAATACTTGCTGAAAATTCTCGTGGTGTATTTAACGGAAAAATTATTGTTCGAAAAGGTGCTCAAAAAACCAACGCTTACCAATCAAATAAAAATCTCTTGCTTTCAGGTAATGCAAAAATAGATACAAAACCACAACTCGAAATTTTTGCAGATGATGTTCGTTGTACTCATGGTGCAACTGTAGGTCAGGTTGATGATGACTCTTTATTCTATTTAAGAGCAAGAGGCATTGATTACAACACAGCTCGTTCACTTTTGGTCAATGCATTTGCAAACGATGTACTTAATAACATGACTTTCGAGCCCTTAAAAGATAAAATCAGTGATTTCGTTATCGAACAAATGAACAAAATTTTACAGAAGAATAATAAATGAAACTCCAAGAAAATTTGGAAAAAGTTTCAATCCCTTTTGATGTTTATAAAGTTCGAGAGGATTTCCCCATTCTGAAAACCACAGTGAGGGGAAACCCTCTTGTTTATTTTGATAACGCTGCAACAACTCAAAAACCGATTTCGGTAATCGAGCGAATTAGAAAATATTACGAGCAAGAAAACTCCAATGTTCATCGTGGTGTACATTATTTAAGTGAAATTGCCACAAAAGAATTTGAAGCTGCAAGAGAACAAGTTCGTAAATTTATTAATGCTGAGTTCAAAGAAGAAATAATTTTTACAAGAGGTACAACAGAAGCAATAAATCTTGTTGCAAATTCTTTCGGTAAGACTTTTATTGGTCAAGGCGATGAAATTATTATTTCAGAAATGGAACATCACTCTAACATTGTTCCATGGCAATTGCTTTGTGAAGAAACTGGTGCAAAACTGAGAGTTATTCCTTTCGATGATAATGGCGAACTTATTTTAGATGAGTTGGAAAAATTTCTAAATGAAAGAACAAAGCTGATTTCAATAGTTCATGTTTCTAATTCTCTTGGAACGGTCAATCCTGTAAAAAAAATCGTTGAGATTGCTCATAGTTATGCCGTTCCAGTTCTACTTGATGGTGCTCAATCAATCATGCATCAAAAAATTGATGTTCAAGACTTAGGATGTGATTTCTTTGTTTTTTCTGGTCATAAAATTTATGGTCCAACAGGAATTGGAGTTCTTTACGGTAAAAAAGATTTACTCGAAAAGATGCGTCCATATCAAGGTGGTGGTGATATGATTAAATCTGTTACTTTTCAAAAAACAACTTACAACGATTTACCATATAAGTTTGAAGCAGGTACACCTAATATAGAAGGTGCCATAGGTTTAAGAGCAGCAATAGATTATCTAAATGAAATTGGTTTAGAGAATATCGCTCAATATGAAAATGAGCTATTAAATTATGCGACTGAAAAGCTTTCTCAAATTTCGAATTTAAAATTAATCGGCACTGCAAAATCGAAAGGTCCTATTCTCTCATTTATTTTAGAAAATATTCATCCACACGATGTTGGAACCATATTGGATTATGAAGGGATAGCAGTTCGAACAGGTCATCATTGCACTCAACCTGTGATGGAACATTTCAAAATACCAGCGACAACAAGAGCATCACTATCTTTCTATAATACAAAAGAAGAAGTTGATAGATTAGTTCAAGGAATTCAAAAAGTAATTAAGGTATTTTCCTAATGTCAGATTTAAGAGAACTTTATCAAGAAGTAATTCTTGATCATTCAAAGCATCCAAAAAATTATCATAAAATGGAGGATGCAACTCATAAAGCTGAAGGTTATAACCCGTTATGTGGAGACCACTTTTATCTTTACTTGAAAGTCGAAGATGGTGTAATTAAAGATATTAGTTTTGAAGGCGCTGGATGTGCGATATCTAAAGCATCTGCTTCAATAATGACTTCTATCGTAAAAGGAAAAACAATTGAAGAAGCTCAAAAGATTTTTAACAACTTTCATTCTTTTGTAACTGGTAAAGTTGATAAAACTTTTGATCCAAACTCCTTAGGTAAATTAGCAGTTTTTTCAGGAGTTTCTGAATTTCCTGTTAGAGTCAAATGCGCTACTCTTGCATGGCATACTTTAATTAATGCATTAGAAAGAAAAAGTGAAATTGCTTCAACGGAGTAAAAATGGAAAACGAAAAATTTTATAGTGAAGAAGTTGAAAGAAATCAAATAGAAAATGAAAACGAACCTTCAACTCCTCAGCAACTTGATTTGAAACAACTTGAACATGATATTATTCAAACTTTAAAAACTTGTTATGATCCAGAAATTCCAGTTGACATTTATGAACTTGGTTTAATTTATAGAATTGACATTCATCCCGATGGATTAGTCGAAATTGATATGACATTAACATCTCCAATGTGTCCAGTTGCAGGTTCACTTCCACTCGAAGTTGAGCGAAAGATTAAAGATTTACCAGGTGTGAAGGATGTGATTGTACGAGTTGTATGGGAACCAATGTGGACAAAAGATATGATGTCTGATGTCGCAAAATTTAAACTTGGTTTCTTTTAATAATCATTCATAATCTTAACTTATTCAAAAAATTTATTCCCTTAACAAAAAAGGAGAAAGCAAAATGTTTCAACAAGAATTGAGAAAAGCACCACTTTATGACCCAGCATCTGTTCAATGGATGAGAGACGAATTGATTTATGTTGGATTTGAGGAAATGTTAACACCCGAAGCAGTTGAATATCATCTTCGAAAACAAGATGATGAAGTCAAGCTCGTATTCATAAATTCAGTGTGCGGTTGTGCTGCAGGTAGTGCTCGACCAGGCGTTTCGTTGGCACTTCAAAATCATTTAATTCCAGATAGATTATTAACTTCCTTTGCTGGTCAGGATAGAGATGCAGTTGACTATTTGAGAAGTGAATTCCTCAAAGACTATCCACCCTCATCTCCGATGATGGCTTTGTTCAAAAATGGTGAAGTGATTTACATTATGCATCGTTTCCAAATTGAAGGAAGAACTCCAGAACAAATTGCTAAAGATTTAATTGAAGTATTCAATAAAACTTGCAAACGAGAAGGACCTTCAATTCCAAAAGAAAAGTATGATAAATTAGTTCACGCAAAAGCTTGTGGTCATGCAATACCATTGAATAAAGAATGAGATAAATTATGAAATTCAGTGCAGTTGAAGAATATGGATTGAGATGCCTGATTCAAATTGCAAAGCATGAAAAAGATAATGGATTGACTATTCCTGAAATTAGCGAACTGGAAGGTTTATCAGAAGCTAATGTGGCTAAGATTTTAAGAATACTTCGCCTTGGCGGACTTGTTGAAGCTGAGCGAGGTCAAACTGGTGGTTACAAATTAACAAAACCGCCTGAACAAATAACTTTGAGAGAAGCTCTTCATGTCTTAGGTGGAAAATTATTCGAAAACGAATTCTGTAATACTTATACAGGCATCTCTTCAATCTGCACTAATTCAACTGATTGTTCGGTTCGCTCTGTTTGGCGAAATGTTCAAAGAGTTATTGATGAAGTCTTGGGTAGACTTACTCTTAAAGATTTGCTTGCTCCAGAAAAACATGTTGATAAAGTTGTTGGAGAGAAGGTAGAAAATTTTGTAAGCACATTTGATATTAAAGTTCTCGAATAATCACTACAGTTTTAATCTTAAATTTTTCTTAGCCTTAGATTTACTTCCTTTAATATTTCTTACCTCTAATCAAGTTTCGTTTTTTCCTACTCAAAGCAAAAATTTATTCTTCACCTTCTCCATGTTTGAAATTAATCCGAGTCAATTCATAAAAATTTTTAATTTTTAACTACATATAAAATAAGTGTTATTTAAAAATCGCAACATTTCTATTAAAAAAGATTTGAGTTAAGATTTAATGTCGTACATGCTTCTTAAAAGAAAAACTTTTTGCTTTTGATAATGAGAAATTTCAATCAACATATTTAAATTTCAAATTAGAAATAAAATTATTGAACGATTTAATGTTTGAAAATTAAAATTGGAGTAACATATGAAATTATCATTTGATGTTGTAGTAGCTGGGGCGGGAATAGCAGGTATAAGCGCTGCAATTAAAGCTGCTCGTGAAGGTGCAAAAGTTGTTTTAATTGATCAATATGGTTTCCCAGGTGGAATGTCCACAGCAGGAATGGTTTCGCCTTTTATGAAACATTCCATCAATGATGAAGTACTCGTTAGAGGCATTTTTGAAGAAATTGAATTTGAGATGAGAAAAAGAGAGGGAATGATTGACAATGGTTTTTATGCAAGTGCCTTTAGAGTTGCTACGTTTCAATTATTGAAACAAGCTGGCGTTACTATGTTATTTCATTCGGTGATAACTAATGTTAATCGAATTAATAATTACATCAAAAGTATTCAAGTAATTCTTTTTGGTGAAGAGATAGAAATTGAAGGAAAAGTTTTTATTGATACAACTGGTGATGCTCAACTTGTTTATCTTGGAAACTTTCCTTGGGTTAAAGGCGATGAAGATACAGGAAGACTTCAAGCACTAACTTTGTTTTTTAGAATGGGCGGGATAGATTTTGTTGAAGCTTTAGAATATGTGAAGAATAATAAAAATGATTTTTTTTCGTGGATGACTTACGATTTTGATTTGAATAAAATTATTTCCGTTGCAGGTTATTTTAGCATTGTTCGAAAAGCAATTCAAGATAAACGACTTTCCGAAGATGTGAATTATATTTTTTATACAACTCTGCCAGCATCTGGAGAAGCATCGTTTAACACTTCAAATATTTTAGGATTGGATGGTTCAACTTCATTTGATTTAACAAAAGCAGAATTATTGGGACGAGAACAAGTCTGGCAAGTTGTTCGGTTGCTCCAAAGTGATATTCCTGGATTTAAAAATTCTTATTTAATTGAAACTGCTGTGCAAGTTGGTGTTCGAGAAACAAGGCGAGCAATTGGCGATTATGTTGTAACCGAAGAAGATATCACTAAATGTAATAAGTTTGATGATGCAGTTGTTCGAGGTTGTTATGGAATTGATATTCATGGTCAGAAAGATGAACAAAGTCGTTTGGATGAAATGCCTGAAAATGATTTCTATGAAGTACCATTACGAGCATTGATAGTTAAAGATGCTGAGAATTTATTAGTTGCAGGGAGATGTTTATCGGCAACTCGAAAAGCTCATGGTGCTCTCCGAATCATGCCCACCTCAGCGGCGATGGGAGAAGCTTGTGGTGCTCTTGCTGCACTTTCTGTTATTAATAAAAAGAAAATTCGTGAAATTGATTTTCGTTCTGTTCAAGAAAAAATCAAACACAATCTCTCAAAAAGATTTTTTACTGAAAATTAAAATTAGAAGTTTTGAATGAAATACTATTTCATCTTCAATAAGCCATATCGTGTATTGTGTCAGTTTAGTCCAGTTGAAGGAAAGCTAACCTTATCTGATTTCTTATCCTTACCTAAGGATGTTTATCCTGTTGGAAGGTTAGATTATGATTCCGAAGGATTACTTCTGTTAACAAATGATGGATTACTCCATCATCGTTTGATTGATCCAAGATATGAACATTCGAGAACTTATCTTGTGCAGGTGGAAGGAATTCCTGATGAACAAGCATTACAAAAGTTGACTAATGGAATTGTGATTGAGAATAAAAAAACCAAAAGAGCGAATGTTAAAATAGTTGAACCACCACAAAATCTTTGGGAAAGAAATCCTCCAATTCGTTTTAGAAAAAGTATTCCGACCACTTGGCTTGAAATAGAACTTTTTGAAGGAAGAAATAGACAAATCAGAAAAATGACTGCCGCTGTTGGTTTTCCAACTTTACGACTAATACGAATCAAAATTGAATTTCTCGAAGTCTTCGAATTAAAACCTGGCGAATTTAGAGAACTCAGTCATGATGAGATTAGAAAATTAAAAAACATCTGTGGTATTAGTTAATCATAAATTTCCAATTAACTTCTTTCGTTTGTTTAATTATCAAAAAATTAAGAGAAAGTCATTTTCTCAATTCAAAGCTTTGAAATTTTAATTTGATATTATCAATTAAATTCAATCAAATCGTACCTTGTAATTATATCCACAATTCTTCCAAATTCACTTACAAGAACAGCATAATCTTTTTTCAAATGTTCTTTTACTTTGTCTAATTGAGTTTGAGAATCCAGCACTAATAAAGATTCGTCCATAACATCTTTTACATTAGATTTTTTTAATTCAGGATTTTCAATCAACTTCATCAACAAACGATTTTCTCTTATAACGCCAATTGATTTTCTGTTTTCAATCACTGGAATATTAGAGAAGCCACTTGAAGAGATTAATTCAATCGCTTGTTCGACTTTATCATCTGGTTTCAAACTTACAAGTATCTGATAACCTCTCGATTTTTTAATATCCACTAAATCTTTAAGTGTCTTTGGAGTATCAATTAAAATTCTGTGTTCTCGGAGCCAATCGTTGTTGTAAAATTTTGATAGATATCTTTCACCAGTATCGCACACGATAAAAACAATCACATCATTTTCTGTTAAATTTTGTGCAATCTTCAGAGCAACATACAAATTAGTTCCAGTGCTTCCACCAGCAAAAATTCCTTCTTCTTGAGTTAATCTTCTTGCATAGAGAAACGAGTCCCTATCACTAACATTTATTATTTCATCAATCACATTGAAATCTAAAATCTCTGGTAGACAATCCTGACCAATTCCCTCAACAAGATATGGCGCACCTTTAGTTATTTCTCCTGTTTCTTTGTAATGTTTGTAAATTGAACCAAAAGGATCTGCACCAATAACCTTCACCTGTGGATTTTTCTCCTTCAAAAATTTTCCAACTCCAGTAATTGTCCCACCTGTACCAATACCAGAAACAAAATGAGTGATTTTCCCTTCTGTTTGATTCCATATTTCAGGTCCAGTTGTGCGATAATGAATTTCTGGATTTGCACTGTTAGAATATTGATAAGCAAAAAATGAATTTGGAATTTCTTTACTTAATCTTTTAGCAACATTAACATAGTAATCTGGATCATCAGGTGGCAATAACCTTGGTACAATTATCACTTCTGCACCAAATGCTCTTAAGTAATTTACTTTTTCATTACTAACTTTGTCTGTAACCACAAAAATGCATTTGTAACCTTTTACAGCTGCTGCAAGCGCAAGTCCAATTCCAGTATTTCCACTTGTTGCTTCTATTATTGTCCCACCTGGTTTTAACAATCCTTTACGCTCTGCATCTTCAATCATTGCAATACCTATTCGGTCTTTTACACTTCCACCAGGATTTGCCGATTCAAGTTTTGCAAAAATTTTTGGTTTAAGTCCTTTGTTAATTTTGTTTAATCTTATCAGTGGAGTATTGCCAATTTGCTCAAGAATGCTTTGTTTAAATTTCATCTTACACCTTTAGATTTTTGATTATTTTTGAAAGACTTGATGTTTGATTTCGGATTAAATTTTCAACTCTACTAAACGCAATTTAATTTGTAAAACTTGATTGAAAAAGGAAAAATATTTTCTATAAAAGTGTTAGTATTTACTTAAAAGTTTTTCTTCGACTAAATACAAAAAATTAAAACCAATGAAAATGAATTTTTCAAATGAACTTCGTGTAAATTATTTTTATCACTTTTCAAATAGACTATTTTGATTAACAGGTAAATGCGATTGATTTTCAGAACTCAATATGATATAATAGATATTAAATGAAAAAATTACTATTTACATTACTTGTTTTATCGTCTTATCTTTTTTCTCAGGTTTACAATTTTCATTATTACAATTCAAGTAACGGATTAACTAATACTTCGGTTACTTGTTTAGCTCAAGACAGTAAAGGTTACATCTGGATAGGAACGACTTCAAATGTTTTTCGTTACGATGGTTATAGGTTTGAAGAGATTAGTTTATGGAACAACGAATTAAGAACAGAAATAACTGGAATAGTCGAACTAAATAATGAAATTTGGATTGCAACTTCTAACAAGGGAATCTTTATTGTCAAACACGATAAAAAAGTTGTAAGCTTGAAAAGTCGTGCCTCAAACATACCAGATAAAATTAAGTTGATTAGAAAAAAAGATGGAAGAGTGCTTTTCATTTCAAGTGCAAATGAATTTTATCAAGCTTATAGCGATACTCAAGTGTCAAAAATTCTGGTTGATGCTCTTTTACCTCAAACTCAATTTAATGATATAGTTCCAATTGAAGGTGGATATGCTATTGCTTCCGATGAAGGATTGATAATTTTTCAATACAACCGAGTTAAATATAAGTTCAATCAATCGAAAAATAATAAAGAGTTAAAAGTCAAAGCTTTAGCATTAGACAAAAATCAGAATATCATCTTCTTAAATTTTAATGGAAGCATCTGCAAAGTTGAAAATTTTAATGTTGTAGAGATATTTAATTCCAATAAAGTTTATTCCAAATTTTCTTTGCTTGTGGATAATACTAATTCGGTTTGGGCAGGTTATGACGATGGTATTTTAAGAATTGAAAATAATAAAGAAACATTTATTGGTTTTGCTAATGGTTTACCTCACCAAGTTGTAACGACTCTCTTTGAGGATAGAGAAGGAAATATATGGATTGGTACATTAAATGGAATTGCAAAGCTTAATTCTTTGGCAATTAAGAATTATCCTTCACTTTTCCCAAAAGTTACTTCTTCGATTTACAAAATTCACATTAGCAGTGGTAATGTGAATGTATTCTCTAATGAAGGAATTTCTGTATTTAATATTACAAATCATAATATCATCAATTTCTCCTTTAACTTTTCTAATCAAAATAATGTGAACGATGTAGTTGATGTAAAGAATACGAAGTTAATTGGAAGCAATAATGGACTTTACATTTGGCAAGGAAATAAACTCTTACTATCACCACTTAACTCGCAACTGAATTCTAAGAGAATTTTATCTCTTGCAAAGAGCTCGGAAGAAAAGATTTTTGTTGGAACTGATTCAGGTTTGTTTGTTTTTCAAGGTAATAGATTAGTGGATTATCTATCAGTTGACAATGTTTTACCTTCCAATGAAATTCATTCAATCTTAGTTTCGAGGTCAGGGGAAATTTGGATTGGAACAGAAAATGGATTAGTAAAATATGCTGATGAAAATTTCTTGGTCTTGAGAACTGGCAATGGTTTAGCGAACAATTTTGTTACATCTCTTTCTGAAGATAAAGATGGAAGAATCTGGATTGGTACTAAGAAAGGAATTTCTTCTTTCAAGAATGGAAGATTTAACAATTTCTATCCAAAGATTGATGGATATAATGTTGATGAAATTTTAGATGTCATTCCAGTTCGAGCAGATGAAATTTGGGCTGCAACTTCAAGAGGAATATTTATCATAAAAAATGGTGTTGAATTTTCATCTTTAACTTCAAGTGATGGATTGCTATCTGACTATGTAACTGATCTTGAATATGACTCGCAAAGTGGTATTGTCTATATCGGTACAAATTCTGGTTTAACAACTATTGAATTGAAATATTTGAAAGAGAATAAATTTACTTACAAAATTTATTTTACTGGATTTTCTACTGAAAAGAAAAATTATGAATTAAATCAACTGAAAATTTCAGAAGATGAGAATGAAATTAAAATTCGAGTTTCAATATTCTCTTTCTTTGATGAAAAGAAAATAATTTATAAATATAGAATTAAAGAACTGGAAGATAGTTGGAACTATCTTACAAATTCGAACGAAATAAAATATAAAGACCTACCTGCAGGAAAGTATACATTAATTGTTCAAGCTTCGACAAATGGAATTGACTGGTTACCTAATTCTGCTGAACTAACTTTTGAAGTCAAGTCTGGCTTGTTTGGAAATTTAATTTTATACGGAAGCATTTTAATTGGATTAGTTTTTTTAGTAACTATTCTAATTTACTTCAAAGGAAGTTTAAGATTACCACGAAGACTGCATGAAAAAATTTTCAAAACAGAAAAAGATATTTCAGAAACTTATGAACAGATTTCAGAAATCAATAAAACTTATGAACAAAATACATCAAAAGACGATTTGGTAACAATTCAAAAACGACTTGAAGAAAAAATTGAGTCATTAACAAGTATTTTACTTGAAAAAGAAAAATTGATTGAGCAAATGAAAAATGAAAATTTATCTCTTCGAGAAAAAATTCATGAGTTAGAGATTCAACTTAATTCACGAGTTGAACAAATTGAAAATGAAAAAGAAGAGACAGAATTTGTAGAAAAATCAAAAATTGAAATTATAGTGAAGAATTCAAGTGAAGCTGAAGAAATTAAGCGTTACATTGAAGCACTTGAACAAACTAACTGGAATATCAGAGCAGCTGCCAAATTGTTGAATATTCCTCATTCAACTTTTCACTATAGATTAAAGAAACTTAATTTATTAAAAAATAAATAGGGATATTAATGATTACAGTAAGAAGAATTGTTTTTTTTGTTGTTTCGACTTTAATTATTTCACTTTTTGTGTGGTGGGGTTTCGATGGTTTTCAAATTTTCACTCAAATCTATCCTCCATCTGAATTGATTGACGAAAAGACTGGTCGTGTTATAATGCTAACTGAAGGTTCGTTCAAGATGGGTTTGGATTTAGTTCTTGTTGCTTCTACAGGTTTGACTGCTCTTGGTTTTGTGGTAATAAATTTTTTCAAAGTTTGGTATTCAAGAAGTGGGAATGGTTAGGTTAAATTTCTCTCATAGTTTTAAAGTGAATCTTTACAAAATTAATTAGCGCATCTCTTCCAAATTTTTCTGCAATTTTTCTTGCTGCATCTTTTACTTTCTCGTTTGCACCTTTTGGAATTTCAAAACCAAGTTTCTCTTCTGTTTGTTTTATCCATTCAATAAAATTATTCCTTGCAAGAATTGAAGCAGCAGCTACTCCAATAAATCGTTCTGCCTTTTGTGTTTGAATTAGTTCAATTTGTCTTCCTTCTCTCATCAATGCGTTTGTTATGTATCTTTCATCTCCAAATTTATCGCAAATTGCAACAGGCACTTTATGTTTTTGTAATATATTTTCGATACATCGTGCATGTCCCCAAGCAAGTAAAGAATTTAGGTTTTTAATTTTTTCGTAAAGTTCATTGTACTTCTTTGGATTTATTTGTACAATGCTGTAATAATCTTTAAATCTTTCTTTGATTGTAATTGCAATTTGAGCAACTCTATCATCACTTAATTCTTTGCTGTCTTGAATTTTGAGTGCTTTAAGGTCAGTAATAATCTCGGGAGTTACCAAAAATCCTGCAATGATTAATGGACCAAAAAAATCACCTTTACCTGACTCATCAACACCAATGTATCTTTCAGGTTCGTTGACCTGTGCAATTAAGCTTGAATGATTGACTTCATACTCATTAAGAAGTTTTGAGATTTCTTCGTAAAGCTCACTTTTCTGATTGCCTTGTAGAACAATCTTATTTCCTTTTTTTCCAAAATAAACAACAACATTTACAATAGACGAATTTTTTTTGACTCTAAAACTAAAATTGTACTCACCTCGAACAGGAAGTGAAAGAATGTAATTCAACGAATTTAATTTTTCGAAAAGATATTTTACAATTACCTCTGCCTGCTTCTCAAAATATTTTAACTGTTGATTACTCATTAATCCATAAATTTTTGTTCAAATTAAAAAAATTTTTCATCGAAAAAGTTTAAAACGAAATTTCATAAGAAATTATTTCAACCGTACTTAAAAAAACTAACCAAATCATGGGGAAAAATTATGTGAGAGTAAATTTGATGCAAATAAAATAGATTTCAAAAAAGTATTTTAAGATGAGTTGTTCACTGGTCAAGTGAGTTTTATCATGAAAAATTTTTAACTCAGAATATTTCCCGATTTATGTAGTGCGTAAAATCTGTTTGAGCTCGCTCATATTTACTGCTAAAAAGTGGTGATGATATGATAAAATCAGCAGTGGAACGGTTACAAGCAGTAGGAATATTATACAACACTGCTATTCTTAGAAGTGCTTTCACATCAACATCGTGGGGGAGTGGTTGCATCGGATCCCAAAAGAAAATTAGTATGTCTATTTCACCGTTTGCAATTAAAGCGCCTAATTGTTGATCACCACCGAGTGGACCAGATTTCAATTTCTCGATTTTTAGTTCCTGAGTATGTTTTGGATTTTCTTTTTGAATTTTTTGTTTTATTGCGTCTTCAATCAGTTTTCCAGTTGTGCCTGTGCAGATTAATTTATGATTTATCAATGTTTTCCAATTCCATTCTACCCATTCAATCAAATCTTTTTTACAATTGTCGTGAGCAACAAGTGCAATATTTTTTATTGTGTTCATTTCACACTCGTATTCATTTGAGTTAATTTTGAACAAAATATCTGATTTATGTTTTAACTTATCATTTACATATTTTTAAATGATAATGAATTCATTTTTAAGATACTTATGGATACTATCAATATCAATCGAAGAAAAGTTTATTTCAGGATTTTAAGTTACCTTAAGCCTTATTGGAGACATTTAATTGGAGTTTTAATTACTTCAGTTTTTTTTACTGTTTTCAGCGGATTATCTATTTATTTAACAATTCCATTATTAGAGACGCTATTTCAAACTGAATTAAGAAAAGAACAAAATCTTTCACCTACAGCTGAGCTTAGTCAAAAACTTGAAACTCAAGCTAAGAGTGGTGGATTTTTATCGGGATTGAAAAAAGAATTATCAGAAAATCTTTATTCATTTATTGACCGACCATCGAAAAGAGAATCGCTTCTTAGAATTTGTGCTTTAATTGTCATAACTTTTTTCTTGAAAGGTTTATTTGGATATGTTCAATCTTACCTAATGGCTTACATAGAACAAGGTTTCATTCGTGATTTGAGGAATGAAACTTATTCGCACTTGAATAAACTTTCCCTCAAGTATTTTACTAATGAAAGGATTGGTAATTTAATCTCTCGCATTACTAATGATATTACGATGATTAATACAGGAATTTCAGCAAGTTTTGTAACGCTTACAAAAGATCCATTGCTTGTGTTGGTGTTTTTATTGCTTGCCCTTGCAATTAGCTGGCAGTTGACAATTCTTTCTCTTGTTGTTATGCCTTTTTCTCTTGCGATAATTAGTTGGCTTGGTGTAAAACTTTACAAGCAAAGTTATACACTTCAAAGTAAAATGGCTGATTTAACTTCTTTCTTACAAGAAAAAATTTATGGTACCAAGATTGTCAAAGCTTTCAATATGGAAGCGAAAGAAAATGAAAATTTCTTTGCTTTGACTAATCACTTTTTCAAAATCATTCTTCGAATAACGAGAATAAGAAACATTGCTCCACCTGTTACTGAATTTTTCAGCATTCTTGCTGGTGTATTAATCATTTGGTATGGTGGAATTCAAGTTTTGGAATCACACACACTTAAAGCAAGTGAATTTCTTGGATTTCTTTTCATAATTTTTCAGATTATGCCTCCAATCAAAGAATTAAGCAATGTAGCTAATCGAATTCAAGAATCAACTGCTGCAGCATCAAGAGTATTTGAAATTATTGATGAACCAATTACAATTAAAAACAAACCAAATGCTGTTATATTCACAAGTTTTAATGATAAAATTGTTTTCGACAATGTTTCTTTCCATTATGATATCAATCACAAATACATTTTGAGAGATATTTCATTTGAAGTAAAGAAAGGTGAAATTGCTGCACTTGTTGGACCAAGCGGTGCTGGTAAAACAACTCTTGTGGATTTAATACCAAGATTTTACGATGTAACCGAAGGAGCAATTTATATTGATGGAATTGATATTAGAGATTATGATATTAAATCATTAAGAAATCACATTGGTATTGTAACTCAAGACCCAATTCTTTTCAACGATACAATAAGGAACAATATCAGCTACGGAATGGAGGAAGCAAGTTTTGATGATATTGTTAAAGCTGCAAAAGCTGCCAATGCTCATGATTTCATACTCGATTTGCCAAATGGTTACGATACAGTAATAGGTGAAAGAGGATTGAAACTTTCAGGTGGACAGAGACAGAGAATTTCAATTGCGAGAGCTTTGCTAAAAAATCCGCCAATTATGATTCTTGATGAAGCAACTTCTGCACTTGATAGTGAATCAGAAATTCTTGTTCAAGGTGCAATTGAAAATTTGATGAAAGATAGAACAACATTTGTAATTGCCCATCGTTTGAGCACAGTTAGAAACGCTAACAAAGTAATTGTAATTGATGAAGGTAAAATTGTTCAGATGGGAACACACAGTGAATTAATTCAAGATCTCAATGGTCTCTATTATCGTTTATATACTCTTCAATTCCGATTCAGCGAGGTTAATGAATGAAATCGAATCAAGAAAAGTTAATTGAAATTCTGGATAGAACAGGTTTTGTTTTTCTTTTCATCTTCGCAGCAAGTTTAACTACTTCAATTTTTGTAAATCAGATTGGATACTTTGGTGCTTTGTTGATTCTCTTAGTTCGTTTTTTAGTTCAAAAGAAAATTGAAAAAAGAAAAACTGGATTAGAAGTATTATTTATTTTGCTCATCGCCGCTGAAATAATCTCAGCAATTTTATCTGATTATCCAGCTCAAGCATTTCACAATACATTTAAAAGAGCCATACTTCTTCCAGTTGTCTACATGCCAGTTTATTACTTAAGAAATGAAAAAAGATACAAGAGAATTCTTTACGCTTTCCTTGTCTTTGCAGTCTTAGGCATGTTGGTTTATCTCTACTTTGCATATCAGTATTATATATATCAATTGTATTCGAAAGAGGCAAAAGGTCCTTCAATTTTTCAATATGTCATGACTGCTGGTGGATTGATGAGTGTTGTAACGATTATTCTTGTTGGATTTCTCTTTCTCAAAGAAAATAAATTGAGATATAAGATACTTTTAATTTTAGCGATAATAATTTCCACTGGTTCGTTAGTTTCAAGTTATACAAGGGCTGCTTGGTTAGGAACAATTGCTGGTGTAGTTTTTCTTTTTCTATTGCATAAAAGATGGATTTTCATTGGTATTGTTGCAGTATTGATTGGAGTGTTCTTCTCTCTTACTCAAACTTTGAGTGAAATTTCTGTATTTAAGATTGATTACAAGTCACAAAAAGTTTATGATGAAAAAACCTTTACCACAAAAGGTAGAGCTCACGGAATTACTACTTTGAAAAATTATTTCTATGTAGCTGAATATGAAAGTGGAGTTACTAAGTGGAAATTAAATGACTCAACTCTAACTTTTATTTCACAATTTTCTACACCTTCTCCAGCAAAAGCAATCGTTAGTAATGACTCATTACTTTTTGTTTCGTTGCTTGACTCAAGAGTTTTAATTCTTAAACAGATTGATGATTCATTACATTTTGTTACTTCAATTATTCCGCAAAATGTTGTTGGTTCAATGTATGTTCATGAAAATTATTTATTGCTTACTGAAGGTGAGAATGGTATTTCAATAGTTGATATTAGCGATGCAAGTAATCCGAAATTTTTGCAGTCCTTCTCACTTTCAAGTGAAAAACAGAAAGTTGTTTTTACATATCTAATTGGAAAAGAAAATATTATTTATGCTTTAGTGGATGATAAAAAATTTTTAGTTCTTGACTTTCAAAATCCAAAAGAAATCAAATTAATCAGAGAAATTTATACAGAAGATAAACCTGCATCAATTAATTTAGACGGAAATTTACTTGCAATAGGTGATGGAATAAAAGGTTTGAAAATTTATGATGTTTCGAAACCATCTTCACCGAGATTGGTTCGTGGAGTTAAAACAAAAGTAATTCCAAACTTTGTTCGATTTGTTAATGATGATATAATCTTCTCTGATTTTGGTGGAAAAATTTATCTCATAAATATTCACGGAAATGTATTTGAATTGAATGAGTTCAAAGAAAAAATTTCAGGATTGATTAGATGGGATGATAAATGGATTGCAACATATTTTTACAGAAGTCGATTGAGTTCAATTTATGACCCTTATCATCCATCGAATGTTGAAAGATTAAATCAAATAAAAGTTGCATTTAGAATATTTAAAGAACATCCATTCTTTGGTGTTGGTAATATTGACTTCAACGAAACTTACAAGAAATATCGTGAACCTTTTGATAAATACACTTATGGTCATCTTCACAATAACTATACTCATATTCTTGCGACATTAGGAATTTTTGGTTTCATAATTTTTATCCTTCTCTTGATAAAGATTTTCTTCATTCACATTGAGACAATTAAATTATCTCAGAATAAAAATTTTTATAATGTTTTAGCAAAGGGATTATTTTCTGCTTTCATTGGAATTTGTGTGAGTGGTTTTTTTGAATATAATTTTGGTGATCATGAGATTGTAACAATGTTGTGGTTCACGGTTGGTATGAGTTTAACTATTCAAAGATTGATGAAAGATTAATCTTTATTCAATCTTTAATAAAAAATAAAGGAGGATTAACATGACTGAGCAGGAAAAGAAACTTCATGAAGCATTATTCATTCAATTAATCCTTCAATTTCAAACTTCTGCAATGATTGGTCTCGGTAAACTTCCCAATCCTATTACTCAGAAAATTGAAAAAGACCTCGAAGCCGCTAAACTCTCAATTGATATGATTGATATGATTAAAGCAAAAACAAAGGGAAATCTATCTGAGGAAGAAGAAAGATTAATTTTACAAGTCAGTAAAGACTTAAAGTTAAATTATGTTGACGAACTTGAAAAAGAACAAAAAGCAAAAACCGAGAAGAAGGAAGAGGCAAAAAGTTGAGAATTGGAATTATTGCAAACACAGCAAAATATGATATCTCAGATTATCTAATTGAATTTCTTTCTGCAAATGCGAAAAGTAAAAGAAGAGAAATATATTTGAGTAAAAAGACTTTTGAGTTTGTTAAAGATTTATTGAAAAAAAATAATCTTACTAAACATGTAAAAGCGATCGATGAAAAAAAATTTAAAGGGAAGATTGATATCCTTGTTTCATTTGGTGGTGATGGTACGATGCTTTACTCTTCTCAATATGCAATCCATGCTGATGCAATTCTTTTAGGTGTGAATTTCGGTAAACTGGGTTTTCTTGCGGATATTAATTTTAATGATTTAAATGATGTTCTTGAGGAAATTGAACACAATGATTATGAAATTGAAAATCGTATCCTTCTTGAAGGAAAAACTTTAAATCAAAAAACTGAGAAATTAATTGCGGTCAACGACATTGTGATTGAAAAAGGAAGTTGGTCAAGAATTATTGAAATTGATACTTATGTAAATGGAAAATATTTAATTACTTACCGTTCAGATGGTTTGATTATATCAACACCAACAGGTTCGACAGGATATTCTTTATCCTCTGGAGGACCAATATTATTACCAGATATGGACTCAATCATTCTCAGCCCCATTTGCCCACATACTTTGACAGTAAGACCAATAGTTCTTCCAGGTAATAGCGAAATTCAAATTGAAGCACGTTCTGGATATGAAACCATTACAATAAATAAAGATGGGCAACAAATTTACAAGATTAAACCACCTGTAAAATTAATTATTAAGAAATCAGTTAAGCATCTTAAACTCTTCAAAAGAAAAAATAAAGATTACTTTCAAACTTTAAGAGAAAAATTAATGTGGGGATTGGACATAAGAGAACAATCAAAACTCGAGGAGAAGAAAAATGAAAAGTAAAATTTATTTCTTCGGAATTATTTTGTTAATCTTTTTTCATAACTCCATTTACAGTCAAGAAAGTAAATCTCCTTGGAAAATTGTAATTGATGAAAAATCAAATAAACCGATGTTAATAGGTTATTGTACAAGAGAAAATTTCACTAAAGATACTTCTTTCTCATGGTGGTTTTTTGCTGAATACAATCTATACGAGCCAGAAGATTCTATTATGAAGTTAATCAATTTAGATTCGATAAAAATAGTTATTGTCTTGGGAACATGGTGTAGTGATAGTAGAAGAGAAGTACCTCATTTTTACAAAATTTTGGATTTGTTGAAATACGACCAAAAGAATTTAACTGTCTATTGTGTAGATAGAAAGAAACAAGCAGAAGGTTACGATATAAATCAATTTATTATTGAACGAGTTCCTACATTTATTTTTTATAAAAACGATTCTGAACTTGGAAGAATAATCGAAGTACCAACTGAAACGCTTGAGCGAGATATCTTAAAGATAATAAACACCAAAGATGAGTAATTATTCGAGTTGTATCAGATAAGCAGGTAATTCCTTATTCGGAAATTTTCGTTTTATCAATTCAATAAGTTCTTTAGCTTTTTGATTGTAGCCATAATCAAGTTCATAATAAATTCTATTTAATATCATTTGAAAGACAACTTCTCTTAAATCTTGAGAGAAGTAATCCGATTTTCGAATTTCTCCAATTTCATAAAGGTCGTTCGTTTGTTCCACATAATTTCCTTTTGAAGTTAGACGAAAACATAATCCGTATGGTGCGAGTTCTTTATCATCATCGAATTTTACACTTCCTGAAGAAATTTTTTGCAACATTTCGCTGGTGATGTAAGACGGTCGAGCTTGTGTGTTAAGCTTAACATTTCCTTCATTAATTTCTATGATATTTTCCTTCAACTCATACCATTTATGAATTTGATTTGAATACCATTTCTCCGAAACAAGTGGATAAAGAATTACAATCACATCAGGGCGAAACTTCTCGACGAATTGAAAATAAAGGGACATAGAATGAAAATAAGAACTATAGTTTAAAGCGATACTGTTAGGTTCAGCACTTCCCACAATCTTTTTGAAATAATTTTCAAAAACATAATTGCCTTTCTGATTTACTCTTACACCATTAAAATAAATTTGTAAGCAAATTGTAAGAATGAGGGTTGATAGAAAAATCAAATTGTAAATCTTTTTCTGAATTAGATTGTATGTGAAGAAAATTCCAGATGTAATTAAGAAAGATAAAACCAAATAAGCGTAAATGAATAGTGCATCAATATCATAAATATTATAAGATGAAGGAAGAATGATGTAAACAATTAATGTCAATGTTAGTAACCAGAAAAATTTTCGATGAACAAAAAAGAGTAATAACATTCCAATGGGTAAGAAGATTAAATTCAATCCAAATTCAGCTCTGTAAAATTCATTGATATCGAATGAAAACCATAATGTGCTGAAAAAGAAATTTAGATTTTCAAAAAACTTTGAAGAGGAAGAAAAGAAGAAAGAACTATAAACTTTTGCAGTAATATGTTCGTATGTTTCGATGAGGGATTGTGGCAAACCAAATCCTGCCAAAGCACTTTTTGATGCTCGAATTGGAATGTATGAATAGAAAATCATCGTTACTATTAAAGCGATTAATAAGAATATAAAAGCTCTATAAAAATTTTTTTGCTTTTGGTTTTTTGAGAATAAAATTAAAAACATTGGTATCAGAAAAATTGCACCAGTGGGATGATTAGATAAAACTCCAGCAAAAAAAATTGCAGCAAAGATGAAATTAAATTTCAAGTTCAATTTGTCGGTTGAATTTTCATCAACAATTACTGAAATGAAAAAATGAATGAAACCCAATAACAAAAATATTTGAAAGGAATAAACTTCGTAATTAGTTGCTTGAAACCAAAAAGTCTTACTAAAAGCGAAGACCAATCCACCAACGATTGAAAATATTTTAATAGAAATTCGAAACGATGGTGATTTTGTTCTAAAAATTAAAGAATTACAGAGGCTTTTTTCTAAGTACTTTAGAAGTTTTTCATTAATTAGAAATAATAGATAAACACTTAATGCTGCATAAATACTTGATAACAAATTAAGTTTCTCAATAACTCTCATTCCCAACGGTAAATGAGAAAATAAATAACCTAACAAAGTGAAGAGTGGATAACCAGGTGGATGGGGAATACCTAAGTGATAAGAAGTCGCTGCAAGTTCTCCGTTGTCAAGAGTAACGACGGTTGGTGCAATGGTTAAGTAGTAAATGATAAAAACGAAAAATGCAATAATTCCAAATATGTATTTGTTAATGATTTGTCTCATACTTAAAGATAATGAAAATTAAAATAGATATGATAGAGCAAAGATGAAATTTTCATCTCTGCTCTGTTTGAGTGTGAAAGGAGTGAACTATTTAATAAAGATTAGTTTCTTGTTCTCAATAAAGTTACCAGCTTTGAGTTGGTATATGTATGTACCAGAAGGTAAGTCACTAATATTCAAATCAACTGAATGATAACCTTTTGTTTTTTTATCGTTCAATAAAATTTTTACTTCTTCACCTAAAATGTTAAACAACTTTAGTTGAACAAATTCATCTTTTGGTAAAGAGAAATTAATACGAGTTTGCGAATTAAATGGATTTGGGAAATTTTGCATCAACTTAAATTCAAGCTTATTCAATATTGGTTGCACAATTAATTTGTGTGATAAGTTAATATTCAAAACTTTTTCATTTCCACTTTCAACTATTACATCATTTTCATAATTGCCCGATAGACTTGAAATTTTAAAGTCAAGTCCATTTGCGAACACTTTGACATTTCTTGTATTCGATTGGATTAGAACTTCTTTCGCTTGATCATTTAGATCAGTGACAAAACTATTATTAGCAAATCTAACATCAAAAGAACCTTGAGGCGGAATTGGTGGTAATTCAAAATCGTAGTTGAGTGGTGCGCTTGTAAAGTAGAGTTTTTGTTCAAATCCATCTTCCGCAATGAATATTATATAAGGCAATTCTTTGGTTGAAATTTCAAACTGGTTTGAAAAATTAGATTTTATTAATAACGATAAAATTAGAGTTCCAGCTTGATTTGTTTTAACCCAATAACCCTTTCCAACCTTCAAAGAAGATGCTTGATAATATCTTTTATCGTAACCGTAAAATGGAGTGACGATTATATTTGGTGGATTTGATACAACATTCGAAACGGCAACTTCATTATGAAGTGACCCAATTAAATTCCAACCTTGATTTACATTAATAGAAATTGAATTAGAAGTAACTACAGGTATTGTAATATTCTGTGACTGATTAAATTTTAACCAATATCCTTTTCCTCTCATTAAATTATTTTCAATAACATAACCTGAACCATCATACCAATAGGCATT
>JAOAHM010000042.1 GCA_026415235.1 Ignavibacteria bacterium | reverse complement strand
TCATTAAATGTCGAGATACCAACAGGACCATGAAAAGTTACCAATCCTGTTTTCACATAAATAGCAACAAGTAGTGCTGTAATATCTGAGTAACCAATCAGAACTTTTGGATTTCGTTTTATCAAATTGTAATCGATGTATTTTAAAATTCTTGGAGTGCCATAACCTCCTCGAGCACACATAATTCCATCAATATCTTCTCTCAAGAACATTTCATGAATGTCATCAACTCTTTCTTCATCACTTCCACCGAGATAGCCCAATTGCTTGAAAAGATTTTTTGAAGGAACAGCAATTAAATTCAAAGCTTCAAGATTTTGTTTTATCTTTTCGAAGTCTTCCTCTTTGATAAAACTTGCTGGTGCAACTATTCCAATCCGACTTCCTTCTCGCAATCTTTTAGGTTTTATGATTTTTAATTTTTGCTCTTTCGATTTATTAACTTTCGAAGAAAACAAAAAAGGTTGAGCATAAGAACTCAACCCTGTCCACAAAAGTGAAAAAGCAGTTAATGTAAAAAATTTTCTTCTGTTCATTTTGATGGCTTTAAGACTTCTTGAATTGCATTATCAAAGAAAGTAAAGTCTCTCATTCCAACAATAAATTTTTTCTGGTTTCCTTTCGCATCAAAAATCACAGTTAATGGAATTGCACCTTGCCACTGGGGAAAGAATTCAATAAGCTCTTCAATGTTCTTAAAATTTTGTAGATAAATCTTAAAGTTCACATTGTTCTGCTGAAGAAATGGAATTACTGCTGAATTAAGGTCTTCTCGATCATCAACACTCAATCCGACAATCTCAACTTTAGATTTTTTATATTTCTCAGCTAACTTCACAAGGTCCGGAAATTCTTTTTTACAAGGAGCACACCAACTTGCCCAAATATTTAAGAAAAGAATTTTTCCTTTTCTATCTTTAATTAACTTTTGAAGTTTTGGTTTATCAATATCCTCAACAACAATTTTTTTTGAAGTTTGTGCAAAAACATTCGAGTAAATAAACAAAAAGAAAATCAGCGTGATAAAAATTTTTGAATTAATCATTCTTAACCCTCTTAATTGTACAACCAAATGCTTTAGTTTCTTTAACTGTTACTTCTTTTCCTGCTAAAATTTCTTCAAGGGCATTCTTCAAATCTTCTTTAGTTACATTTTTGATTTTTCTCGAGTCATCAATTCTTCCATGATAAAGAAGCTCGAAGTTAGAATTTAAAACATATACTTCGGGAGTATAAGATGCTTTGAATTTATCTGCGATTTTATTTCCGAAATCTTTCAGTATTAAGAAAGTCAAATTATTCTTCTTGGCATGTTCTTTTATCTCTTCAACTGTTTCTTCTTTGTTAGAATTAATTCCAATGAAAGTTACACCACGACCACGATATTCTTGATGAAGTTTTTCCATTCTTGAATTGTAATCATTCGAAACTGGACAATCGGTTGAGATAAAAATTATTACAATTGCTTTTGAATTTTTGAAATCTGCCAATGAATGAGTTTTACCATTCACATCTTGCAAACTGAAGTTCTCATATTTTTGAGGTACTTGTGCAAAAAGTGTTGATAAGAAGATTGTTAAGATGAATATTACTTTTTTCATAGTTATTTCTCCTGTTTTTACTTTCAACTTAAACTCAATTATTAAAGTTCAATTTTCAAATAATTCATTTACAATTTCTTCGTTTCTGATTAAGTCGTCGTAAGTTTCTCTTTTTCTAATCAAGAAATACTTATTACCATCGACCATAATTTCAGCCACTCGCCTTCGTGAATTATAATTCGAAGACATACAAAAACCATAAGAACCAGCAGACATAATTGCGATTAATTCACCTTGATAAGTTTTTTGGAATAGTCTATCCTTAGCAAAAAAATCACCTGTTTCACATGCTGGACCAACAATATCATAAACTATTTTTTCTCTATTATCTATCAAAACAGGTAAAATTTCGTGATAAGCTCCATACAAAGCAGGACGCATCAAATCATTCACTGCTGCATCTACAATCAAAAAATTTTTATCTCGATTACTTTTATTGAATAAAGTTTTGGTAACAAGTGCACCTGCATCAGCAGTTAAATATCGCCCTGGCTCAAAAATAATTTTGCAATTTGATTTTTTGAGTTCATCTTTGATTGCATTGGCATAATCGAAAACATCTGGAACAGGTTCATCATTGTATTGAACTCCAAGTCCACCTCCCACATCAAAGTGCTCAATTTCAATTCCGATTTGTCTAAGTTGTGAAATCAATTCGTTCATTATTACAACTGATTCTCTAAATGCATCAATATCGGTGATTTGAGAACCAATGTGCATATCAATTCCTAAGATTTTCAAGTTTGGTAAAGCAGAAGCTCGTTTGAAGGCATCTATAGCGAGTTCCTGAGCAATTCCAAACTTGCTTTCATAAAGTCCAGTTGTGATGTAAGGATGTGTTTTCGGGTCAACATTTGGATTTATTCTTATTGCAATGTTTGCAATTTTATTTTCTTGCTTGGCTAAGGAATTCAACAAATCAAGCTCTTGAAATGATTCAATCTTAAAAAGAAAAATATCATTTCGAAGGGCAAACAAAATTTCTTCTTCAGTCTTTCCAACTCCTGTGAATAAAATATTTTTTGGATTTGCACCTGCTTTCAAGGCACGATACAACTCACCACCAGAATTTACATCAAGCCCTGCACCTAAGGAACAAAAAAGTTTTATAATATTTACATTAGAACTTGATTTAACAGCGTAATGAATTCTATGAGGGATATCTTCAAATGCCTTTTTGAAATCATTAAATCTATCCACCATAGATTTCTTGCTATAAACATAAAAAGGTGTTCCAAATTCTTTTGCAATTGTAACTAAATCAATTTCTTCACAATGCAATAAATTATTTTTGTAATAAAAATTTTCGAATCTCATTTTTCCTTTCAAAATTTGTCAAAGATAAAAAATATTTTCTTGCATATTAATTTTTGAGGAGACAAAATGAAAAATTATATAGTTCAACGTAATCCACTTGTAATTCCAACAAACGACAATAAAACAATCAAAGAGCATTTTGGAATTCCATCAACAAATACAATCGAGTTCAGTTTCGCACACATGATTGCTCCTGCTGGCTGGAGCGAACCTTTTCAAACTCCAGATTTTGATGAGATAACTTTTATAATCAAAGGTAAAAAACTAATCGAAGTTGAAAACGAAAAAATAATTTTAGAAGAAAATGAAAGTATCTTGATTAAAAGAGGAACACGAGTTCGTTATTCCAATCCTTTCGATGAAGATGTTGAATACATTTCAGTATGTATTCCAGCTTTTTTGGTTGAGAAAGCAAATCGAGAAAATGAAGTTGTTTGAAAGAATTTTTTAAGTACTAATTCAAATTGAATAAATCAAGAATTATTTTTTAAATCGCATTCAATTCACAAGCAAGACGAGAATTGATGTTAATTACATTTTAGACAACTTCTTCTCAATACCAGAAGTGAAATTGCAAAACGAAGCTATTGTTCTTATCCACTTTTGGATTTTCAAGATTTAATCTGAATTGAGGTTTGATTTCTACAAAACTGTAAGGGAAAAAATCAAATCCAAAAATTAGATGAGATGAATAATTGTTCTTTTGTTTTGTATCGGGAATAATTCTATCATATCGAGCTACGAAATCCAATCCACGAATTATTCGATACGAAGTCTCTAACATTAACACTTGCGATTTAATGTCTTTATTTACATAATCTTTTGCAAGGACAAATTCACTTAAAAAAGTAAAATCACCAACACCAAAACCGCCGAATAAACTTGTTAAATTAAATTTGTTTTGTAAAGAACGAAAAATTCCAAATGAACTTCCAGCTAACAAGTTAAAATTCTCAAATGATGGAGTTAATTCAATCCGACCGATGTAAGAAGGATCTGTTTTGAATGGAAATTTATCTTGACCTGCGCTTAAAGTAACAAAAGAAAAATCCGTTGGGAAAAATCCAAACTCAATTCCTGTTTGCGTATAACCTGATGCAAATATTAATCCTTCTGTAGGTGATGAGCTTAATACACCTGCATCACCATTTCTTGTGTAAGCTGTGTGGTCATCAATTCGAACTCCAAAGTTTGGAGAGAATGTTCCTACTTTTAGATAACCTTCAAGAGGGAATACATTTAGAATTCCATATCCTTCAAATGTTCCACGATAAAGGTCATAAGTAGCAATAAAGTTCATCTCATCACTCATTGTGAAGTTTGTATATACACCACCAGCCATTTTATGAAAATCTGATTTCTTTAACTCCTGCGAATAGAGATATTGAAATCGAAAATCAAATCCAATTGAAATATTATCATTCAGGAATGAGCTTACATCAGATTGAGTTGCTTTCATCAATCTCAAATTATTCTTTCCATATCTGAAACCATCTTCATTTCTAATTATTCCACCAGTTGGATTTGAATGACAATCTTTACATTGATTTCCTCTCATCAAAGCAAATCTTGGTACAGCAATTATTTCTGAACAGAAAAATAAAAAAACTAAAAAGAAAATGTTTTTCATAATATCTCCTTTTTATGTCATAATAAAATTATGTATAATCAAATCCAATGACTTAAATTTTCTCATTCACTAATTTTGAAGAAAAAAGGTGTAAGAAATGTTTATGTATCAAATTTATCCTATAATACTTTTAATTCACATTTTATCTGCAATAATTTGGTTAGGATTTTTCCCAGTCGAAATCTCATTGATTAAATCTATCAAAAAAGAAACGAATGAAGATTTCAAAAAATTACTTGTTCAAAAACTGCTTAACTTAACTAATTTAACAGGGATGATAGGTTCCATCGGGATTATTCTGACTGGCATCCTTCTCGTTGTAATTTCACCTGTTTATAATTTCTTTGAAGTCAAAGCAAATCATTGGTTAACAACAAAACAGTTTATCATCCTCATCATTCTATTAATTACATTTCTATTCATAATTCCAGTTTCAAAAAAAATTAAAAATTCTTCAGCAGACAATTCTTTGAACTTCCAAAAATTTGTTCGTTGGGCTTACACTGAAAAAATATTAGTGCTAATTAATTTCTTGCTTGCCTTTTTACACAGATTTTATTTTTAGTGAATCCAAGCTTATTTAAAAAGTTAGAGCCCGTGCAGGCAAACGGGCTCTATTGAATAAGAGAGTAGAGAGCTGAGGTGGGAAACTTTAAAACTCCTTTACGGGATAACTATCATTAATACTAAGAGCACTATTAATAATGCTGTATAAATTAGTAACTCCTTTATCTCCTTATTGTTTTTTAAGATTGACTCTTTCATTTTTCTACCTCTTTCTTTCTAATACAAACATAATTTTGCAAACTAAAAAGATTGGTAAGCCCGTGCTTAAGAACATGTAAGTTTTTTCTCTCAGAAATATGTCAAAAAAGAACTCAAATCGAGGATTTTTCTAAGTTTTTGACATAAATAAGAAGAATTCTTACAAACGAATAATTTCATAAGAATTCATGAATTTTAAGAAATATAGGATTGGGTTAAAACTTATTTCAAATGTATATGAAAATTTCCATTCAAAATTTTGAAGAAAAGCTCACAATAAATTAAAGTTAATTTTCAATTAATTAGAGGAAGGAATGATATTATCTATTACTTGGAAAAGAATTGACTAAACAATAAGACCAAAGATTTTACATGAAATTCTGATTATGCATCAAACTCAATATTATTTTCTATGCAATATCTTACCATTTCAGAAGTGCTCGTAAGACCAAGTTTTTGCATTATTCTACTTCTATAGGTCGTAACTGTCTTTTCACTTATTTTTAGATAATAACCAATTTCTTTAGCTCTTAAACCTTTTGCTGTCAATTTTAATACTTGAAATTCTCTATCGGAAAGTCGTAGATGTGGAGCCTCGAGTTTACCTTTACTCTTAATTATTTTTTGCCTCATCTGATCACTCATTAAAACTTTGCCTTTAGCAACATCTTTTATCGCTTGAAGTACATCCAAAGGTTTGGTTCTCTTGGTAATATAACCATTAGCTCCAGCTTGAAGAACCCTTTGCTCATATTGTTCTTCGGGATGCATACTAAAAACCAAAACAGGTAAATCAGGAAACTCCGATTTAATTTGTTTTAATACATCAAGTCCGCTCATTTCTGGCATAGACATATCCAGAACAACTACATCTAAATTTACCGAACGAACTAATTTAAGTGTTTCAATTCCATTTTCAGCTTCAGCAACAACTTTAATTTCTGGATCATTTTCAATCATCCTACGAAAACCTTCACGCACAACTGCGTGATCATCTGCTATTAATACTTTAATCATTTCATCTCTCCATTGATTGGTATTGTTAAAGAAATCTTCGTTCCTTTGTTTAATTCTGAATGAATAATTAGTTCACCATTACAAGAATATGCTCTTTCCCTCATTCCAATAAGTCCAATTGAATTAGGATTTGATAACATCTCTTCAGGAATTCCGATGCCATTATCTACAACTTCCAACAAAAAATCGTCATTTTTTACTTTTAAATCAATACTAACTTGGCTTGCTTTAGAATGTCGTGCAACATTTGTTAAAGATTCTTGAAGTATTCTAAATATTACTGTTGAAATTGTTTTAGGTATTTTGACATCGCCTACTTGAACATTCAATTTGGTTTTGATTTTTGTTCTATCTTGAAATTGAGAAACTTCCCATTCTATTGCTGGAATTAGTCCAAGGTCATCTAAAATTGCTGGTCTTAAATCGGCAGATATTCTTTGAACTGAGCTAATCAATTGTTGAATTAAATCATGAATTTTATCCAATCTTTCATCAAGTTGCACTTTCGTTCTTTTTCTCATTGTTTTGATTCCTGAAATTTCAAAGAATAGTCCAGTGAGCTGTTGACCTAATTCATCATGAATCTCACGGGCAATTTTTGTTCTCTCTTCCTCTCTTATAGTTTGTAAATGCAATGCAAGTTGACGATACTTTTCTTCTGAAGATTTAATTTTTCTTTCATATTCTTTCTGCTCAGAAATATCTCGAAAGATGCTTAAAAGCATTTTTTTATTGTTTTGTAACTCAATGAAAGAATTTGAAATTTCTACTGGAATTGTTTTACCATTCCAAAGTGTGATATTTGTTATTTGTCTTGTAGGAATATTTCCTTTAGAAATATTATCTTTGAAGCTTTCAAGCTTTTCTTGTCCTTGATTGTAGTAGCAGACATAATAGTCTTGTCCAATTAACTTTTCATAAGGCATTTGAACTAAAGAACAATAAGCTCTATTAACGAGTTTTATCTTAGCGTCTTCATCAAGCAATCGCATACCATCAGCAGAGTTTTCCCAAACATTTCGAAACATTTCTTCATTTTGAATAAGTGCAAGTTCGGTAATCTTCCTTTGAGTAATATCTTGACCAATGCTTGAAAGTCCAATCACATTTCCTTGATTATCAATTATTGGAGAAATAGTTAGATTAACCCATAACTGGTTTCCATTTCTGTTATAAAAAACTAATTCTGTTGTTTGTGTCTGTTTCTTAGTGATTACTGAATTAGCAAGATTGAGAAATCTATCACAAGTAATTTTATCATCTGTATCAATAATTTTTCCAACAAGCTTTTGTCCTATCATCTCTTCGGCTTTATATCCGAACAAGTTTTCAGCACCAGCATTCCAATACTCAATCATACCTGATAAATCAGTAGTAATGATTGAAATTGATTGGGAGCTTTCAAGAATTCCTGAAAGGAATATATTTGTTTGATATAATTCTTTCTCATATTCCATCAATCCAATCAATCCACCAATAGATCCAGCAGCTGATTTAAGAACTGCTTTTTCAACTTCCGACCATTCTCTTTCATAAGTGCAATCATCAAATCCGATGAATCCCCAAAACCTCTTACCAATGAAAATAGGAATTATTAAAATAGATTTTATCCCTTGTACCCCAAAAATTTCTCTTTCTGGCTCAGACATAAATCTCACTATTCCAGAATAAATTTCTCCCTGCCTAATCTTTTCATACATATTTTGTGCATAAGGATGACGATAAGATAAATTCTGAAGTAATGGATTATCAATTTGTGGTGCAATTCCTTCCCGACACCATTCGAATTTTTGACTCATCAAAAGGTCGTTAGTCACTGGATCAATATGATTCTCAAAAACATAAACTCTATCCACTTCAATTGCTTCTCCAAGGATTTGCAGAACATGATTAATTGCATTTTTGTGGTCAGGATTTATCAGAAGAAGTATGGATGCATCTGCAACTGCTGTTAGTAATTTATCTTTTCGTTTTAACTCTTCTTCAGCTTTAATTCTTTCTGTTACATTACGAGCAATACCTCTGATGGTTTTTAAATTTGTAATTTCAGTTACGATTGAGTTTTGATATTCGAAAATAAGTTGTTTCCCATCTCTTGATTTTAATTTTAATATACCTTTTGAAAAATCAGAATTGTCTAATGTATGAATGTATTGATAGTAATCTGACGGTGGGATATCAAAGACATTCTGAAATTTTTGACCAATAATTTCATTGGCTTTATAACCAAGTAAACTTTCAACAGCATCATTAATTTTTAATATTGTTCCATCAAATTGATGAATGTAAACAAGATCTGAAACATTATTGAACAAATCCGCATACATTCGCTCCGACTTCTGAATTTCTTCAATCTTTTCTTGCTGAAGGCGCAATAACTTTTTATTACTTATCAGTATGCTTACAATAATTAAACCAATAAGAAGAATTAAAGAAACCGATCCAGCTAAAATTATCCACCAAATATTTTCTGTCAATTGCGCCATGCAAATACTAATGTATAAATAATGATTAACGAAATACTTAATAAATTATGAACCAACCATATTCCCCTAACTTCATTACTTAATGCAAAAATGAAAAGATTACCTCCAAAATAAACCATAAATCCAATCGTCAAAATAAATCTATAATCTCTTATATCAACTATCAAATTTTTTGTTAAATACTCAACCAAAAACATTGATGAAATTATGAGCAACAAAATTGAACTTATAGTTAAAGAATAATTGTCAATTGAATGAAATGATTCAAGATAAATTTTATTCAAAACTACAATTATTACGAAAAGGCAAATCAATCCAATAATAATTTGTTTAAATATTTTTCTCTCGAACAAGCTGAGATAAAAAAGTGAAATACACAAAAACTCAATTACAGTATAAATATGTCCTATCCATACATTATTTCTGTAGACTAATCCAAAATAAATTAGAGTCATATTCGATAGAACAGAAATTGTAACTAAAGTGAAAATTATTTTTAATGGGTTATCTAACTTTTTAATTGATAATAACCCAACTATAAAAGGTAAAATTGAGAATAAAGAAAAAGCGATGTAAATATTTTTCATGTTTCACTTTATTATTTGTTCAACATCGATTCCCCATCACAATAAGGTGGGCAGAACCAACTTCGATCTAAAACCATTCCAACTAAATCTTTTCCTTCTTCATTAACACCAACGATTACTAATTCTGGTGTACCATCTTCCTGAGACGCATAATAAATTCTTAATCCAACACAACCTTCTTGCTCTAACAATTTCATAAGTGCTTCTTTACCAAAGTAGTGAGCTTTTATTCCTTCACCTTTTTGTTTGCTCCTAAAATTCTGAATAAGCTTTATTGCTTCTTCGAGTGAAATTTGATGTTCTTCTTTACCAGTGAACGCCATTGGGAACTCTCCTATTTTTTTGTTGATTTTCTTCCTTAAATCTATTAATCGAGTTATTCATTTTCAAAATAAATATTAGTTGAATTAAATTTCATAAAGATTTTGAATTGTGGAAAATGAAACGAAAACTCCCTCAAGTAATAACAAAGATTACAAAATAAAACTTATATTTAGGTAGGATATACTAAGCCATATAAGGTTTTTATTAAAAATTACATAATTAAGATGAAAAATTTTAAGAAAGGTAGATAATTATAAGAATTAATTAATCCCAAAAATCTCGGCAATTCTTTCTTGAACATCGGATTTAAATTCACTTTCGTATCTCGCATCAAAGACATAAGCCTTTATTTGAAATTCCATTTTTCCTCTATCATTAATTCCTTTGTAAATAATCTCAACTGGTTTGTTTATTGAATTAAAAATTGAAAGGGAAGTTATCTCAAATAATGACGATTTAATCTTTGAAATTTCTGAGTGTGGTGGGACTTCAACAATAAAACTTACTTGTTTATTTTTTGAAATTACATTCAAATTCTCGAATGTCTTTGTGATAAAATTTTGATTAGGAATTTTTATTAACGCATCATCTTCAGTTATAATCTCAGTTGTCAAAAAATTTTTATGATAAACTCGACCAGTATAGTCATCAATTTTTATCCAATCACCATATTCAAATGGTTTTTCAATGAAAAGTAAAATTCCGCCAACTAAGTTCTTCATCACATCAACTGTGGAAATTAAAAAGATAATGGAAATTAAAAGTGCCAATAAAAGAAGAATTAATGGTGAATTATCAAAAATTAGGTATATAATAATTAATGCCAGTATCCAGATAAAAAAGTTCGTTAATAACTTAATCAGTTCAGGATTTCTTAATCGGTTTGATAAATCATTTTTGTTGAGAAAAGTATTGACCCTCTGAGACAAATAAATAACTGTAAAAATTAAGATAATCGAGAAAAGAATTCTCAAACCAAGTGATGAAGTTTCACTGAACAACTCGTTGTAGTTTCTATTTACTACTGGATTTGTTTTTTCTTTTTCAACTTGAGGGGTTATGATTACTTTTACCGTTTCAATTACTGATTTAAATTGAACACTATCTTTAATTAGATTTTGAGTATTCAATGTGTCTTGATTAATTATTTGAACTTGGAGAATTAATTGAATAAGTAATAATAACTTCATATCAATCAAAAATGTTTAATTTTCTCAACTCAATTTCTATTGGTTTATAAACTGCAGAATTTAGATAAAAAACTTTTTCTCCTTTTTCATTCATATCATAATGGACAAGATTAGCTGCACTCAAGAAATTCAAAATTGATTTTGATTTTTCTTCATCATATTTAAATATTTCTTGATGTTCTTTAATTGTCAAACTACCATGCTGAATCAAATTCGAAAGTGTAAGGAGTTTATCAATTTCAAATGATTGAAGCAATCTAAAATCCAGTTTCAAGATTGGCTTGATGTAAATCGTATTATTCTTAAATTCTTTAATTGATTTAATCCAGTAAAATAATGCTGATGTTATGTTGCCTTCACAAGCTTCATAAAGTTTATTGAAAAATTCTTCTTCTAATGCAGCTTGCCTATCATGTTTGAATAAATAATGTCTTTGATTTTGAACTAAACTTGAGTCATCTGGAAGAAATTCGAGATTATAACCTGATGTTTTATGACGATTAAGTAACGCTTGTTTAATTTGTTCTTTTGACAAGACTTCCGTTTTAATTTGGAATGGAAAATAATTACCAATATTCAAAATTCTATTTAGTAACTGCCAAGCATGATAAGAAATCGAAACAATCCAAAATATTTTATTACTTGTTTCTGAAATAGTTAGAAGCAATTTTTTCATTGCTTCTAAACCGCCAAACTTTCTTAAATAAATTTTATGAATGTCTTCAAGGATTACAATCTTAGAATTTGTTTCAATAGTCAACTCACTAATTAATTCGTCGAATGAAGTGATGTAATTCATCTCAAAAATATCTGACAATATCTTTAAGAATTCTTTTTCTGATGATGTAGTTTTCTCAAATTCATAACGATAAATAGGTATTTCTGTTTGTATTTTCGAAATAAATGAACTTATTAAGCTACTTTTACCAGTTCCGCTTTCACCAATAATTGCTGTTGAACCTGAAAGCCCTTTCAATGTTCTTTCATAAGCTTGTTTCAAAATTTCCTTTTCATTCTCTCTACCAACAAGTATTTCAACAACATCACTCGATGTGTAATCAAACAACTTTTTATAGACAAATGGAAGAGAATTAAAAACTTTTTCGTCAAAAACTGTTTGGTCATAAATTGATATAATTAAACTTTTACCTTCGATTTCTTTTTCAATCAAATACTTTTCTTCTCTAATGAAAGGTCTGAATAATTTTTTAATTGATTGAAGAAGTTTTTGTCCAAGAGTAAAAACTTGATTTTTAATATTACTTAGCTTCTTATTTATCGTAAGTAAAATTTTTTCATACTCTTGAGGAAGAAGTCCTTTCTCAAATTCAATTGAAAGTTCTTTACGAAATACTTCTTTAAGATTTGAAATTTGACTATAAATTTTTTCGGTAAGAGATACTTCAACTTCTCTTTCAAATTTTTCAATCTGCCGATCCCAAGCCTTTATTTTATCTCTTAAAAGTTTAATTGAATACCTAAAGTTATTTTCGATGATACTCGAAATTTCTTCTTGCCATCGTTTTGAGTCTTGTGAACTTTCAAGATTACTTAATTCATCAATGGTAATGTTGAAGTGATAATAAATTACATTTTCTATGTTCTTTAATTCCAAAATTGAACTACTTATATGCCCATTAACAATTTCATTTAATCGAATTATCTCTTGCAAAATCTCGTTTTCAAAATAATTCTTAATTATCTCCACAAACTTTAATGTTTTCAATTCAATGTATCTTGTTTTAGTTTCTTTCAACTCTAAATCTTTTTCATCAAGTACTTTTATTTCACGATTGTATTCAGTAATTATTTGTGCAAAAGTATCTTTAAGGGAATTGACAATATTATTTACACTATAAGTCTTCTTCGATGCTGAAAGTTTTGAAATTCCCTTCTCGTTAATCAAGTAAATTATATCATCACGATATTTGAGGATAAGATTTTTCAGCTCAACAATCGAAGAAGATGAAATTAATTCTGAGTTCGTAATTTGTTTTTCAAGTGATTTAAAGAGAACATTTAATTCTGAAATTAAATCTTTTATATCCTTAGCAACATTATCAGAATGACTAATCATCGTATCGTTGATGATTGCATTAATTTTTCCAATTATTTCAAAAGTTCGTGCATCTCTTTCACAAATGCCAAGGAAACCAACCAAATAATTAACCCAAAAGCGTATCGTCTCTAATGTAGTTTCTTTCGCCTTATTCGTTTCGTCGTAGATTTTTGAGAAGTGGAATTTTTTGATGTTTAGTTCAATTGTTCCTGCTTTAAGAATTGACTTCAAAAATTGATTGAAAGGATTAGCAAATGCATAGTTCAATCGTAAGCTAATATTTTTATTTGATGCTTCAATCTCTTCTCCAATTGATGAAATTTCTTGTTTAAGTTTACCATGAATTTCATCAAGTTTATCAACTGCTAATAACGAGACTGCTTCAACATCTTTATGTTCGGCTATTAAATTAATTAGCTCTTCGAGATTTGATGTAAAATCATCGTAAATGCTTTTAACTTTTCTAAGAACATTCAATCGCTCCAATCCAAGCAAGAAAGCGACTTTTTCCATTTCGAGTGCAATTTGGTACTCAAAGTAATACTTAACCAATGTTACATAAGGAATTTTTCTCTTTAAGAAGGATTTAATTCCAAATAATTTTCTGAATTTTTTGTCAAGTCTTTTATATGATTTGACAGATTGCACGAATAAGTTATCATCGCTTTCTTTTTCATATTTATCTTCTTCTTGTTCCACTTCAACATAAAGTGGTGAATTTTCGCAATACTCTTTTAATTCATCAAATAATTCTTGAAGAAGATATTCGGCAGTCAAAATTTGTTGCTCAACTGATTTTCTCGCAACACTTACTTCGGCGAACCACTTTGATATTTCCTGTTGGATTGATAAAACTTGAACCTTTATCTCCTTACCCGAAACTTTACCTTTAGTAAATAGATTTCTTAACTTTTGATATTCTTCTATGTATTGCTCAACAACTTGATAATAAAATTCCAGTGCTTCTTCACTTCGCTTGTTTATTAATGTTTGCTCAAATTCTTGCAGATGTGAAATTAATTTTTCTCGAAGCGATAAAACCAATTCATTTAAGTTCCTATCTTCAAATTGAGGTACATTAAATTTCTTGTGTGGTAGTACTTCTTCTCTAACTCTATCTTCGAAACGCTTTTCAGTTACTACGCTCAAGCTCTGAGTTGATTTATTAATTTTTTTCAGCCCAAATTTTAATAATGGTGCTCCAATTAAAAGACTAATTAAGTTTAATGAAAAAACAATTGGCAATAGAATTTCTAAAACATTAGATGATACATTACTAATCAGAATCGGATAACTCAATATCAAAGAATTCGATAGAAAACCCATCCAAAGATTTTTTTGTATCTCTTTATCTTCACTCGAATATTTCGCTGCAACTTTTACTGAGAAGTAAGTAATCAAAACTCTCGCAGATAAAATCAAAATCACTAACGGGAACAATGAGTAAAGAAAATTGATGTTTAAACTTGCACCAATAATTGTGAATAAAATTATCAAAAGAATTTGTGAATACTTTTCGACTGAAACCAAAAAATCATCATATTCATTTGATAGATTGGCGAATGCAATTCCTGCAATCAAGTAGACGGCAAAAGGCTCTAATCTTAAAAAATGAACCAATGCATTTGATAAAACTAAGAAGGAAACAAAGAATAATAATTTTTCTTTTTCAATTTGTTTGAAGTAAACATTCAAAAAAAATCCAAACGCAAATCCTATGGCAATTGAAAACAATAATTCCTTAAAACCACTACTTAAAGTTGAATATGTAATTAATTCGCTTTCACCGTTTTTTAGCAAATAAGAAAGATTAATCACAAATATTATCAATATTAAAGCAATTAAATCTTTAAGAACACTTGAACTAAAAATCAGCTTCGATAACCTATTCCTTTCAGCAAATTCATTTAATACACCAAATGTTGTTTCAATTGAAGTGCTAATCATTAAAATTGAGATTAATAGTCCAATGAAAATAATTGTATCAAGATTGACTTGTTTCAATAAATCGAAATATGGATAAATGATAACAAATAGCAGAAAAATTCCAGCAATAATTAAAATTGTTCTAATAATTATAATCAGAGTAATAGTTCTTTTTAATTCTTTCAATTCATTAAGCTTAATCCTACCACCAATCAAAAATGCGATTAAACTTAAGACAAGTGCATTAAAATATTTCAATTCATTTAGAAAGTAATCTGAGATAAAACTTAAATAGTCTATTTGAAAAATATTTTTCGAATATGGTCCAAATAAAATTCCTGCAATTAAATAACCAGAAATTTTCGGAAAACCAATAAGACTTAAAATTTCTCCAAACAACAATCCTATCAACAAAATGAAACCTAAAGCTATAAGCACATCAATTGTGGATGTGTAAAACTCTGCAGTCTTAAGATATTCTAAACCAAAGATGAGAAGCACGAAAAAAATTAAAGCAAAAATTTTTCTAACAACTGACATATCACTTAATCTCGTTAAGGTCAATTAATAAATTATTCAAAGTTTTATAGGACAAAACTTGATTAATTAGAACTGCAAAAACTAAAACAGCAAAAATTAAATCATTAAACGAATTCGGATAAAACAACTTAAAGTTTAACAATATTGATAATCCAACAATACCTTGAGAAATCAATCCTTTCCCAATTTTATAACTGTATTGTCTTTTATCAATTGCAATTTGATATGCTAAAATTCCAGAGGTATATCTTAAAAAATATCGTAGAATTAAGTACGAAGCCAAACCAATGAAGAAAATTTCAAATCGATTAATCTTGATTAACATACCTGCAATAATCACTAAAACCGCATACAATAGATTTTCAATTTTATTCAAGAGATTTGATAAGACTTCTTTCGATTTCGATAAGTTTCCAATTATGAAACCAACAATAAAATTTAAAAAGATTGGCGAATTATGGGAGTTAGTCGCTAAACCTGAAATCAAAATTACAATTCCAAATATCGAAACAATCAATATACCTTCACTTTTTTCCCCTTCAATGAATATGAATGAGAAGAACCCAAAGATTAATCCAAACAAGACACTTAATAAAAACAATTCAATAAAAGTAACAGAAAATCTGAAATCAAATTCAGAATTAATCAGAATGATTATCAAACCAATAACTGATATTGCAATAAAGTGATTCAATTTTGGAAGCACTGATAATGTGAAAAAATTACTTCCTTCGACTTTGAAATTTGATTTAATCTTTTCAAGGACTTCTGAAGAAAGAGTTACTGAAACTATACCAACAATCAATGCATTAAGAAGTTTTTCATGAAATTCAAATTGACTGTTGAAAAAATTATTTATTAACAAGAAACTCAAACTACTTAAAACCACAAAAGTGAAAATTAAATCAATCAGCGATAATTTGAAATGTTCAATCGAATAATTAAATAATTCTTTTAATCTAAATTTCATCCCAATTGAAAAACCTACAAAACCTAAAACTACAGTGGCAATATTTTTAACATGAGATAAATTGTTTTCAGAAACAATCAAAGGTAGGTTAAGATTAGTAAAGTTATTAACGAATCTTATGAAAGGTTCACCAATTATGATTCCAACTATTAAAAACTCAAACCAAATTAGTGATGAGAGTTTTGATTCAATTTTTTTATTAATGAAGTGAAAGGCGAGCAAAACAATTGAAATCAGTAAAATTATAAGTAGCGAAGCATCCATAATTTAATTTTAATAATTCATATCTATACAAATATGCAAATCGGAAATTTATTTTCCATAAGGGGAGTTCAAATATTTTTTTGCTGAAGCGTGAGAGTCGCTCCAATCTTTAATAGAAAGGACATAATTGTAGTAATTAATTGCATCTTCACGCTTTCCCATCAAATCATTTACAATACCCAGATTCAAAGCAGCAGATGCTTGAAATCCAGATTCATTCCCTTTCTCATCAATTTCTTTGCTAATATTCACACACTGAAGGAAGAAATAAGCCGATGAGTCATATTTACCTTCAAGTCTATAATTCATTCCGATGTAATAAGCTGCTTCACGCATAGCGTTTTTGTTATAGCCAGGTAAATTTGATTTGCTTCGGTTATATACTTCCAAGAAAATTTTTGAAGCTGTATCATAATCACCATAACGCACATAAGTTCTACCTAAATAACGATGAAAAATTGGATTCATTGGATACTTCCGATGAAGATCTGTTGCATATAGTTGTGCTTGATAGATATCGTTTTCAAAATGATAATATAATGTCAGAAGAAAATATTTTGATTCAGTGGAAGCATATTTAGCTTTCTCAGCTGCAACTTTTAACTGTTGAATTCCAAGATTTTTATTTCCTTTTGGGAAGAAAATCATCAATGGTTTTATGAATGGATATTCATTTGGAATTACCTCTGCGAAATAATTATAAATTCCCATTCCAAATAAAATATCATAATTGGTTGAGTCAATTGACCAAGCATATTGAAGAAGTGGTAAAGCTTCTCTTCCATCATCAGCAGCTTTAATCCAACTATCACGAAGTGCTCTCAATCTTCCTCTAAAACCAATCGCTCCACCTTTGAAAAAAATTGCATCTAAATTTTTTTCATCTTTTTTCAAAATTTGCTCGCATTGAAAAATCACATCTTCTAACTTCTCCAAAAAAATTTCATCATGGTTTTCGTTATCAGGATCAATGGCAATTTTCCACCAATCAATCATAGCGAGAAAAAATCTTCCAGCAGGACTTTGAGGATAGTCAAGCATTAATTGTTTGAAAATAACTTCTGCCGAGTCAAATTGAATATTATAAATGTAATCGATACCTCTCTTAATTCTCTCTTCAAAATCCGAATTGTTATTAAATAATTTTTCCGCAGAAAAAGATAAATTAATTCCAAATGGATTAATTAAGAATGTTATGATAAAGATGATTAGAAGATTTGCCCGTTTCATAAAAAATTAAAGTCAGTCTGAGTTAAATCTCAGACTGACTCAAAAATTATTTCTTAACCACTCTAAGATTTGTTATTGGTTGAATTTTGTATTCAAATTCAGCTGTTCGATAAGCATCTGCACCTGAACCAGTTGTTTTAATATTCTTTACCCAAACTTTAACATAAATACTATCCTGAGTTTTTAACAAGTAAACATTATCTTTTACAACTGAAACAGCTGCTAAAGTTGGTTCTTCGAGTCCTTCCACTAAATCAAAACCACTTTGACCAGTCTTACTAACTACTGCAAATCGAGTAACTCTTGCACCAGGAAATGCAGCTTTAACATTGGGCGAGTAAAATGTCAAAACATTGCTTGCTGAGTCGAGTCGCATGTGTAAATCAATATTAGGATAATTTGATTGTGCGAAGGAGTATTGCGAACCTGTACCAGTTGATGCATTCCAACCATAACCCGAACGAGCTGGTCCTGTTAACTTAAATTCATCAATTACACCTTCACCGAAATAAACTCCAGCATAGATTACCGTTCCAAAAGGAATACTTCTCTTACCGTCATTGTTCACAGAATAGACATAAGACTTGTATCTTACACCGCGTTGAATATTTTGAACTACTCTTTTTCTTGATTCAATTTTTGGAATAAAGACTGAATCAACTGTGCTTAATGGATCCCCAAGTTGATTCACTCTATAAGTTACAACAAGATAACCTTTGAAATCTGCGTTATCATGTTGTGGTGATTTATCCCAACTAACAATTGCAAAGCTTGCTCCACCAGCTACAGCATCAACCACGACATAAACATTTGAAGGTGGATTTGGTGCAGGTGAAACTGGTTTCTCAGGTTCTGTTGATTTGGCACAATCTGCAGCAATGAATGGAAATGTAAGTGCTAATGAGAGAATAAGTAATAAAATTTTATTGAAAGGTTTCATAAGTCCTCCCATTTTTTATGTTAATTTTTCTTTTAAGAATTCACGAATTTTATTCATATCAATTCGTATTTGTTCCATTGAGTCTCGTTCACGAATCGTAACAGTTTGATCTTGAAGAGTTTGACTATCAACAGTGATGCAATATGGAGTTCCAACTTCATCTTGTCTTCGATATCTTCTTCCAACCGCACCTTTATCATCATAAAAAACACGAAAATCTTTTCTCAAATCTTCAGTAATTTTTCTTGCAATTTCAGGCATACCATCACGATTAACAAGAGGAAAGATTCCAACTTTAATCGGTGCAAGTTTTTGATGTAATTTCAAAACAACTCTTTTTTCACCGCGTACTTCCTCTTCGTGATATGCGTCAATTAAAAATGTCATAAAACTTCTACTTGCACCAGCAGAAGTTTCGATGATATATGGAATGTATTTCTCTTTCGTTTCATCATCAAAGTAATCAAGTGCTTTGCCTGAGTAATTTGTATGTTGAGTTAAATCGAAGTTTGTTCGATTGTGAATTCCTTCTATTTCTCCCCAACCAAATGGAAATTCATATTCAATATCAACTGCTGCACGAGCATAATGAGCTAATTTATCTTCAGGATGAGGTGAAAATCTTAATTTCTCTTTTTTCAATCCAAGTTCAATAAACCATTTCATTCGTTCTTCTTTCCAGTATTCGAACCATTTCATATCCTCACCTGGTCGAACAAAATATTGCATTTCCATTTGCTCAAATTCACGAGTTCTGAAGAGAAAGTTTTTTGTGTTTATTTCATTTCGAAAAGCTTTTCCGATTTGAGCAATGCCAAATGGAATTTTTTGTCGTGATGAATTTAAAACATTCAAAAAGTTAACAAAAATACCTTGAGCGGTTTCGGGTCTGAGATAAACAACAGCAGCATCATCTTCCACTGGACCAATAAAAGTTTTGAACATCAAATTAAACTGTCTTGGTTCTGTGAATTTACCTTCTTCTTGACACTTAATTGCTTTTCTACCTTTATAAGCAGGATTACCACACATTGCATCTTCTAACTGATCAGCACGGAAGCGAGCTTTACATTCTCGGCAATCCACCATTGGATCAGTAAAATTTGCAACATGTCCTGAAGCTTCCCAAACTTTAGGATGCATCAAAATGGCAGCGTCAATTCCTTCAATATCTTCTCTAAATGTCATTGACTGCCACCATTCTCTTTTTATATTATTCAACAACTCAACACCAAGGGGACCGTAATCCCAACATCCATTAAGTCCACCATAAATTTCAGATGATTGAAAAACAAATCCTCTTCTTTTTGCAAGAGATACAATAGTTTCAAGGGATACGCTCAATCTTACCTCCAAATTTGTTATAGTTAAAACTAAAAATAATAAATGAAGTTACCACTTTAAAACTTTATTCAATCAAACACTTTCAAAGAATTTTGGTTAATCATTTATCAAAAATATCTTTCAAATCTTCAAGTGATTTTAGATTTCTTTCTCCGTCTAAAATTTCAAGTGTTAGCAAACCGAATTTTTTATAAAGCTCTTTCATTTTTGGATTAATTTGAGATAAAACATTCAAATGTTTTTTGATTGTCTCAACATCATTTCGAACGATTGGTCCAGTTAATGCTTTTCTGGCGCCATATTCTTCAATGTTTTGAATTGTCGATTTAAGCAAATTCAAATAAGAATTAATTAATTTTTTCCCAAAAAATTTTTCAACAAGATAAAACTCTGTGACTGTGTAATTCGAAATTATTACTGAAAAAATGTGATAAAGAACTTTCTCTTTGGCAGTTAATACAACAAAATTGTAATTAAGTCTTTTACAAAAACTTTTTGCAAAGGTGATTGCTTTTTTCGAATTACTTTCAATGGCAAAATAACATTGATTGAAATCAATCAAAGTGCCTTCATGTCTTTGTTCATCAACAAAACTGAAATTTGGGTGAAAAGTGAATGTCAAACATTTTTTGTTTCTTAAAGAAGATAATTCATTTGCATCTAAAGCGCCTGATGAATGAAATGCAAATTTATTTTCAAATGTATCGAAGGCATTGGCTAACTCTTCTGATACTTGTTTGATAAATCGATCCTGAACAGTAATCACAAATAAATTTGCTGAAGAAGAAATCTGAGAAATTTTATCGGTATAATTTTTTGCTTTTACACTACTAGCTAATTTTTTTGCTTTATTGAGTTTACAATCAACAATAGTTTCGATTTCAATTCCTTTTGAAAAAAAATCCAATGCAAAAGCACTTCCCACACGTCCAGCACCAATGATTGCAGCTTTAATCTCTTTCATCAGAAAACCAATTCATTCTTTAAAGAATGCAGCAGATAAATATCCAACAACTTGATGTTTATCACCACTCGCTTCGCTTGAGTCAGTTCGATACAAAACTTTTGATTTATTCGCTCCCAATAATTTTGAAGCTTTCATAACTGCAACCATTGGTCCACCACCACATGCTTGAACTTTATCCTCCTCAAGTTCATTTATTAATTCTTCTTCATCATAATCATTAATTAATTTTTCAATTCTTGAGTCTAAGCTATTTGCAATATCGTGTGAATAGTAATGAGATAAATCTGAGCTGGCAACAATCAAAACATTTTTGTTTTTCAAAACTTCAGCTAAGATATCTGCGAGTGCGTAGGCAAAATCTTTGCTCTGATCTCCCATTACAATTGGAAGCAATTTAAATTCATCTAAAACTATTTGAAGAAAAGGCAATTGAACTTCTAATGCATGTTCTCTTCCATGTCCTCTTGTTGAGAATTCAATAATACTATCATAACTTTTTAATTCATCTCTTAATTCTTGGTCAATTTCTACCGTTCCTAATGGAGTTTGGTAAGCTGAACCATTGTAAACAGAAATTCCACGAAAATACTCGTAATGACTTGGCGATATTATTACAATTGTGTTGTAATTTTTCTTTTCGATCAGTTTATAACCAAAAGCTGCCGTTTTGCCCGAATAGAAGTAACCAGCATGAGGTGAAATAAGTCCAATTATCTCTCCATTTATTTTTGGAGGATTTGCTTTTTCTAATAGTGAAAGAATATTTTTTTTGAGCTGGAATGGTTCTCGTTCGTAAAAGATTCCAGCAACTGCTGGTTGCCTTACTTCAGTTGTCACCATTTTGTTCTCCTCCTATTTCTTTTTCAGAAAAGACATGGGCACTAAAAATTTCAATTTTTGTTTGTGGGTCTTTCCATTCGCTTTTGCTTAATCCAGCTTTTAAGCAAGTATGTTCTAAAAATTCTTTCACACTCCAATTATATTTCGTTGCGACTTGAGGAAGTAATAGTCCATGGAATGGACCTTTTTGAATTATCAATCCATGTTCACCAATTTTTATTTCATCAATCGAATTGATTTTCTTTGGTGGTGTAAGAACTGAGATTTCAATTTCAATTGAATCGAGTTCTTCTTCAGTCAATGGATAGAATCTTGGGTCTTCGAAAGCAGCTTTTTTCGCAACTTCATATACAAGTTCGTAAAGAGGTTTATCGCCGATTATGTAACCAATACAGCCTCGCAGTTCTCCATCTATTGTTAATGTAACAAATACTCCATATTTCTTTTTTAATGATTCTGGAATTTCTTCATCAAAATTAACTACACCACGACCGAACTCTTCTTCGATTGATTTTCGTGCAATAGTTAATAATAATCTTTTCTCCTCGTCATTTAGTTTCATAATGCCTCCTATAAATTGATTTGATAAGCAACAAGCTCAATTTTATCTTTTATAAAATAAAGTTCGTTGTCGTAGATAAAGAAAGAGTCAGGCACAGGTGCAGGAGTACTTGCGTTTAATGTTTCGATTAGAATTGGTTTGCCTTCAACTTTATCGTAAACGACTAATTTGTTTATTAGACTTTGGGGAGAAATTTTATCGTAGAAATTAAAAATCAGTAATTCATCACTTTCAATATATTCACAGAAATTTAAGAAAGGATTGGAGCCAGTCACTTTTGAAATTAATTCTTTTTGATTTCCATCACTTTGACCAATCAAATTAGTGAATTGATATTTAGAATAATCTCGTTCACGAATGGAATCAAGGAATGGTCTGGATTGATTTTCGTCTCCAAGGTTTGATAGAACTTCACCATTTTCAATTGCCAATTTATAGTACTCACGACTTTCAAAAGATTGACTAAAACCATAAATAAAATTTTCGTCCATATCGTAAAAAGTTAAATTCTCATTAAGCCATAGTAATTCACCAGTTAACAAATCAACATTAATTATTTTTTTATGATTTGGCATATCAGGTTTTTCAAATTGATGAAGGATTAAATATTTAGACCTTGTGCCTTCAATTCCTATCCAAAATTTTTCTTCGAGAAAAGTTTTGTCCTTCCAAAATAACTTACCACTAATTCGATCAATGCAAGAGAAAAAAACTTCTTTCTTTTGTATATCTCTCTCTTCAATTACTATCTGATTTAAATCAGTTAAGACAATTCGCCAAATATTTCTGCCCTGATTGAACGAGAATAACTTTTGGATTTTAGTCATATTAAAGCTCTCTTTCTGATAAAATTTAGAAATTTATTTTGAATTATGCATCTGCAAAAAATGTAGTTGTATTAATAATGGTAAAATTAAAGCACCAACCTTGCCTGACTATTGATTAAAAGTGAAGTGAAAAAAAATATTTATGAATGTTTCTTGCTCAAGTTAGCAATTGAAGTTAATCACATAGTCATACTAAATTTGAAAGTGTTTGAATGGTCTGGTCAAATTCTTTAATCAATTTTTCGAAGACTAATTTCACAGGTAAAATTTCATGAATTAATCCAGCCGATTGACCTGCTTCTAAGGCACCTTCGTTTACATTACCTTCAAAAATTCCGAGGCGTTCTCTTTTCTCACCCCAAATCTCTTTCAACTTAATTTCATCTGCACCAGATTTTTCAGCTTCAACAGCTCGATTCGCAAAATCATTTCTCAACATCCTTACGAGACCAATTTTTCTAAAGCCAATTATTGTTCCATTATCTAAAGCTTCTACAACTTTTTGTTTGTAATTTTCATGAGCCGAAGATTCAACTGTTGCTGCGAATCTTGTCCCGATTTGAACTCCTTCTGCGCCTAATGCAAAAGCTGCTGCAATTTGACTTCCTGTGGCAATTCCTCCTGCAGCTATTACAGGAATTTTTAGATTTTCAACTAACATTGGTATCAAACAAAATGTTGTAATCTCATCAAAACCATTATGACCACCAGCTTCGTAACCTTCTCCAACTACTGCATCACATCCTACCTCTTCGGCTTTCTTTGCATACTTAACCGATGGAACTACATGAACAACTTTTATTTCATTTCGTTTTAACAAATCAATGAACTTGCCAGGATGACCTGCTGAAGTAAAAACAATTTTTACTCCCTCTTCAATCACGACTTTAATTAATTCATCTGCATCACCACGAAGCAGTGGTATGTTTACACCAAAAGGTTTCGTAGTCGCTTGTTTTGCTTTTTGAATATGTTCTCTCAAAAGTTCTGGTTTCATTGAACCTGAACCAATCAATCCAAGTCCACCACATTCACTTACTGCACTTGCAAGTTTGTAACCCGATACCCATACCATTCCTGCTTGAATGATTGGATATTCAATTCCAAACAATTCTGTTATTCTGTTTTTAATTTTCATAAACTCCTCACTAAAAATTATATGTGAAACCAATCCAAGGATAGAAATCGAGATTGTATTGAGACCAAATTGCTCGAGAAAAAATGCCTAAATCAATAGCAAAATGATTACCAAAAAATCTAATCCCAAAAATCATCGAAGGATTTACTTCTTTAGTGATAAAGACATTCTCAGAAATTAAGCTAATTCTATTTGAAAGTTGATAATGAAATCCAAGCAAAACAAAACCAGCATTAATGAATTTATCTTTAGTCAATCCGCTTCCAAGTCCCATAGTAACCGACACAGGAAAACCGTAATAAGTTGCAACACCATAAAATGGTGTGAATGAAGTTTCTAAAAAAGAAAAGTAATTTATTCCAGCACTAACTTTTAATTCGTCCTTATCTAAAACTTTAAATTTTAGTGAAACTGATTTCATTTGGTCTTTAAATTCGAAGGATGGAATAATGGAACTACTTACTCCGATCATAAGATAATCAGTAACTCCATAAGCAAATGACGGGAAAAAAATTTCGTAAACTGAAACATAACCTGAACCAGAACTCAGTGTTTGTGCAGTTGGAGAAAGGAACAATTTTGTTTTTGAAGGATCTATCCTGGCAAATCTATTTCTCAAAAAATAACTTTCTTCAATAGCTAACTCATTTTCGGGAATTTGATTTCTACTGAACTCAAAATTTCTCGATGAATTTGAAAAAGATTTTTCATCCGCATTCTCTTCGGGATTAACTTGTTTCTTAAATTCAGAGTTAACCGATTCAAACAAAATTTTCTGGAAAGAAGATTGAAAATAAAAATATTGATTAAATAACATTAGTAAGAAAATTGAGATTTTCATTTAATAAAAATTCCTTTTTCAAAAATAACAAAGGTAATTGAGAATACACCTAAAACTTGGTGAATAATGAAATTGATTTATCATTAAGATTTGAGATAACTTTTCCAATTAATAATTTGCTAATAATCATTAACTAAAAAAGAGGTAGAAGCATGTCTACACAAAAAGATTACACAGTAGTTGAACGATTTCTTCGTTATGTCAAATACGATACACAATCATCAGAAGACTCTTCAACTTTTCCTTCAACGGAGAAACAAAAAATTTTGGGACAGGTACTTGCAGAAGAACTTAAAGAAATTGGTATGCAAAATGTTGAACTTGATGAGTTTGGTTATGTTTACGCTGAACTTCCATCAAATTCAGATAAGGATGTTCCTCCAATTGGTTTCTTAGCTCATATGGATACTTCACCTGAAGTTAGTGGTGCAAATGTAAATCCAATCATTCACAAAAATTATGATGGTGGAAAAATTGTTCTTCCTGCTGACCCAACTCAAGTAATTGATCCAGAAGAACATCCTGATTTGAAAGAGCAAATTGGTAACGATATTATTACTGCCGATGGAACAACTTTACTTGGCGCTGATAACAAAGCTGGTCTTGCTGAAATTGTTGATGCCATGAGATATCTTATTCAACATCCTGAAATCAAACACGGACCAATTAAAGTGTGCTTCACTCCTGATGAAGAAGTCGGAAGAGGAACAGAGAAAATTCGTCTCGATCGATTTGGTGCAAAATACGCTTACACAGTTGATGGCGAATCATTAGGTGAAATTGAAAACGAAACATTTTGCGCCGATACAGTCATTTTGACAATTCAAGGTTTCAATTGTCATCCAGGTTATGCTAAAAATAAATTAGTGAATGCAATTAAAATTGCTGCTTATTTTATCGAAAACCTTCCTAAGGATAAACTCTCACCTGAAACAACCGAAGGTCGGGAAGGTTATATTCACCCTTACATAATCACTGGTGGAGTTGATGTAATTACAATAAAAATTTTAATTCGAGATTTTGAAGAAGCTGGATTAAAAGAGAAAGAGAACTACTTAAAAGATTTAGCTGAAAAAATTATATCAAAATATCCTAAGGCAAGTTTTAAGTTTGAAGTCCAAGAATCATATCGAAACATGAGATATGTTCTTGATCAACATCCACAAGTCGTTCAATACGCTCTCGAAGCAGTTGAAAGAGCTGGCATAAAGCCTAAATTAAATATCATTCGTGGTGGAACAGACGGCTCACGACTTTCTTACATGGGACTGCCTTGTCCAAATATTTTTGCTGGTGAACATGCATTTCACTCACGACTTGAATGGATATCAGTTCAGGATATGCAAAAAGCTGTTGATGTAATTGTTAATCTTTGTCAAATCTGGGAAGAAAAAAGCTAAAACTTTTCCTTTGAAGGTTGTCTGAAAAGTGATTTATAAGAATTTCACCTAACTTTCGAAATGAAAATTTATTGAAAGTTGAAAATAATAGGTTTTGAAAAAACATTGAATGGATTTATAACTTTTTAGACAACCTTCATTTTTAAGAAATGGATAAAAGAATTATTTTTTTATATGCAACAAAAAGTTGTAAGAGCTTCTAAATTTTCACTTGCCTCGAACATATTTCTCTTTGCGCTTAAGTTAGCAGCAGGAATTTTATCAAATAGTATTGCCGTTATTTCAGATGCAATAAATTCGCTCTCCGATATTTTGACAAATATTGCAGTTCACTTTTCTGTTAAGGTCTCTTACAAAGGTGCAGATGAAGACCACCAATATGGGCATCATGCAGCTCAACCTATTGCTGCAATGATGCTTGCAATTTTTGCTGGTGTAGCTGGTATTACAGTTATTCGAGAATCCATTACAAGAATAATTGAACCGACCATTCAGGACATCTTAGTTTTTCCAGTTATTGTTCTTTGCGTTACAATAGTTTTAAAATCTTTCATGGCTTATTATTTCAGAATTGTAAGTAAAAAATACGATAGCCCAGCGGTTCGAGCGCTTTCGATTGATAGCTTAAATGATGTTTTATCTTCATCTATTGCTTTGATTGCAATTATAATCTCCACATTCGATTTGAAATATTTTGACGGAATAGCGGGAATATTAATTGCCTTTTTCATTTTCAGAGCTGGCTATCATGTAGCAAAAGAAAACATAGATTACTTAATGGGTAAAGCAGCAAGTGATGAGTTAATTAATGAAATCTCAAATCGGGCAAAAAATGTTAATGGTGTAATTGGACTAAGTGGATTAAGGTCACATCAATTTGGAAATAAATATCATGTGGAAGTTAAAATCAAAGTTGATGAAAATCATACAATGAAAGATGCCTATAAGATTGCTCAAGAAGTTAAAGACTTAGTTAACCAACTTCCAGAAGTAGCGGATGTTTTTGTCCACATCGAACCATGCAATAAAAACTCTTCTTAAGTCAACATTACTCGTTTAGTAGTTTTTGCAAATCCTTTGGTAGTTCGTAGTCGGGGAAATTTTTCTTTAACTCTTTAAGATATTTTTTTGTCTCTTCTGTTTTGCCATTAATCAATTCGTACACTGCACGGTTTAAAAGCATATTTGTGATAATGTTTTTTATATCCCTTGTTTCAAACAAATGAGGATTTACAAACTTAAAGTTAACTTCAGGTACTTTTGCTTCAACATAAGTTCCTTTTTTAACTAACTTAAATAAAAATTGAACTGGTACTAACTCGAACTCTTCAAACAATTTTACTTCACCCTTCAAAGTCAACTCAAGCATTTCTGGAGAAAAATACACTGCTCTATTCTCCATATTTAATTGAGCAACCGTATCTTTCAAGATAATGATGCCAGGATGAATCCGATTTAATTGAGTATAATACCATTTCTGTTGTAAAAGTTTATGTTCCGCAACAACAACATCAGTGCGTTTCTTTTCCACCAATTGAAAATATAAACTTGGAAAATAAAAAGATGAACGTGAACTCAGCACAATCGAATTTTTCTCAACAGAATTAAGAAGACTTAAAGTGTAATCATCCATCAAAGTATTTTCACTCAAATCTACACGACTATAATTCTGATTTATTTCTAAGAAAATTGAAATAACAAAAATTAATGTAAGTGCAATCACTCTATTTCTTTTTGACAATTTGATTGATGCTAAGTAAAAGAAACCCAAAGCAGAAAAGAAAGCAACAGCAAAATGTCCAGCTAAATAATAAGCATCAATATCTGGTATATTATAAACGGCTGAAATCAACATTGTCGTACAAAGTATGAGCATTAATGTGATAAAAAGGCGTTTAAAGAAAAATGCCGAAATAATCATTCCAAGAAATGAAATTACAATGACAATTGAAAAATCAGAACCTTGAAATTCAGATTTATCAAAACTAATTGAGAGAGAATTAAGGAAGCGACCTATGTTAGAAAAATATTCACTGATTGAAGGAAATAAAAATTGATGATACAACTTACCTGAAATATGATTTATAAAATCTCTAAATGTAACTGGATTTCCCCAATTCAAATATGGTTGCATCATTGCTCTAATTGGAATGTAAAGATAAACCAAAGTCAAAATCACAAATGCAATTCCAGAATAAATCAAAAATCTTTTTATTCTTTCACGAGAAAAATTAAAATCATAAAAATATAGAAACAGAAAAGCTGGAATTATAAAAATCGTTGAAAGATGATTTGTAAAACCAAGTGCTAAAAATATGAATGATAAAAAGTATGGGTCTTTTAAGAATTTATTCTGTTGAATTAATTCTCTATTCTCAAATGCTTTTGTTAAGAAATAAAATGTCAATGAAAACAAAAAAATATGAAGAGAATATACCTCAACAGATAAGCTACTAAACCAAAAAGTTTTACTAAAGCCGAGAACTAATCCTCCAAATACAGATGCGATTACTTTAAGTTCTTCAGAAAGTTCGAAACGGTCATAAAAATTTTTTGAAATTTGTTCATCTTTCGATAACCAAGTTTTATAATTATCCAAAATTCTCTTAATAGTAATAATCAAAACATAAACTGTTAAAGCAGACCAAATTGCTGTGAGCAAATTCAATTTCGTAATTGGGCGAATTGGAATAGGTATGTGCGAAAAAATATAACCAAGAATTGTAAAAAGTGGATAACCAGTGGGATGAGCTATACCAAGAGTATATTGAACTGCTGCAAGCTCACCTGAATCGGATGCAATAACTCCAGGTGCTAATGTTAAAATGTAAAATATCAATACAAATACTGCCGAAATTACAGCGTAGTAGTTGTAAAAGAAACGAGTAAGATTTTTAATTCTAATCATAAAGCAATTTAATAAAAGTGAAAAGTTTTTAGCTCAAATGGCAAATCAAGAACTATTACTCAACTCAAAATAATTTGATAAGTCTAAGCATTGAATTTCAGTAAGTTATCAATTGACTAATTTTTTATTAGACCATAAAAGCTTTCGTAATAAAATCACTAAGATTGCAAAAAATGTGTAAGGATAAATGAAGAAATTTATGAGATACTTTTCTAAATCAAATAAAATAAATACTGCAATAATCATTAATTGCGTACCAAGTCCAAGTAGTGAAACCAGTGTCATAAATGAATTTGGAATGTTTTTTAATTCCTCAGCTGATTTATCAACTCTGTAAATTAAAGCGTCCTGCCAATAGTAAATTATAAGATATAACCTGTGAAATATTTTGAAGAGCAGTGGATTATCATAAGGATATAAGGACTTAATTTCTCGTTCGTTGATTTTGCTTGTTGTGTCGCCACCAGCTTTGTGTCGTTTCAAAACATAGTAGTAGTTGTAGATGCTTCCTTGAAGGTGAAATAAGATTATGACCATAAATAGATTAAAAAGCGATTCATTAAATCTTAAAAACAAAGCAGTAAACAAAGACACATTCACAACGAAATCGGCAACTGAATCATAAAATCTTCCAACATAAGAAGGACGATTTTTTGCTCGTGCAAGTTCACCATCCACAGCATCAAAAAAACTTTTACCAATAATTAAAAGTGCTGTTAAAAAATTTGAATAATCATAATAAACTAAAACCGAAGCAACTAAACCACAAATCAAAGAAATTGTCGTGAATGTTAGTGGCGAGATGTTAGTATCTTTAATTAATCTAACTAAAAATCTTGAAAGTGGTCTTGAGTAATCAGAAAAATCAAAAAATTTTTCTCGCTCAGGTAATTTATCCATACTTAACTTAAATGAACTATGTAAGTTGGTGCTTCAAATTTTTGAATAACAAAATGGTCAAGTGCTCGAACAATAAAATCTGTTTCATAATATTCAATATCATTAAATCCATTCAAAAGCTCGAAAACTTTTCTTCTCCCAAATAGAACAGAGTTACTAACTAAATCTTCTTTCTTTTCAGAGTGAATCACTTTATTGTAATAATCAGGATTTTCTAATTTCAAAATTTCAAAATCAATTGTACCTGTAAGTAAATCTATTTCAGAATGTTCTTCTAAATAATCCAACCTTAATTGTATATGGTCAGGTTTAAGTTCATCTTCAGGATTGAGAAATGTAATGTACTTACCAGTAGCGTTCTTAATTCCAAAATTTTTCGCTGAAACCACTCCATTGAAAGCTCTTTTGAAATAACGAATTTTTTTGTTTAGTAGAAAATACTTCTTTATAAACGCTTCAGTATCATCTTCACTGCCATCATCAATTATTAGTAACTCCCATCTCATAGTCGTTTGATTCAAAACCGAATCAATTGCTCGAGATAGGAAAGATTTTTGATTGTGTGTCGTTAATATTATTGAGACCATTTGGTTTTATATCATAAATTTTATAGAGATACTCTTCAAGTCCTTGAAATATTTTAGTCATCATCTTCGAATGAATCGAATTTAAATTCACAAACAAAGAGAGAAAACGAACAAGTGGATTTTTTATTTCAAGTTCAATTTCATACATCAATTTAGTTCCGTTAATTGTTTCGAAAAAATACCAGATCCCTCTACCTTCATAAGCTCCACTGTATTGAACGATAATTTCTTTATTAGGATTAATCCTCATCAATTCAATCCTGAAACTAACCAATCCAATTTTAACTTCAACTATAGACCCAACATAATCTGAAGTTGTTTTTAAGATTTTTAATTCAGGATTTTTTGGAAACCATTCATTGTAAGTTTTGAAATCTGACACAACTGGAAAAATTTTTTCGATTGGAAGATTTAATATTTTCTGATCAAGTGATGATAATTCTCTCATTTAACTCCCTTACTTTTTTCACTAATTCCAAATAGAAGAAGAATTGAAACTAAAGTTAAAGCAATTGAAAGATAAAACGGTGCAAAGATATGAAAACTATCCCACAGAATTCCCGCCACAAAAGAAGCAGGAAAAGCAAACAAACCCATTATCATCTGAAACCCACCAAGTATACTTGCTCGCATTTCAATTGGCGATAACTCAGCAATAAAAGTTTTATGCACTGGTTCAAAAGCTGCTTTGTGCAAACCATAAAAAATGAATCCTATAAAAAATCCTATGTTCAATGGAAATAGCATTAATACAATTAAAGAAAAAATCCAAAACACAAAAGAGACTAACAAAACTTTTTTTCTTCCAACCTTATCAGACATCTTTCCAAAGTAGAAAGAAAAAATGGAAGCAATGAAAGTAAAAATCAAATAAAGAATTGGTAATGAATAAATTGGAAATCCATTCTTATTAGCAAAAACCAAAAGAAAAGAATAACTAAAATTACCAAGTGCAAAAATTGAACTGATAAGAAAAAGCAACTTCAAATTTTTATCAAAAAACTTTAAAGAAAATCCCTTGAAAACTTTTGTTTGAACTCTTTCTTCTTTCAAAAAAACAATTATCAAACCCGCACCAATAAACGAAGGTATTGCTGCTAACAAAAAAAGATTTTTATAACCAATCATTGGAAATAATACAATACACAAAAGAATTCCAACAACTGCACCTAAATTATCCATAGTTCTAAGGAGTCCAAAATTCTTTCCTCTTGTAAAGTCACTTGAAACATCTGCAATTGTTGCATCTCTTGGTGCACTTCGAATTTTTCCAGCTCTATCAAGAACTCGAAAGAAAATTACTGGATGATAAGTGGTTGATAAAGCATAACCAATTCTTGAAATTGCTCCAAACAAATATCCAAGCCATATAAAAACTTTTCGCTTTTGAATTTTATCGGATAAAAATCCTGCAAAGGCTTGTGAAATTGAAACAATCGCATCACCTAACCCATCAATCAGACCAACTACTGTCATGTTTGCCTTCAGATACTGTGTTAAAAAAGCAGGCCAGATAGGATAGATTATATCTGAACCCAAATCATTTAAAAATGATGCAATCGAAAATAGACGAACTACTTTCTTCTCTTTTTTAGTGTTCAAATCATTCATTAATTCTTTACTCATTCTTTCTTAAATTTACTACAAAATTAAGGTTTAATTTTTATGCAAATAATTGAACAGAAAAAAATGATTCAGGAATTGAAATATTATAAAAATAAAATGTCTCGAGATGATCTCTACAATTTCGAGATGTTTGAAAAAAGAACTAAAGATGACGAAGACTTAGATAGATTATCTTTTCAAAAACTTCAAGAACTTTACTCCAAGTATATTAAGAAAAAAAGCAAAAGTGATTTTGACCATTTATTTAAGAAAAAGGACGATGGAGAAAATCAACAATGAGAAGCGATAATCAAGAATTGGAGAAATCATTTCAAATAAGTGGTGTTGATTGCCCTGTATGCGCTGACGAAGTTAAAAAAGAATTATTAAAATTAGATGGAATTATTTCCGCTAAAGTTGAAATAGATGAATCAAAAGTTTTACTCAAACTAAAACCTGAAAGCTTTTCTGAAAAAGAAGTAGAAAGAACTATTTCGGAATTAGGACTTCAAATTCAAAAAGAAGGAAGTCGTAAAACTTCTGTATTCTATGTAGAAGGTATGGATTGTTCAAACGAAGAACGAGTTATACGAGAAGCATTAAAATCAATCAAAGAAATTGATGAGATAAAATTTGACTTGATGAATCAACGATTGATTGTCACACACCGAACTGCTGAAGGAAAAATCATTAAAGCAATTAAAGAAATTGGTTTTAAAGCTGAAGTCTATCACAATAAACTTCATCAGAAATCTCGAGCTAAAAAGAAAAGTTACATTCAACTTCTTCTTTTAATTTTCACTTCCCTGTTAGTCATAGTTGGATTTGCTGGAGAGTATTTACATCTTCATCAAAATTTTATTATCGCTTTGTTCATTCTTGGAGCAATCTTAGGTGGATATAAAGTTTTTCAAAAAGCTTTTTTGTCTTTGCGAAAATTGATAATTGACAGCAATGTTTTGATGACGATAGCTGTCTTTGGTGCAATGGCAATTGGAAAATTCGCCGAAGCTGCTGTTGTTATGTTGCTCTATGCAATCTCACTTAAACTTGAAAGTTATTCTATCGAAAAAGCTAAAAAATCAATCAATAAATTAATTGCCTTAATACCAGAATTCTCTACAATTAAAAAAGGTGATGAATTTATTCAAATTCCAACTACTGAGGTTCGTGTTGGTGATATTTTATTGATTAAACCAGGCGAAAAAATTCCTGTTGATGGTATTGTCCTTGAAGGTGCTTCTGTTGTAAATCAATCTGCTATTACTGGTGAATCAAAACTTATCTCAAAGATTAAAGGCGATACTTGTTATGCAGGAACAATCAATTTACGAGGCACTCTTTTAATCGAAGCTACATCAACTTATAAAAATTCACATTTCTCTAAAATTCTTTCGTTGCTCGAAGAAACTACATCAAATTCAAAATCCAATCTCCAAAAAGTTGTTGATGTATTTGCAAAATATTACACTCCAATTGTCGTCTTTCTTGCCTTCATTATAACAGGTTACTCCTATTTCTTAGCAAAGGAAGATTTTTATTCTTCAATTTATAGAGGATTAGTCTTACTGGTTATCTCTTGTCCATGTGCTTTAGTTATTTCTACGCCAGTTGCCATTCTTTCGGCTTTAGCAAGGTCAACGAAATATGGTGCTTTAATTAAAGGTGGTATCTTTTTAGAAAATCTTCATCGAGTTGATGCAATCGCTTTCGATAAAACTGGTACATTAACAGAAGGTGCAATGAAAATTGATAAGATTATTCCTTTCAATGGATTGAGTGCAGAAGAATTGCTTGAGATTGCATACAATCTTGAAATTAACTCAGAGCATTCAATTGCCGATGCTATTATTGATTACGCAAAAAACCAAGACATTCAAATCGAAAAAGTGGAAAACTTCAAAGTTGAAGATGGAGCTATCTCAGGAATTTTCAGAAATAAAAAATATGTAATTGGTCAACCCAAACTTTTCATAAACTATTTAAATGATGAGCAGAAAAATTTAATTCAATCTCTGGAAAACTCTGGTTCAACTGTAATTATTATTCTTGAAGAAACAACTCCTTTGGGAATTATCGCACTCATAGACTCAGTACGAGAAAGTATGAAGAATGTTTTGCAGGAATTAAAAGCAGAAGGTGTGAAGGATTTCTTTATTTTAAGTGGTGATAATAAAAGTATTGTAGAAAAAGTTGCAAAGGACTTGGGCTTCGAAAAGTATTATGCCGAACTAAAACCAATTGATAAACTTAACTTGATTAAAGAACTCAACACAAAATATAATTTTCTTGCAATGGTTGGTGACGGATTAAACGATGCACCAGCACTTAAAAGTGCATCTATTGGAATTGCTATGGGCAAAATTGGAACCGATGCAACTATCGAAAATTCAGATATCACTTTAATTGGTGATGAAATTTCAAAACTCCCAAAACTATTCAGACTTAGCAGAAAAACTGTAAACACAATTAAAGAAAATATTTTCTTATCTATTGCAATAAAGACTGTTTTTATTCTTCTCACTTTTATTGGAATCGCTTCAATGTGGGGAGCAATATTCGCTGATATGGGCTCTGCTTTAATTGTCATATTCAATAGTCTGAAACTAACCAAAACTAAGATTTAAATCGTTTTAATTTTAATTCTTGAATATTTTTTATTCGCTTATTTTGTGATTAATTGAATTATAACTTTCAAAGTTCTCACTTACTGATTGTTAAGAACGAAAGATTTATCACCTTCTAATTGGAAAAATTTTATGAATTTTCATTTCTAAAAATCTTTGCCCGAACTAAACACTCTTTGTGGGCTTCAGAAAACAACTTTTTTAATTTTTAACCCCAACCTCTCTCTTCGGAAGTCCAAACTTGCAGTTCAGAATTACAATTTTGCTGTTCGGAATTACAATTTTGAAGTTCGGAACTCCAATTTTGAAGCTCAGAACTTCAATTTTGAGGTTCAGAACTCCAATTTTGAGGTTCAGAACCCCAATTTTGCAGTTCAGAACTCCGATTTTGAAGTTCGGAACTCCAATTTTGAAGTTCGGAACTCCGATTTTGAGGTTCAGAACCCAAATTTTGGATTAAAAACATAATTTTCTTACAAATTCTTTAATTTTTTTTAAACTTTTGAAGTTTTTTGAGTAAATAAAATTTCTTCCTACCTGTAAAAATCCCTAAAAAGCTTAAAATTTTCAGTAAATATTATTAAAACCGTAAAAACCTTTAAAAATTTTAAGGAAAGATGGATATCAAAAGCGTATTTGAAGATTTTTGATTTATTTCTTTGAAAATTAAGGTTTGGGAGGGTAAAACCCTATTTAAAAAAAAGAATTTGGAGATCGCATTGGGTTAGGGGCATCGTTATTGAGGTGGGATATATAGTGAGGTGACCGGTTAGGGCTACTCTGCGATCTCCAAATTTCAAACTCTAAAAGAACTTATTTTCTCTAAACTCTCTTGTTACTACCCTTAAATCCACTAAAATTCTGACGCAAATATACTTAAAGTTTTAAATTTTTCAAATACTAAATTTGATTATATTTAATAATCTTAAAGTAACACAGAGCATTTAAACAAAAAATGCCAGCTATCATCAAGCTGGCATTGTTCACCTCTTAATAAATAATTTAATTTTCTACAATCGCAAGAATATCTGAGCGTTGAATAATCTTTAATGTTTTTCCATTCATTTCGATTTCTTCACCACCATATTTTGCGAAGTAGATTGTATCTCCCACTTTGATTTTTTCTTTCAAATCTTCATCAGTTCCAACTGCAATTACTTTACCTAATCTTGGTTTTTCTTTCGCTGTATCTGGAATGTATAATCCAGATGCAGTTTTTGTTTCTTCTTCTTCAATCAATTCAATAAGAACTCGATCATCCAAAGGTTTGATTGTCATGTTTTACTCCTTTTTTGTTTTAAACTATTTTATGTTCAACATTTGATTAATTTTATTTACATCAAAACCAACTATTGGTCTATTGTTAATTAAAATCACAGGCACACCCATCTGACCTGTCCTACGATACATATCCATAGCTGCTTTTTGGTCACGAGAAACATCAACTTCAGTAAATCGAATATTTTTTTCTCTGAAATATCTTTTTGCTGCATTACAAAAACTACATGTTGGAGTTGTAAAAATTATTACTTTTGGTTGATTCATATTTCCTCTCTTAAGTTTTCATCACAATTTGATGAATTAAAAAATTTAAGGTTTCAATATTAACATAAATTATTTTGTATTTTTGTATTGTTAAAGGTTTTGTATTGTTAAAGGGATTATTAAAGATTTAATACTTCTCTAATTAGAATAGGATTAAGATAATATGCATATTAAATTTTTATTATTAGATGATGTTGACTCTGATAGAAAATTAGTCAAATATGAAATTCAAAATTATTTCAAAGATGCAGAAATTTATGAGGCTACTAATCGAAAAGAATTTATCCTCAGTTTAACGAAGTATAAACCTGATATCGTCATCTCCGATTATCATTTACCTGATTTTGATGGACTTTCCGCATTGAGTTTAACTCATGAAATGTATCCAGACCTACCCTTTATTATTCTAACTGGTTCGGCTTCTGAAGAATTTGGGATACTTTGTATCAAACATGGTGCTTACGATTATATCCTTAAAAAGCATTTGAAAAAACTTCCAATCGCAATTGAAGAAGCCCTCAAGAAATATCAATTGATTCTTGAAAACAAAGAGGCTTACGAAAGATTGAGAGAAAACGAAAAGAAATTCCGATTGCTTGTTGAGAATGCACAAGATTTAATCTATCGCTATGAATTTCATCCAAAACGAGGATTTACTTATGTAAGTCCATCAGCTACAAAAATTACAGGTTACACACCCGAAGACCATTATGCTGACCCTGACTTAGGTTTTAAGATTGTTTATCCTGACGATAGAATTATACTTGAAAAAGTTGCAAAGGGTGAGTTTAGTATCACTGAACCTATTATTTTAAGATGGATACGGAAAGACGGAACAGTTATTTGGACTGAACAGCGTAATGTTCCAATTTTTGATGACAACGGTAACCTTATCGCAATTGAAGGAATAGCTAGAGATATTACAAATAGAAAACGATTAGAGGCACAACTCGCAGAAAATCAAAAACTACTCCAGTTAATTTCAAATTTAATTACCGATTATGCTTATACTTTCAATGTTGATAATAACGGTAACATGACAGGTGAATGGTTATCTGAATCTTTTTCAAAAGTTTTTGGGTGGAAACTTGACGAAGTTAAGCAAATGGGTGGTTGGGTAAAATGCTTTCACCCCGACGATTTACCAAAAGTTTTTGAACATGCAAAAAAAGTATTAAGTGGTTTATCTGATAAAATAGAATGTCGAATGGTAACCAAAAATGGTGAGATACGGTGGATTAGAGATTATGCAGTACCATTAATTGATAATAAAACAAATAGAGTTGTTAAAATCTTTGGTGTTGCCGAGGATATAACAGAGCAAAAAAAATTAGAGAATGAGATAAAAGAAAAAGAAGAATTCTTTGAAAAATTAGCTGAGTCAACTACGACTGCAATTTTTGTCTATCAAGGTGAAAAGTTTGTTTATGCCAATAAAGCAAGTGAGCTAATATCTGGTTATGATATTTCTGAATTATTAAATAAAAATTTTTATGAAATTGTTCACCCCGATCATCAAAATTTAGTTAAAGAAAGAGGATTAAAAAGACAGAAAGGTGAACCAGTACCAACTAATTATCAATTCAAAATTATCACAAAAAACGGCGAAGAAAAATGGATTGACTTCACTGGCAATCTTATTAACTGGAAAGGTAAACCTGCTGCAATCGCTACTGCTTACGATATCACTCCATTAAAGAAAGCAATTTTAAATCTAAATAAACTCAATGAAAGCTTTTTGATATTTTTTGAAAATGCACCTATAGGAATTTTAGTTGAAGATGAGAACGGAAATATTTTAGCAATCAATAAAAAGTATGAGGAGATTAGTGGCTACAAAAGAGAAGAGTTGTTAGGAAAGAACATAAGCATTCTTTCAGTTCCTGAAAACTTAAAATTCGTTAAAGAGAATATTCAGAAAATTTTAAATGGAGAAGTTTTAAATCACACAATTAAATCCAAACGAAAAGATGGTAGTGAAAATGTTGTACATCTAATTGAGACTGCCATTACCTTACCAAATGAAAAAAGAGGAATACTATCCTTCTGTGAAGATGTAACGGATAAATTTAATCTTCAAAATCAACTAATCGAAAGTGAAAAGAAATTCAGAACGATTTTTGAAACCGCTGTGGAAGGCATTTGCATTGTTAATCCAGAGGATTTAATCACTGATGTTAATCAGAGATTTTGTGAAATAGTTGGTTATGAAAAAGATGAATTATTGAATCAGAATTTCATAATTAAGCTCGTTCATCCTGACGAAAAACAACACGCAATTCAAGAAAAATTAAATAGATTAAAAGACAAATCTCAAATTTTTGATAGAAGGTTGATTAAAAAGGATGGTTCTATAATTTGGACAAGAGTTTCGGCAAAAGCAATTTTCGACGATTTAGGAAATTTAATTGGCAGCTTCGCATTTTTTACAGATATTACCGAACAAAAGAGACTTCAAGAAGAGCTTCAAAAGTCTGAAGAACAATTCAGATTAATTTGGGAAAATAGTCAAGATGGTATGCGTCTCACTGATGAGCATGGTACAGTGATTCTTGTTAATCCTGCTTATTGTAAAATGGTGTTCTTACCAAAAGAAAAAATCGAAGGTAGAAGTCTCGCTGATATCTATCTAAGTAAAAACAAATTAGAGATTATTGAAAAGCACAAATCACGTTTCATTACAGGGAATATTAAACCTCATTTCGAAACTGAAGTGACTCTTCACAATGGTCAAAAAGTATGGTTTGAAGTTACAAACTCATTTATTCATATCGGGACGAAAAAATATTTACTTGGAATATTCAGGGATATTACAGAACGGAAAAGACTTCAAAAAGAATTGATAAGCTCTGAGAAACAATTCCGAATGATTTGGGAAAAAAGCAACGATGCAATGATACTTACAAATAAAAACGGCGAAATAAAATTAGCTAATCCAGCTCTGTGTCAATTAACTGGTTTATCTTTAGATGAACTAATCAATAAACCACTTGATGTTATCTTTCATCCCATCATTCGTGATAGTTTGCATTCACTTCATCAACAAAAGTTTGAAAAGGAAAAATTTGAAAATAAATTCGAAGGCACTGCACGATTACAGAATAACAAAGAAATTTACTTCGAAGCTTCTCTATCAAAAATTGAAATAGGAAATGAAACCTTATTCCTTGCTATTATCAGAGATATTACTGAAAGAAAGAAATTAATCGATGAATTAATTCGAGCAAAAGAAGAAGCTGAAGAGGCTAACAGATTAAAAAGTGGTTTTATCTCCATGATGTCCCACGAAATTAGAACTCCACTCAATGTGATTCTTGGATTTACTAATGTTCTCAAAGAGATTTACTTATCAGATTTAGAAGATGAAGACATTCCAAAATATTTCGAAGCAATAGATAACGCAGGAAAAAGGTTGCTTAATACTATCACTCAAATACTGGATATTTCTCGAATTGAAGCTGGCGAATTCGAGATTAATTATAAATCAATTGATATCAATAAGAAAGTTTCGGATGTAGTTCAACAGCTCAAAGTTCTTGCAAATAAGAAAAAGATAGAATTTAATATTTACCTTGAACCACACCAACCAACTCTTGTACTTGATGAATATTGTATAGATGGTATTTTGATTAATTTGGTCAATAACGCCATTAAATTCAGTCCTGAGAATTCAAACATAGATATTAAAACTGAATTAAAAGAAGATAAAGTAATTTTCAAAATAAGAGACTTTGGAATAGGAATGACTGAAGAGTATCAAAAGCATTTATTCCAACCATTCAGTCAAGAAAAAGTTGGATACTCAAGACCTTACGAAGGAACGGGATTAGGTTTGGCTCTTACTAAAAAATTTGTCGAGCTTATGAATGGTGAAATACAAGTGTGGAGTAAAAAAGGCGAAGGAACTGAATTTATTGTCTCCTTCCCTCTGAAAATATAGTTTATCATTTTTTTTGACTTAGAGAGTGAGATGTAAGATTATAATTATAGAATTGATTTGGACTTTAATCTTACATCTCACTCAATTAAAAACTCTCCCCTATTTCATTTTCACAACAGAGAATTTCAAGACTTTTTCACCAAATTTTGTCTTAATGTGAGCGATGTAAACTCCATCGGCAACTTTTTTCCCATCTTCATTTCTCAAATTCCAATTCAAGAATGGTGATGCAAAACTTTCCTTGTCGTTTTCGGTCAATGTTTTTACCAAAATTCCCGAAAGTGAATAAATCTTAATTGTAACTTCTTCAGGGAGATTTGAAAAAGTGATA
>JAOAHM010000036.1 GCA_026415235.1 Ignavibacteria bacterium | reverse complement strand
ACTGTACTTGAAAAAAATGTCATTGAAGGTGAAAAGATTATGGCAGGAATGCCTCTACTTAAAATTGCTGACCTTTCAAATTTATGGTTGGTTGCAAATGTCTATGAGTATGAAATTCAAAAAATTTCAGTTGGCTCACGAGCATTTATTACTTTCAAATTTTTCCCAGGAAAAATTTATGAAGGAAAGGTTTCTTTTATTTATCCAACATTGGATGAGAAAAGTCGAACTGTTAAAGTTAGAATTGATTTGCCAAATTCAGGAGAACTGAAACCATCAATGTTTGCAAATGTAACGATTGAAGGTAAATCAATTGGTAAAACTATTGTCGTTCCTGAGAATTCTGTAATTCGAACGGGATTAAAAGATTTTGTCATTATCTCTCTTGGTAACGGGAAATTCAAACCTCACGAAGTAAAACTTGGAATTTACTCTGACGGTTATTATCAAGTTCTTGACGGATTGATTGAAGGGAATGTTGTAGTTGCCTCTGCTCAATTCATGATTGATGCTGAAAGTAACCTTCGACAAGTTATTCAAAAATTTCAAAGTTCAAATTCAGATGATGGAGTTAATAAATCAATTAATCGTTCAGACGAAAAATCTTCCAGTTCAAAATCAAATGAAAATGGGCGATTAAATCAAAGTGATAAAACTTCAATCGTTCGGAAGGGAATAATTAATCTTAAAGAAATTGACAAAAACAGAGATGGAAAACTTTGGCAATGCACAATGGAGTGGAATGTTATTTCTGATGTAAATGAAAGATGTCCAATTTGTGAAATGAGATTAACTGAATTTTCTATCAATCAAGTAAAAGAAAATCTCGATAAGCACGGCTTCAAATACAAAGAGTGAAATTGATCTTGATGAGAATTTTTTCTTTCAAGAAATATCAGTTTGAAAAGAAGGAGTTTTGAAATGGAAACAACTAATCAACCGAAAGAAAATTTTATTTCAAGATTAATCGAATGGTCAATTGAAAATAAAATTTTGGTAATCATATTTACTATTGCGTTAATATTTCTTGGGATTTGGGCAATTAGTGAAACTAAAGTTGATGCAATTCCAGATTTGAGTGATGTTCAAGTGATAATTGTGACTGATTATCCAGGTCAGAGTCCACAAATTGTTGAAGACCAAGTAACTTATCCTATAACGACAAAAATGCTTTCCGTTCCATTTGCGAAAGATGTGCGTGGTTATTCAATGTTTGGCTATTCGATGGTGTATGTAATTTTTGAAGATGGAACAGACATTTACTGGGCAAGGTCTCGTGTTCTTGAATTTTTAAGTGGAATGAAAGATCAACTACCAGAAGGTGTAACTCCACAACTTGGTCCAGATGCAACAGGACTTGGTTGGGTTTTTCAATATGTTTTGAATTCAGATAAAAGAGATTTGCAAGAGCTTCGTTCAATTCAAGATTACTTTTTGAAGTATGAACTCTCTTCAATTCCTGGTGTTGCAGAAGTTGCAAGTGTTGGTGGATTTGTAAAACAATATCAAGTTCAGATTGATCCTCTTAAACTCGCTTCTTTCGGAATTTCACTCGATAAAGTGAAGAGTGCAATTCAAAAAAGCAACAACGATGTTGGTGGAAATGTAATTGAAATGGCTGAAGCAGAATATATGGTCCGTGCATTGGGTTACATTAAATCGAAAGAAGATTTAGAAAATATTGTTGTTGATGTAAATGAAAGCTCGGGTACTCCAATTTATTTGAAAGATATTTCGGTCATTCAAGTTGGACCTGAACTTCGAAGAGGAATTGCAGAGTGGAATGGTGAAGGTGAAACTGTTGGTGGAATTGTTGTTATTCGTTATGGTGAAAATGCGTTATCGGTTATTAATAAAGTGAAAGAGCGATTAAATGAATTGAAAAAATCTTTACCTGAAGATGTAAAAATTGAAATTGCTTACGACCGTTCATCTCTAATTGAAAGAGCAATTGATAATTTGAAGGAAACATTATTCCAAGAAACTTTAATTGTAGCTCTTGTGATTATTGCTTTTCTTCTTCACATAAGAAGTTCATTTGTTGCAATCTTCACTCTCCCAACGGCAGTACTAATTTCTTTTTTAATTATGAAACTTCAGGGAATTAATGCGAACATTATGTCTTTGGGTGGAATTGCAATTGCAATTGGTGCGATGGTGGATGCTTCAATTGTTATGGTTGAAAGCGCTGCAACTTATCTAGCACTTGAAAAAGAAAAACCAGAACATTTGCGAAGACCACACTGGGAAGTAATTCTTCAATCATCAAAAGAAGTTGGTCCGTCAATTTTTTATTCGTTGCTTGTAATAACAATTTCATTCCTACCAGTTTTTACACTCGAACAACAAGAAGGAAGACTTTTCCGTCCACTTGCATTTACTAAAACATATTCGATGGCTGGTGCTGCTATTCTTGCTGTAACAATTGTTCCTGTTTTAATTGGATATTTTGTTAAAGGCAAAATTCGGAAGGAAGAAGAAAATCCATTAACAAAGTTTTTGATTAAACTTTATCATCCAGTTGTTGATTTTGTTTTGAAGAAAAGAGTTCTCGTGATTGCTATTGCGATTTTGATTGTTTTAATCACAATCATACCATTTACAAAACTTGGCTCAGAATTCATGCCTCCACTTTATGAAGGTGATTTACTTTACATGCCTACAACTCTTCCTGGAATTTCAATTACCAAAGCAAAAGAAATTCTACAACAAACTGATAAAATCATAAAATCTTTTCCAGAAGTTGAAAGTGTTTTTGGAAAAATTGGAAGAGCTGAAACGGCAACTGACCCAGCTCCACTCGAAATGATTGAAACAACAATCCGACTTAAACCACAATCGGAATGGCGCGATGGAATGACACCTGAAAAATTAATAGAAGAATTAGACCGTGCAATTCAAATTCCAGGACTTACAAATTCATGGACCATGCCAATTCGAACTCGAATAGATATGTTATCAACTGGAATTAAAACTCCTGTTGGTATAAAAATATCAGGACCAGATTTAAATGTCCTTGAAGAGTTAGGAGAGAAAGCAGAGAATTTAATCAAGCAAGTTCCTGGAACACGTTCAGCTTACGCTGAAAGAACTACTGGTGGTAATTATGTTGATTTTGAAATAGATCGTTTATCAATCGCTCGTTATGGTTTGACAATTGAAGAAGTTCAAGAAGTTTTTATGACAGCTATTGGTGGAATGAATATCTCAAAAACTATTGAAGGTTTAGAGAGATATCCAATCAATTTAAGATATCAAAGAGACTTTAGAGAAAATCTTGAAGCAATAAAAAGAGTTTTAGTTCCATTACCAAATGGTGGTAGCGTTCCGCTCGAGCAACTTGGAGAGTTGAAAATTCGAAAAGGTCCAGCAATGATTAAATCTGAAAATGCACGACCTAACACTTGGGTTTATATTGATTTGAAAGAAGGTTATGATATTGGAACATACATCAAAAATGCAAAACAGCTTTTCGCAAAAAATTTTCATTTACCAGAAGGTTATTCGATTGTTTGGAGCGGTCAATACGAATATATGGAGAGAGCATCGAAACATCTTTCATTTGTAATTCCACTCACATTACTTATTGTTTTCATTTTACTTTATCTCAATACAAAATCGGTTGGAAGAACGACGCTTATTTTTTCAACTTTATCATTTTCAGTTGTTGGAGCTGTGTGGTATTTATTTTTTGCAGGTTATAATTTTTCAGTTGCAGTTTGGGTTGGTATAATTGCATTGATTGGAGTTGATGCTGAAACAAGTGTTGTTATGCTTCTTTATTTAGATATTGCTTATAAAAAATTTAAACAGGAAGGAAGGTTAAACTCTCTTGATGATTTAAAGAATGTAATATTTGAAGGTGCAGTGAAGAGAATTCGTCCAAAGATGATGACAGTTTTTACCACTTTGTTTGGATTATTCCCAATTATACTTGGTGTTGGAACAGGTTCAGATGTAATGAAACGAATTGCAGCACCAATGGTCGGTGGAATTTTCACAAGCATGATTATGGAATTAGTAATTTATCCGGCAATTTATTTTTTAATGAAAGAAAGAGAATTAAAAAAATCGCAAATGAAATCGGATTAAATAAACGGAGATGATTTTTTATAGAATTGAATTCAATCATTAAATATACTTTTTTCTGTCGGCATTTTGATTTAACTGTTGTTTGATTTAGATAGAAGACAAATTTTTAAGATAGTTTTCACATTAATTTGATGTAGATGTTCTTTCTAAAAATTGTTGAAAATACTTGAATTTATCACGAAAGCATTAGTTCAATTTGTTTCAAATTCCTGAATAAGATAAAAATCTTTTGAAAAGGTAATTTTTTATAAATTGATTTTTACTCACATCTATATCTATTTTTGAAAAAAATTTGGATATGATTGAACAATACATACCACTCATACTTGCAATAGTTATAGCTTTATTATTTTCATTGTTTTTGTTGAAGGCTTCTTCATGGTTTGGTCCGCAAAGGCCAAATCCTGAGAAACTTTCGACTTATGAAAGTGGAATGGAGCCCGTCAGGACAGCTCGAGAAAGGTTTAGTGTAAAGTTTTACATTATTGCAATGGTTTTTATTGTGTTTGATATTGAAGTGGTTTTTCTATATCCCTGGGCTATCAATTTGAAAAGTCTCAGTCAATCAATGGGATTTTTTATAATTGCTGAGATGTTCATTTTCATAATAATACTCTTAGCAGGTTATTTTTATCTGCTAAAGAAAGGAGCATTAAAATGGGATTAGAATCTAAATTTGGTCAGTCGTTTATTACCACCACAATTGATGCAGTAGTAAGTTGGGCAAGAAAGAATTCTGTCTGGCCCATGCCTCTTGGGATATCTTGCTGTGCAATAGAAATGATGGCAGCTGCTGACCCAAGATTTGATATTGCCCGTTTCGGAAGCGAAGTTATGCGATTTACTCCAAGACAATGTGATTTGCTAATCGTTGCAGGAACAGTTACTTACAAAATGGCTAAAGTTGTTCGAAAAATTTACGACCAGATGCCTGACCCGAAATGGGTTATATCAATGGGTGCATGTGCATCGAGTGGTGGAATGTTTCGTTCATATTCCGTAGTTCAGGGAATTGACCAATTTGTACCTGTTGATGTTTATGTTGCCGGTTGTCCACCAAGACCTGAAAATTTATTATACGCTGTAATGGAAATTCAAAAGAAAATTGGCAAAACAAGTGTACTCGAATTCACAGATCAACCACTAATTGAACTTCCGGTTATCAATGAAAGAAAAAATTGAATCAAAACTTCGTGAAAAATTCCCCAACGCAATTTTAGAAGTAAATGATTTCAGAGGTGACTTAACTTTTTTAGTTGACAAAAATTCGATTGTAGAAATCTGCAAGTTCTTACGAGATGATGAAGAATTATCTTTTGATTTACTTGTTGATTTGTGTGGAGTAGATAGAGCAAAGAGGAAAGATAGATTTGAAGTTGTTTATCACATTGTGAGTTTGAAAAACAGATATCGAGTTCGATTAAAAGTCAGAGTTGATGAAAAAGATTGCGTTGTTGATTCTGTTACTTCAGTTTATCCAACTGCAAACTGGCATGAACGCGAAACATACGACATGTTCGGAATTACTTTTAGAAATCATCCTGATTTAAGAAGAATGTACATGCCAGAAGAATTTGAATACTATCCACTTAGAAAAGATTTTCCATTAATGGGAATTCCAGGTTCATTACAACTACCAAAGAGATAATATGAATACACCACAAGAACATTCACAGTATAAAAGCAAGATTTTAGAAACACTTCTCACTAAAGCCACTGATGTAATTATTGAAGACACACTCGAAAATGGTATGGTCCTAAATATGGGACCACAGCATCCAGCAACTCATGGAGTGTTAAGACTTTTAATCCATATTGATGGAGAAACTGTAATCGGATGTGTTCCTGAACTTGGATATTTACATCGTGGCTACGAAAAAATTGCTGAGAATTCAACCTATCACGAGTTCATTCCACATACAGATCGACTCGATTATCTTGCTCCACTTAGCAACAATACAGCTTTTGCTCTTGCCGTCGAAAAATTAGCAGGTATTGAAATTCCAAAACGGGCTAAATATATCAGAATGATTATTTCTGAAATGGCTCGTATTGCTTCGCATTTAGTTGCAATTGGAACGATGGCAATGGATGTTGGTGCATTAACTGTTTTGCTCTGGGCTTTTAGAGAAAGAGAAAAATTGCAAGACATAATGGATTTACTCACTGGTGCAAGATTTACGACAAGTTATACTCGAATTGGTGGAGTTGCTTCGGATTGGACACCTCAATGCACTGCAATGCTCAAAGATTTTCTTGAACACTTTGACGAAAATCTTGATGAGATTGAAAGACTACTTAATACGAATAGAATTTTTCTCGAAAGAACTGAAGGAATTGGTGTTATATCAAAAGAACAAGCAATTGCAATGGGATTGACTGGACCGAATCTACGAGCAACTGGTGTCGATTACGATGTCCGTCGTGCTTTCCCATATCTTGATTACGAAAACATTGATTTCAATGTGATAACTTACACAGAAGGTGATTCACTTGCTCGTTATTGGGTTCGATGTGATGAAATGCGAGAGAGCGCAAAAATTTTAAGACAATGTTTGGAGAAAATGCCAGAAGGTGAAATTTTAGCTCATGATCCTAAAAATGTTCTTCCAAAAAAATTTGATGTTTACACTAAAATGGAAGAACTAATCCATGATTTCATGCTCGTGAATTTTGGTTTGAATCCTCCTGTTGGTGAAATTTATTCCAGTGTTGAGAATCCAAAAGGTGAGTTAGGATTTTACATAGTAAGCGATGGAACAGGTCACCCATGGCGATTAAAAATTCGCTCGCCATCTTTTGTTAATCTTCAAAGCCTACCATTACTAATTAAAGGCCACATGGTTTCTGATATTGTTGCCGTCATTGGAAGCATTGATCCAGTGATGGGAGAGGCGGATAAATGAAAATGGAGACAACCGTGGAAATTCAATTTACTGATCAAGAATTACAAAAAATTGAAAATCTTAAATCGAGATATTTAAAACCTGACTCAGTAATTTTAGAAGTTCTTTACTTACTTCAGGAAAAATATGGATACATTTCCCGTGAAGGTATGAAATACGCTGCCGATTTGTTGGGAATGACTGAAGAACAAGTTCTTGGTGTAGTGACTTTTTATTCCATGTTCAATACTAAACCAATTGGAAAGTATCATTTGCAAGTGTGTACAAATGTTTCGTGTATGTTGCGTGGTGCCTATGATTTACTAAAGAAATTGGAAGCTGAATTGAAGATTAAAAAAGGAGAAACTACTCCAGATGGGTTGTTCACAATTTCTGAAGTTGAATGTCTTGGAAGTTGTGGAACAGCACCAACTATTCAGATTAATGAAGATTATTACGAAGACTTGAACGAAGAAAAGTTAGTTCAAATTATTTCAGAATTAAAGAATAAGTAATTATGAGCATAAAAATTTTACTTAAAGATATTCCCGATTACCATAAAATAGAAGTTTATCGTCAACACGGTGGTTACGAAGTAATTCGTAAAGCTTTACAAAAATCTCCTGATGAAATTATCGAAGAAGTAAAGAAATCTGGTTTGCGTGGTCGAGGTGGTGCTTGCTTTCCTACTGGATTGAAATGGAGTTTTATGCCCAAAGATAAAAACATTCCAAAGTTCTTATGCATTAATGGTGATGAGAGTGAACCTGGTTCATTTAAAGATAGACAGATTTTTGAATTCAACCCTCATCAACTGATTGAAGGAATTTTAATCTCAGCATACGCCATTGGTGCGCAAACCTGTTACATTTACATTCGTGGTGAATATGTCAAATGGATTAGATTGATGCAAAAAGCATTAGACGATGCTTATGAGGCAGGGTTCGTTGGCGAAAAAATGAAAGAAACTTTTGGAACAGATTTTTACACAAATATTTACATTCATCGTGGTGCTGGTGCTTACATTTGCGGTGAAGAATCAGCTTTAATGAATTCAATTGAAGGTAAGCGTGGTTATCCAAGAGTGAAGCCACCATTCCCAGCTCAGTGTGGTTTATGGGGTTATCCAACAACGATAAATAATGTTGAGACAATTGCAAACATTCCACCAATAATCGAGAATGGTGGTGAGTGGTTTGCAAGCATTGGCGAGCCAAAACATCCAGGGACTTTACTCTTCGGAGTTAGTGGTCATGTTAATAAGCCAGGAGTTTATGAATTACCAACAGGTACTTTATTAACAGATATCATTTATAAATATGCAGGTGGAGTTCCAGGCAATAAGAAAATAAAATGCATAATTCCTGGTGGAACTTCCATGCCTCCAATTCGTGGTGACCAAATCGAAGGTTTGAAGATGGATGCTGAATCGCTTAAAGAAGTTGGTTCAGCAATTGGAACTGGTGGAATAATAGTAATGGATGAAGATACTGATTTAGTAAAAGTGCTTGCAAGAATTACAAAGTTTTACTGGCATGAGTCATGTGGTCAATGTACTCCATGTCGAGAAGGTACAGGATGGATGCTCAAAATTTTAAACCGAATTTTAGATGGTAATGGTACTTCAAAAGATTTAGATCTTTTAATTGATGTTGCTAATAACATTGAAGGACACACAATTTGTGCATTAGGTGATGCAGCTGCCTGGCCTGTTAAGTATATGATTGAAAGATTTAGAGATGAGTTTGAAGCAAGAGTCAAACGCTCAATTAAGATTGATATTCCAAATAAAGTTCACTCAATGCGAAGAACTCAAATACCTCTCACAGAAATCAAGATAGATTTTCAATAATTCAATTAATTCAATACAAAAAAGCCCCAAATTTTGGGGCTTTTTTATTTTAATGATTTCAAAAAAACTTCAGAATTTTTTTAACACTTTACTATTAAAAAAATTCGTTACTTAAACTTTTTATCTTGAACCAAGAACAACCTTAAATTTCATTTCCTGACCGTTTCTTAAAACAACAACTTCAACTTCATCACCTGCTTTATAACCTTGCATTGCATACATGTAATCATAAACATTCTTAACTGTTTTATCTCCAAATTTGATAATGATATCGCCAGCTTTTAATCCAGCTTTTTCAGCAGGACTACCATCATTCACACCGGCAATTTTAAATCCTTCAACTTGCTCAGAGTAATCGGGAATTGTTCCGACATAAACGCGCACATTCATTCTTCGACCTTGTTGCTGCTCACCTTGCACTTTTGTGAATTCAATCTTCTCAGGATTAGTGGTTAAATCATAAACAACATTCGAAACTAAACTCAAAACTTTTTCCATTCCAGGATAATTTATTTTATCAAAATCATCACTTGGTTTATGATAATCTTGATGTGTTCCTGTGAAGAAAAATAGAACAGGAATATTCTTCGCATAAAAAGAAGAATGGTCGCTTGGACCAAATCCACCATCAATGAAATTTAACTTGAAGGAAGAGTCGGAATTCAACTTGTTAAGTAAAGGTTTCCATTTCGGTGATGTTCCAGTTCCATAAACTGTTAATTTATTTTCATTCATTCTTCCAATCATATCCATATTAATCATAGCTTTTATTTTTTCGAGAGGAACAGTTGGATTATCAACAAAATGTTTTGAGCCAAGAAGTCCAAGTTCTTCTCCAGAAAATGCAATGAATAAAATACTTCGCTTTAATTCTGATTTCTTTGATGCAAAATATTCTGCAAGTTCGAGCAAACCAGTTGTACCTGATGCATTATCATCAGCACCATTGTGAACTTGTGGTTCTTTTGATGCAGCTAATGAACCTCTTCCGCCCATTCCAAGATGATCGTAATGAGCTCCAATAACTATTATTTCATTTTTTAGTTCAGGATCATTACCTTCTAAAAATGCAATCACATTTCTTGTCTCTTTCACAATTGGTTTTAAATCAACTTGAAGTTTCGCTTTTACATTTTCGAATTCGAATGATTTTGATGATTGAGTTGAGTCAATTTGTTTTTGGATATCTAATAAATTCTTACCTGCTTTTTCAAAAATCTCTTTTGCTTTCTCAGTTGAAATTGAGACTACAGGAATTCCAGCATTCATCGCTGCAGGATCTGGCACCAACGAAATTAATCGATCATTTTCAACAGTGTTAGGTCCAGTGAATAAAATTACTGCCTTTGCTCCTTTACTCTTTGCTGTAGAAACTTTAAAGTTTGATTGAACTTTGAATCCAAATTTTGTATCTGGTTTATCACCTTCTGGAGAGTAACGCATCATCAAAACAATTTTATCTTTCACATCAATATTAGCATAATCATTGTAACCTAAATCTTCTGCTTCAATTCCATATCCAGCAAAAACTACATTACCTTCAGCTAATCCATTTGCTGAAAATCCTGTCGGTTGATAATCTTTTCTAAGCTCAAATGTTACAGGTTGATTATTTACATCAACTATTAGTGAATTTTGTTTTAAGAGCTCAAGATCTGTAGTAACTTTGAAAGTTTGAAAATATCCTGAAGAACCTTTCGGTTGAAGTCCAATTGACTTGAAATATTTTGCTAAATAATCTGCAGCTTTGTCTATCTCTGGTGTGCCTGTTCCACGACCTTTCAAATCATCAGATGCTAAAAAGCTTAAATGTTTGAACAAATCTGATTGGTCAATCTTCGAACTTGTTTCTGGAATTTTAACTGAAGAGCAAGAAATAAAAATTAGTAATAAAAAATAAAGAAGATTTTTAGACAATTTCATTTTATAACTCCTTCAATTTTAATCTATCCAATCGGCAATGAAGACATTGGTCTCATTTGGTTTATTATTAAAACGATTTGAACAGAAAATTAATTTCTTACCATCACGAGTAAACATTGGAAATCCGTCAAAAGTCTCGTTGAAAGTAATTTGTTCTAATCCAGTACCGTCAATGTTAATTATGTAAAGGTCGAAGTTGCGTTTATCTTTGCTGTTTACATTAGAACAAAAGATTATTCGTTTACCATCTGGATGAAAGAAAGGAGCAAAGTTAGCTGCACCATTATTTGTAACTTGTCGAAGGTTACTTCCATCTGCATCGCAAACAAAAATTTCTAAGTTTGTTGGTCTCACATAACCATATTTTACAAGCTCTTCATAATCTTTTAATTCTTTTTCAGTTTTTGGACGACTTGCACGAAAAACAATTTTGCTTCCATCCCAAGAAAAGAAAGCACCACCATCGTAACCTTTTTCGAAGGTAATTCTTTTCAAATCAGTACCGTCAATATTCATAGTATAAAGTTCTGGGTCACCAGTTCGAGTTGAGGTGAAGACAATTTTATCACCTTTTGGTGAGACAGTTGCTTCTGCATCGTATCCATGTTCGCAAGTTAATTGCTTCAAAATATTTCCACTTGTATCGGCAAGAAATAAATCGAATGATTCGTAAAGTTTCCAAACATATCCTTTTGAACGGTCTGGAGGTGGAGGACAGTTTTTATTGTAATGGTGGGTAGACGCATACAAAATCAAAGTATCACCTGGCAGAAAATAAGCACAGGTTGTTCTACCAAGTCCAGTTGAAACCATTTTTTGTTCTGTTCCGTCAATATTCATCATAAAAATTTGGTCGCACTGCAAATCACCTCTTGTTGACTGGAAAATGAGTTTCTTCTCATCAAAAGAAAGGTAAGCTTCAGCGTTCTCACCGCCATTTGTAAGCATGCGTATGTTTTTCAAATGTTTTTCTTCAGGAAATCTATATGGGTCGTCTGAAGAAAATTTTGTCTGTTGAGCAAAGACTAATTGAATAAGTATTGTGAATACAAAAATTACTCTCATTATTTCTCCATATTTATTATTCTAATTTAAGAAAAATGGAAGGGATAAGATTTGTACGAAAAAATCTCTAAGTGAGATGAAAGAATATTTTTAAGAATGAAAGTAACTAAAAAATCTTTCCTCCCTATTTTTTATATTGAGCTTATGAATTTGAAAAAAATTGAGGAGTTATATGCCTAAAGTAATCGGAACTTATCAAGTTTTACCTGTTATCCCTGAAAAAATTCGTGGTCTCAAATATTTAGCCTATAATCTCTACTGGACTTGGAATCCAGATATTATGGATTTATTCCGAAGAATGGATGAAGATTTGTGGGATGCAACTCATCACAATCCAATCTTAATGCTTGGTCAAATTTCTCAAAAAAGATTAAATGAGCTTGCTGAAGACTCAGGCTTTATCTCTCACTATTCAAGAGCGTTGAATAGATTAAATGAATATTTAATGGAAGAAACTTGGTTTAAGAAAAAATTTGGTGTGAATAACAAGCATGTCTATGCTTACTTTTCAATGGAATATGGTTTAACAGATTGCTTGAAGTTTTACTCTGGCGGACTTGGAGTTCTTTCAGGAGACACATTGAAATCTTCAAGTGATTTGGGATTACCTCTTGTTGGTGTTGGCATTGCTTATAAGGAAGGGTACTTTCAACAATATTTAAATTCTGAAGGTTGGCAGCAAGAAACTTATCCAATTAATGATTTTTATAACCTTCCAATGACTTTAGTTAGAAATGAAAAAGATGAGCCATTAAAAATTTCAATTGATTTTCCAGGTCGAGAATTATTCGTTCAAATCTGGAAAATTCAAGTAGGAAGAGTACCACTTTTTATGTTAGATGCCAATGTTCCTGAAAATCCAGAAGATTATAGAGCAATTACTAATGGACTCTATCGTGGAACAATTGAAACAAGAATTCAACAAGAAATAATCCTTGGAATTGGTGGAATAAGAGCATTACGAGCGATGGGTTATTGTCCAGAAGTATGTCACATGAACGAGGGACACAGTGCTTTTCTTTCAATTGAAAAGATTAGAATTTTAATGAGAGAAAATGGTCTTTCTTTCGAAGAAGCAATGCAAGTTGGTTACATGACTAATATTTTCACAACTCATACACCAGTGCCAGCAGGATTTGATATTTTTTCTGGTGAATTAATCGAAAAATATTTCAAACATATTCGAGAGGAATTACATCTTTCTTATGATGATTTTATGAGACTTGGAAATTTAGATGATGAGAAGAAAGACACATTCAATATGGCTCACCTTGCAATGAGAATGAGTGGTCACATCAATGGTGTTAGTAAACTTCATAGTCAAGTTTCTAAAAATATGTGGGCTTTTGGTTGGAAAGGAGTTCCAAAAGATGAAATTCCAATTCATTCAATTACAAATGGTGTACATCTTCAATCTCATTTATCTCACGAGATGATTACTCTTTTCAATCGCTATCTCGGTGAAGATTGGATTGATAATTTAGATGATCAAAATCTTTGGAACAAAGTTGATAAGATTCCCGACCTTGAACTTTGGAGAACACATGAGAGAAGAAGAGAGCGATTGGTTGCATTTGCTCGACAAAACTTAAAAAACCAATTAATTCGTCAAGGTGCATCAATTGGTGAAATTGAAAAAGCGGGTGAAGTCTTAGACCCAAAAGCATTGACAATTGGTTTTGCAAGAAGATTTGCAACATACAAAAGAGCAACTTTAATATTTAAGAATATTGACAGATTGAAAAAGATTTTAACTAATGATGAATTTCCTGTTCAAATAATTTTTTCTGGTAAAGCTCATCCACAAGATGAAGAAGGAAAAAAGTTAATTAAAGAAATTAATCAACTCAGTAAACTTCCAGAGTTCAGAAGAAAAATTGTCTTTCTCGAAAATTATGATTTGAACATTGCTCGTTATCTTGTTCAAGGATGTGATGTTTGGTTGAATACTCCTCGCAGACCTTTGGAAGCAAGTGGAACAAGTGGAATGAAATCGGCAGTAAATGCATGTCTTAATTTTAGTATTTTGGATGGATGGTGGTGTGAAGGTTATAAGCCAGAATTAGGTTGGGCAATTGGACTTGGTGAAGAATATCAAGACTTGAAGTATCAGGATGAAGTTGAAGCAAATTTAATTTATCAAATGCTTGAAAATGAAATCATACCATTATTCTACAAAAGAACACAAGACGATATTCCACGTGAATGGGTACAAATGATGAAAAATTCTTTAAAGCAATTACCAGTGGAATTTAACACTCATAGAATGATGAAAGAATATTTACAAAAATTTTATTTACCAGGTGCCAAGAGTAAAATGGATTGTTGCTCAAATGACTTTAGAAGTATTAAAGAATTTATTCAATGGAAAAAATTTGTGAAAGAAAATTGGAGTTCAGTTCGAATCGAAGAGATCGATTGCAAGTGTAAGAGCGGTGTATTTGTCGGTGAGAATGTAAAAATTCAAGCAAAAGTATATCTTGGTAGTCTTACTCCAGAAGATGTTTTAGTTGAAATATTTTATGGAAAATTAAACGGCTCTGATACTCTTGAATCGGGTGAGATTTCTGAAATGAAAGCAGTTAAAAAAGTCGATTCCTACTTTATATATGAAGGTGAGATACCAAATCTCTTAACAGGTCTTAAAGGTTATACAATCCGAATCTTACCAAATCATAAAATGTTCACAAATAAATTCGAAATGGGTTTAATTTATTGGGTTCAATAAAAAATAACTGAATGTGTAATATACTTTGAATTTTTGTAGATAAACTTAGCCGAAAAAAATCTGTCTTGTTTTAACCATTCAAGAAAATACTTATCACCTTCCCAGAGTGGGAGAGAAAAAATTTTCTCCCACTCAATCCAACTTAATTCACCTTCATCAGACTCTTTTATCTTTCCTGAAAATTCATGTGCAGTAAAAACAAAAACATACCAATCTTCTTCATCATCGAAAGCTGGAAAAGTCAGAAATCCTTTAAGAACAGGTTCCTTAATAAGTAATCCGCTCTCTTCGAAAACTTCCCTTATTACACATTCTTCAGGTGTTTCGCCAGGATTAAATTTTCCACCCAATCCATTCCATTTCCCAAGATGAATATCATTCTCACGTTTATTTCGATTAATCATCAAAACTCTTTCACCATCAAAAACATAACATAGTGTAGCTAATTTCATTCTCAACCTCATTGTTTTATTCTCTTAAAGTTATTAAAATTCATTTGTAAAAAATCGAAAATAATTTAATAAAAAAATCGAATATGAATACTGGACAAACATTACTTGTAACAGTTGGCTTATTACTTTTTACAATATTTATCTTAACTGTATATAGGTCAACTACTTCACGATTTGCTTTAGCTGTTGCAAACGAAGCTCTACTTACTGGAAGTGCAATAGCTCAATCACTAATTGATGAAATTACAATTAAAGATTTTGATGAAAAATCTATTGGAAATGTTATCTCTACACCTGATTCTTTAACACCAGTTAATTTATTAGGACCTGATCTTGGCGAAAATGATTATACAAAATATGATGATATTGACGATTACAATGGTTATCAAAGAAGTGAAAATCTTTCAAGACTTGGAAACTTTATTTCGTCAGTGAGAGTGTTTTATGTAAATGTAAATAATCCTGATATTACAAGTAATACTCGAACTTTTGCTAAAAGAATAGAAGTCTTTGTTAGAAACAATTTCATCACAGACACAATTAAAATGTACAGAGTAGTTACTTATTAAACTATGTCGACATTATTAGATATTATCACAGCAACATTCATCGGAGCAATTTTGATATTAATGATAATCGGAATAACTTTTTATATCCAGAGCTCTTCAAGAGAAATTACTAATGCAAATATTGCTCAGATGAATGTTAAAGAAATTGCCGAAGTTTTAGACTATGATTTATACAAGGTAGGGTATCGAGTATCGGGCTCAAAAATTCTTTTCGCTGACTCAACAAGATTAGTTTTTCAAAGCGATTTAGATAATAATGGAAAGGTTGATACCTTAGAATATGTCCTTGGTCCAACGAGTGAGTTAACCTCTACTCCAAATCCAAGAGACAGAATTTTGTATAGAGTTCTTAATAACCAACCACGTCGAGGCTCGAATCTTGGTGTAGTTGATTTTAAATTTACTTATCTTGATTCAGCAAACACGACGATGAATTATGCTTCTCTTTCAAGCCAAACACAAAGAGATAGAATCAAATCAATAGGATATTACATAAGAGTTGAATCGATTTATCCAATAGAAGGTTATTATCCTGGTGCTGAAATAAAAAAGATAATTAGACCAAAAAATTTATAGGAGATGCTAATTTGGGACGTGCAGTTATCATAATTTTATCTGGTGCTTTAATCATTTTTGGAATCTATTCTGTCTCTACGATGAGTTCATCAAGACATAGTGAAACTGAAGCAGTTAAAAATTACAGAATTAGTTATGTTCGAAACATTTCGTTAAGCACTTTGGATATTTTAATGTCTCGATTGGCTGATAGTACAAGTTATCGTGTTTTAAATGAACAAACTCTTAGCTTGATGGGTGGAACTTCGAAATTTACTATCAAGGATACTGTGATTGGTAAAGATAGCGTTATTCAAATAAGAATTAATTCCACATATGAAGGACTAAACAAAGAAACTATAGCTTATGTTAAATTTACAGGTGGATTTGTTCCACCAACCTTGCGTGGAGCAGTAACTGCAAACGCGAGTTTGAACAAGACAATAAGCGATATGATAATTGATGGACGAGATCATGACTTGAACGGAAATGTAATTCCGAATAAGGGGATTTATGGTGTTTCATCTGGAACTTCATTTACAAATCTTCAAGGTGCAATGATAGGTGGAACCGTTAATGGGGTAGATTATCCTCCAAAGTTTCCAGAAAATCCAATAGTGGTTGAGCAAAATTATAATTGGGGCGGAAAATTTCCCGATAGTCCCGACAAAATCCTTGGATTTCCAGAAGGGACATTGAAAAAGATTGCTCAAAGTGGTGTTAATGGAAGTCAATATGTTACTGATGATAACAAAATAAAACTTCCACTCCGTGGAGTAACATATTTAGAACTTCCAAATGATGACGAAGTAAAAATTAATTTAGGTGGATTAGAGAGTTCGGGTATTTTTGTAGTTCATAATCCAGCTGGTAATACTCGTGTAATTCAATTGAGAGCAACAAGACCGTTTAAGGGTTTGATAATTGGTGATTATATGTTTCATCTTCATCTTGATATTTATGGTGGATTGATATTACTTTCACCTAATTTAGAAATGGTGAAAGAATGTAAAGGAAATAATGATCATAAGATATATTATTCTTCTGCAGCGGTCAAAGAAGCGACTTTCTTTGCCTCTCAATACGGTGGTTCAAGTGGAATTGGAGGAGGTAAAAGAAGCCTTAACCTATTGTATATCTATGAATGAAAGGAGTTAAAAATGGGAAGAACAATTTTAATAATATTATTCTCAGCAATTTTAACTTTTGGTATAGTTTCAATTCAGATTAACCGTTCTACTTCAGATGCTGGAACATCAACTTCAAATTATTATAGAGATGTTTATGCAAAAAATATTGCAAATTCTATGATTGATGTTTTAAAGATAAAATTGCTTTCTGATACAACATATAGAGTGATAAACCAAATAACTGAAAATGTGATGGGTGGGATAGCAAGTTATAGATTAATTGATACCTTTATTAATTCAGCTCCTTTTGTAAAAGCGGAGGTGATAGCAAGGTATGAAGGGGTTACAAAAATTTCGGAAGCTTATTTTAGTATTGAAAAAATGGGAAGCGGAGGATTGCCACCTTTTATGAGATATGCTGTTTTAAGTGGTAGAAATTTAAATTTGAATGGTGGGGTGACAATAACAAATGCTGGCAATGGATTAAATGCTAATGTACATGTCAACGGTAACTTCTCAATGAATGGTAATAATGATATTGATGGTTTTTTAACTTACACCGGCTCGGCACAATCAAATCCAGCTAATGCTCTTAACACGAGAATTACTCCAGTTTCAAATCCAACTAATCTACCTGTTCATTTTCAAACTCAACAAGTTAATATTCCAGACATAGATCCAAATGATATAAAAAACAAAGCCACGGATATTTATTATGGAAATAAATCGTTCAGTGGAAATATTACTCTTGGAACGAAAGAAAATCCAAAAATAATTTATGTTACTGGTGACCTTTCAATAAGTGGAAATGTAACAGGATACGGGATTTTTGTAAGCTTAGGCAATGTAATAATCAGTGGTAATGTAACTATAAATTCACCAGATCCAACAGTTAGTAATATTGGTATTTACTCAAAAAATGATTTAATTGTAAACGGTAATGTGACATTGAATGCTCAGTTGTACGCAAATGGTAATGTTGTATTGAATGGTAATAATAGAATTTATGGTAATGTAGTTTCAAAAAACTCAGTTCAAATGAATGGTAATGTAACTGTTTATTATAAACCAGCAAATGAACTTTTAGCAAAACAAGCTTGGCCAGTAAGTACTTCGGGTAATATAGTTCAAGTGAAAACCTTGCATTTTTATGAGTAGCATTGACTTAATTTCTGTAACAGATTATATTGCGTAAGAAAAAGAAAATCTAAATCAGAAAGGAGGAAATTATGGGTCAACAACAACTTCTTTTAATCGTAATTGGCGTCATTATCGTTGGTATTGCTATTGTTGTGGGAATTCAATTAGCAAGCACCAGCGCTCAAAGTGCAAATAGAGACGCCGTAATTGCAGACCTAAATAATATTGGTGCATACGCCCAACAGTACTATCGAAAACCAACAACAATGGGTGGTGGAGGTAATTCTTTCACGGGATGGACTATTCCACCAAGTTTAACTAAAACAGGTAATGGTACCTACACTGCTACTGTTGGAGCAACCGTCGTTACAATTATTGGAACTGGTAATGAAACAGGAAATGATGGAACTAATAAAGTTCGTGCCCAAGCTGTTGTTACACCTACAAATATTACTGTTACAATTCTTAATTAAATTCTCAAAACCCCTCTTTGAGGGGTTTTTTATTCTTAATTTTAAAAAAGTTTAATCTTGAGTTTTAACTTAAATTAAAATTTTCCTTAAAAAATATTTGATTTTATATTTATATTTTGCAATTTTGCACATGAGAGAGAATTCCAGTAGAATTCTCAACAAAAAAACAGAAAATGAAAAAAATAAAGGAGTACAACTATGGGTCAACAACAACTTCTATTAATCGTCATTGGAGTAATTATTGTTGGTATTGCAATAGTGGTCGGCATTAATCTTGCCAGCACCAGTGCACAAAGTGCAAATAGAGATGCTGTCATTGCCGATTTAAATAACATTGGAGCTTTTGCTCAACAATATTATCGTAAACCAACTGCTCTTGGTGGCGGTGGTAATTCATTTACTGGCTTCACAATTCCACCATCATTAACTAAAACTGGTAACGGAACATACACTGCTACTGTTGGAGCTACTGTTGTGACAATTGTTGGAACTGGAAATGAAACCGGTAACGATGGAACGAATAAAGTAAGAGCAACCGCTGTTGTTACACCTGACAATATTACTGTGACAATTAATAACTAAGTTGAAGAATACTCAACAAAAAAGCCGTCAATTTTGACGGCTTTTTTATTTTAAAACAAATTTCTGGGGTATTTAGAAGTTAAATTGTTAATAAAATATCTTTTTTTTATTCCAAAAATTTATATAATTGCATTTAGAAAATCGGTTTAAAAGATTTGCATAACTCATTTATTTTCCATATAATATGATTAAAGTGTAGCCTATTTAACTCGGAATATAGATATGCCTGAGTATAGATTTAACGCAATATCACCAACGGGAAAGACAGTTATTGGGATTGTTCATTCGAGTAACATCATCGCTGCAAGACAAAAAATTAAAGAGATTGTTGAGAAGAATAAATTAAGACTACGTTCAATTGAAAAAAAATCTACATTTATTTATAAAGCAAGAAAACCTGGATTGAGTAAACCAATTGTCGGTGAACAGAAAGCTTATGCATCTTCTGAAGTTGAACAAGCATTAATTAAACTCGGTTATGAAGTAATTTATGTACGAAAAAAATTATTTGACTTACAAACCAAACCACCAACTTCTGAAATTGTTTCTTTCGTTAGAATAAGCGCTGATTTATTAAGAGAGAAAATGTCCTATGGTGAAATACTTCAGCTAATGATAAATGATGTAACAAATAAAGCATTAAGAGACGCATTAAAAGAAATTAATAATGATTTAAAACGAGGTGAGGACAGTGAAAAAGTATTCAGAAGATATGAACATGTTTTAGGAAAATTTACAGCTTATATGTTAGGACTTGCTTCTAAAAGTGGTAATATGGCAGAAATTTATTCTGCAACGGCAAAATTTTTAGAGAGAAATCAAGAATTTAGAAAAAATCTTAGAAGTGCATTAGTTACTCCGACCATAACAGTTATTGCTTTAATCTTGACTGTTATTTATTATGTTGCAAAAGTATTTCCAGCAACTGCTGAATTGTTTTTGAGATTCGATATTGAACTTCCACCGTTAACCGCAGCAACATTAAAGCTAAGTTATTTCTTACAAAATAATTTTCTGTTCATACTCTTATTAATGGCAATTCCTGTGGTATTATTATTCTATTATTATCAAACACCGAAAGGAAAAGTTAATCTTCATAAATATTTATTGAAACTTCCTGTAATTGGAAATTTAATTCATAAATCTATCATTGAAATTTTTTGTCGAGTATTTTATTCGCTCTATACAGGTTCTGCTGAAAATATTGAACCAATACGAATTGCTGCTGAAGCAACAGGTAATAAATATTTTGAAGATAGAATTAAAAATGTAGCTATTCCGATAATGATTCGTGAGGGTAAAGGATTGACCGATGCTTTTGAAGCTGCTGGTGTTTTTACTAAAACAGCTATATCGAGATTTCATTCTGGTGAAGAAACAGGAACGGTGAAAAATGTTGCATTGCAAATTGCTAATTATTATGAAAGCGAGACAACTCATAAACTTAAATTTTTGATTGAAGCGATTCAGTTAGCAATTGCTATGTTCATCATGATAGTTATAACTGCACTTACGCTCATCTCAGCTGAAACAGCAACAATTCGTCCGAAATATCCTGGGATGTCATTCATTAATTTAATTCAAGGGTTATTCTGATATGGCAATTGAGTCATTAGAACAAACTGATAAAGTAGGATATTGGTTACTTAGAAAAGGTTTGATAGATATAAATACCTTAGAAAAAGCTTTACAGATTAAAAAGAATGATAGAGCAAGACGAAACCTTGCGCAAATTTTAGTTCAGGATTTTAAGTTTGATCACGATACGATTTTTGAAGAAGTTGCTGCAGTTTATCGTTTTGATATCTATACACCAGAAAAATATCCATTGACTGAGACAGAAACTGAAAAGATTAGAGAGTTACTTAACAAATCACCAGAAGAAGTTAAAAATCTTTGTATTGAAGCTAAGATTGTACCAATAAAATTTGATCCAAATCAAAAAGATAAAATTATAATTGCAGCAATTGATCCTACAAATCGTTTAACACATCAACTTCCGGCAAGTCTTGGATTCAGAAAATACGAAGTCATCTTCATCAAGAAAAAAGATTTTGATGAAGTTCTAAATAAGATACTTCCTCCAGAAAATATTTTCCTAAAAATGTTAGAGGAAGTTCCTGAACAATTACAAGTTGAAACAACTCAAGAAGCAGGAATAGATGAAGCTGCACTTGAGGCAGAGATCCAAAAAAGTACATTAATAAATTTAGTTGAAGGTGCATTGGTTGAAGGTGTAAGAAGGGGTGCCAGTGATATTCATTTTGTTCCTCAGAGTGGAATGAGAACAGAAATTCATTTTAGGATTGATGGTAATCTAACCCTCTGGTATGTTCAAGAAAATACATATCCTGAAGCAGTACTTTCTGTTATTAAAGATAGAGCAAGAGGATTAGATCGTTTTGAGAGAGAAAAAGCGCAAGATGGATTCATTCAAAGAAATATTGATGGACATATAATTCGTTTTCGTGTTTCTATTCTTCCAATGGTTGGAACTGAGTTGAGTTCAAAATTTGAATCATGTGTAATTCGAATTCTTGATGATAGAAAAGTTATTACAGATATAAGAAAAATTGGTTTTGATGGTCCAGCTTATGACGCTTTCATGAAAGCAATTTCTAAACCGCAAGGAATGGTTATATTAACAGGTCCTACAGGTTCAGGAAAAAGTACAACATTAATAGCTGCACTTTATCAAGTTATTGATCCTACTGTTAATGTTTTAACTGTAGAAGATCCAGTTGAGTATGTTATTAAAGGTGCTCGACAATTGAAAATTGGACCGAAGATGGATTTTGAACAAGCACTTCGTGCAATTCTCCGACATGACCCTGATATTGTTCTCGTTGGTGAGATGCGTGATAAAGAAACAGCTGAAATCGCTATAAAACTTGCAAATACAGGACACTTAACATTTTCAACGCTTCACACAAATGACGCACCAAGCGCAATTTCACGATTATTCAAAATGGGTGTAGAACCATTCCTAATAGCTTATGCAATTAACATTATTGTAGCTCAAAGATTGATTAGAAAGTTGTGTGAGAAATGTAAAAGAGTTGCAAAAAATTTTGATAAGGAGATTGCTTTGGCTGCAGGTATGAGCGAAAAGGATGTAAAAGAAACAACTTTTTATGAAGCTGTTGGTTGTCCTGCTTGTTCAAATACTGGTTACAAAGGTAGAATGGCAATTCACGAAGCTTTGTATTTCAGTAGAGATATTAGAAGATTGATAGTCAAATCAGGAACTGAAATTGATGAAGAAGCAATTCGAATGCAAGCTAAAAAAGAAGGAATGTTGACTCTAAGAGAATCTGGCTTTTTACGAGTAAAAGCTGGATTAACAACAATTGAAGAAGTAGTTGCATCAACAACGGAAGACTAATTATGTTCATAGATATTAATTCAGACGCATTCTCTTCACTAACAAAACAAGTAAAAGAAATTACAGGTGAAGGACTCAAATTAGTTCCAGAATACATTAAGGGAATAGATAAAGTATTATATCTAAAAAGTTTTGTTGAAGGATTGGATAACAAGAAACGAGAAGCAATGAGAAATTTTTTGGAGAGTTTGCTTTTTGAAATGCATAAAGTTGAAGCATCGGATTTGGATTTTGGTGGGCCAGGAAGTTTAAATCGTTTTTGGATGAGAATTCATGGTAACAAAAAACCAATCCCTAATTTACCAGAATTCAATTCAACAGAAGCAAGCATTCTTATTCTTAACATCTTAAGCGAAAAACAAATTGAATTTTTAATTACAAAAAGAAATTTAGACTTTTCCATTGAAATAAAAGAAACACACCCATATTTAAGAGTTTATCGCTATCGTGCTGATGCATACTTTGAGCTTGATGAACTTTCCTTAAACTGCAGAGCAATTTTATCTCAACTACGACCATTTGCAGAACTTGGTTTTCATCCATATGTGACGCAACTGATGAATCTAAACTACATGAAAGAAGGATTGATTCTGATTACAGGTATAACTGGTTCAGGTAAATCTACTACGCTTGATGCAATCATTGATGAAAATAATCGAACTTGTGATGCACACATCATTATCATCTCTTCACCGGTTGAATATGTTCATCAATCGAAAAGATGTTTGGTCAGGCATCGAGAAGTTGGAAGAGATGTTTTATCTTTCAAAGAAGGAACAATACAAGCATTAAGACAAGATCCCGACATCATTGTAATTGGAGAGTTAAGAGATCCAGAGACAATCGTAGCTGCTCTTGATGTTACAGATAGTGGTCACAAAGTATTTTCAACACTTCATACATCATCAGCAGTTGAGACAATAGATAGAATAATTGGTGAAACAGATGTGCACGAGCAAGAAAGAGTTAGAATGCGTTTAGCAGATGTTTTGAGATGCATTGTTTCGCAAAAGTTAGTTCCTACAGTAGATGGAAAGAGAACACTTGCCAAAGAAGTTTTAGTAGTCACACCTTCAGTGAGAGCTGCAATCAAAAACAACAATACAAGTGAAATTTATCAAATGATTCATCAAGGAAGCGAGTTCGGTATGCATACAATGGAACAGGATTTAGCACGACTATTCAAATTAAGAAAAATCACTTACGAAACTGCAATTGCTTTTGCGAACAACAAAGCAAGGATCCAACAACTATTAACGAGTAAAATATGAAAAAATATGTTGGAATCTTCGTTGATGGACCCGAAACCAAAGTCGCAATCATTTCTAAAACTTCTAAAGGATTGAAGTTAGAAGATGTTGTGACTTATGGTTTAAAAGGTTCACCATATCAATTCTTTGGTCAGGAAAAATCCGAACTTGATATTGATTCTGACACAATACTCTTTGAGCCCACTGAAGAGACCGAAGATGTCCTTGAAGAACCAATGTTATCAAATGTCCTTATTAATAAAGTTAAAAATGTCAAGGACATCGTATTTGTGCCAGTAGTAACTGAGCCACAAGTTTCTTATTTACTTATCCCGAATGTGCCCAAAGGTAAGGATAAAGAAGTAAAACAATTTATCATAGATAAATGGCTTGAAACCAAACTTGCTTCCATTGACGAAAAGAATTTACGCTACTATAAATATTATAATGACACTTATCTAAGTGCTTATATTAATGAAGAATTTCCTGTGTTAGACCAGATTCGTCAATTTGCACGATTCTGGAAAATGAGAATGCCTCGAATACCATTCATCTCTGCTGGCGATTTGTGTCTTGCTGGTTATGTTTTGAATAAATACAATATTCAGGAAGATAAAAACTATTTAATTCTTCATGTTGGAATCGATTCAAGTAGAATAATTTTCATATCAAATAAAACAATCAAACATATATCGAGTTATCTTGGTATTGGAGTTCAAACTGTTGGTTTTCATGATATTATCATAAGTAAGATAAATCTCGAAATGGATGTTGCACAAATTTCTGAGATTGATAAAATTTTTCTTGCTGGTGAAGTAACTGAATCGACTGTTCAATTAACTTTCTATGGTAGTTTTCCACTTGCTGATTTAGAAGTAATTAAATTTGATGAACTTGATCTTTCAGAATTAAGCGAAGATAAAAAGAATCAAATTCCTGTTTATGCTTTTTGCATTGCACCAATATTTTTCTTCTTATTAAAAGACAAATCAAAAACCCCAGTTGTTAATCTACTTCCTTTGGATGTAATCGAAGCGCAAAAAATTTTCAAACTCGATCCTGTTGGATATGTATTGTTAATTTTAATCTTTCTCACAGTTGCCTTCTTCACTCAGAGGTATATAACAAATCATAAAAAGTTACAAGTACTACAAACAGAAATTCAAAGTAAACAACTTCTGATAGCCGAAAATGCCGAACTTGTAAATAGAGTAACTCAACTTTCGAATAGAATTGAAGCAGGAAGAAGAATCCAACAAACTATAGATACTTTAATTTTAGGTGCTGAGAGATGGACTGAAATTTTAATGAAAATACAAGAGTTTCAACCACAACGAAGGAGAATTTGGTTAACAAGTATTGCTGCAAGTAATGAAGGAGTTAAAATTTTTGGAATTGGTATTAACAAATACACAATACCAGATTTTTCAGATCATCTTGATAAAGCTTTGCTAAAAAGTATGATTAGTCAGGAGTTACGAGAAAGAGAGGTCAATCGGTTCGAAATAAATCTTAAACCAGATAAATACGGTTATAGAGGAGTACAATAAATGAGTAATACAACTCGCAATGCTCTCATACTCCTCCTATTCTTAATTTTGTTGATTTCTGCAGGAGGTTATTATGTTATCGGTTACCAACCGAAGCAAATAAAAAGAAAACAACTGGAGCTGGAAAATCTCAACAAACAATTCTTAGATGTTTCAACTCTTACTGCCATGTATGACTCGTTACAGAAAGAATCTGAAAAAATTGACTCAATTCTTTATAACATGGCAAAGGCTATTCCATTTAGGCAATCAATCACAGATACATATAACGATATACTCAACATAACAAAGAGTTTCTCAAAATATACAAGAGTTGATATTGAATACGACAAAACAGAAAATTTTGGTGCTGCTTCGGTTGATTATTTCTCCATAAGTGGTCAAGGTGAATTTATTGATGTTTTCAAATTAATTTATGAACTCGAGAAATCTAAAAAACTTTACAAAATAACTTCTCTTAATTTAAGAAATGCAACTCTTACAACTGGTAAAGGTGAGATACGATATCAAGTTGAATTTGATATAAATCTGGAATCATATTTCACCGCCGATTCTAATCTTGCCCTCAACTATGAACAAATAAAACCAAAAGAAATTAAATTTGTTAGCGACCTTTTCTATCCATTAATCCAACCAGACATTCCACCAAACTACGATGCTTTGTTGGAAGTGGATGGTGCAACTTTACTTGCAATTATTCCTGATGCAGTTTTTATCATGGATAAAAATGGAAATTCCTATACATTATCAGAGGGTGATCCAGTTTATCTTGGTTATCTTACAAAAATTGATTATGAGCGTCAGCAATGTGAATTTCTTCTTAACCGAGGAGGTATTATTGAAAGAGTTTCACTCAAACTTAAAGCTGCAAATATTAAGGAGTTTAAAAAATGAAGAAATTAATTTTCATTCTCATAATTACTCTAAGTTTGTGTTCAGCACAAAGTCAAAGAGAATTTCAAAAAATGCTTTCGAGTTCACCTGAGGAACTTGTTTCGATTTCAGGTTCGATGCCTTTCAATCAAGCTATGCAAATGCTAAGCAAGATGAGTAAACAGTTTATTAACAAGATAATAGTTTTAAGTGAAGATATTACAGATCCTATTGGAATTGATATCATTCAAATGAATTGGTATAGAGCATTAATGCTGATTTTAAAATACAATAATCTCGAATTCACTGAGACAGAAGAGTACATAAAAATTTTACCAAGAAAAGCAGAGAAACCTCCAGTTCCTGATGCAATGAAAGGAGTTGATTTATCTACTCGAGAAGTAAATATATCGGCTATATTCTTTGAACTTGATGTGGCTAAATCAAAAGAGCTGGGAATGAATTGGAAGTGGTTACTTTCAAGTAAAGATGTAGACCTTGCTGGTCAACTTGGTCAAGTTGACCCAAACATTTTTAATTTAAATCCGCAACAAACTACTGATCAGACAAAGAATTTTAATTTAGGTCTTTATGCTCAAAGTCAAATGGGTGACTTCTTAGGAAGAGCAACCTTCTTATTTAATTTCTTCGAACAGAATCAATTAGGTGAAGTGATTGCAAGTCCACAAATTACTGTTCGAGATAGAGTTCGTGGTGAAATCCAAGTTGGTGCCGACTTTTCAACACGAGAAAAAGATTTTGCTGGAAATACTGTTGAAAGATTTTATTCTACAGGTACAATAATTAGAGTTACTCCTTATGTATTTGAAGAGGATGGAAAGAATTACATTTTAATTGATTTAGAAGCTGAGCGTAGTAATGCAATCCCAGGACAAATTTCAACAGAGATAAAGAAAACAAAAGCTAAAACAGATGTTTTACTTGTTGATGGTGAAGAAACTGTTATCGGTGGTTTGTATATTACTGAGGAAAAAGTTGAGCGAAGTGGAATACCAATTCTTAAAGATTTACCTTGGTGGGTATTTGGTATTCGTTATCTAACAGGTTTTGATAAAAAAACTTATTCTAAAAAAGAGTTGATTATTGTTTTGAAGGCGAAACTTGTTCCACCACTCAAAGAAAGATTTACTACGAGAAAGAATAATTTAAATCTAATTGAACAAACTCGAGAAAATTATCACAATCAAATTAAAATTTATCAAATGAATCCAGTTGAAGAAAAATGAAAGGGTATTTTTGTGCCAAAGTTGGAATCAATTCTAATCATTGATGATGATATTGCTCTCACAAAAATTTTGAGAGAAGAACTAAGTTCTGTGGGATATGAAGTTGAAGTGATAAATGATAGTCGCGAAGCAGCAACACGACTACAAAACGAATTTTATGATTTGATTTTACTTGATTTGAAAATGCCTGAAGTGGATGGTTTTGAAATTTTGAAAGAGTTAAGAAGCAAAGAATATCCTGGAAAAATAATTGTATTGACTGCTAATGCTAATGTTGAAAATGCTGTACTAGCCAAAAAATTAGGAGCCAATGACTTTCTACCAAAACCTTATGACCTTGATGAGTTATTAATCACAATTCAAAAAGTTCTTCACTCATAGGAAATAAACTATGGTTAAAGATGCATATAGAATTTTGGTTATAGACGATAGGCCAGATAATGTTTATTATTTACAATCAAGATTACAAGCTGAAAAATTTCTTGTCTTAACAGCATTTTCTGGACCTGAAGGAATTGAAAAAGCTAAAGCTGAAAAGCCTGATTTAATTCTTTTAGATATAATGATGCCAGGAATGGATGGTTATGAAGTGTGTAAAATTTTAACCAATGATGAAGATACTAAAGATATACCTATAATTCTTGTAACTGCAAAAGTTGATGGACGAGATGTAGCAGAAGGTTTGAGAGTGGGAGCCTTTGATTATATCAAAAAGCCCTTTGATAAAATGGAATTGATTGCAAGAGTTAATTCAGCACTACGCTACTCTGAAATGAAGAAGAAAGCAATTCAGCATGAAAAATATCAAATCTTCGAAGCAACTGTTTTTACAGCTAATCATGAGATTAAACAACCTCTCACAATAATGTCTCTTGCTGTTAATGCAATCAAGCGAGAACTTCAAAAACAAGATTTGAATAAAGAACTTATATCAGAAAAATTAAACTATATTGAAGAAGGAATTAAGAAAATCACAAATGTCCTTAATAAACTAAATGCAATCAAACATACAGAAGGTAAAGAGGAGTATGACAAAGAGAAAGATGTTCGTATGGTAAGTTTTGATGATTTGAAAAAAGAAATTTTTGATAGTTAAGTGGCAATTTTAATGTAGTTATTTATACTTGTCAGAAGTGTATCAAATTCATAGGGTTTTTCAATTATCTTATCAACTTTCAATTCATTTAATTTTTCAATCAATTTTTCTTCTAATAATCCAGTAGCTACAAAGATTGGAAGATTAGGATTCTTATCTTTCACCCAACGAATTGCATCAACACTTGTAGAGTCTTTTAAGAAATAATCCATTACTATTAAATCAATCTCGTCTTTATGTTTTTCAAATAAATTTATTGCTTCGTCGCAAGAAGCAGCTTCCAGTACATCGAAATTTTGAAAGCTGAGCATTTCCGAAAGGAGACTACGAATTGAAACTTCATCGTCAACAAGTAAAATAGTCGGTTTTGATTTTATCACTTGATGAACTTCAACATCTTTGATTGTATCTTCTTCAAAAGAAATTGGCAAATGCACTTTGAAGGTTGTTCCTTTCCCAATTTCGCTTTCTACATCAATAAATCCGTTATGTCTGTTGATAATGTTTTGAGAAATAAAAAGTCCTAATCCAGTTCCACTTTTTGTGTCTTTTGTTGTGAAATATGGTTCAAAAATTTTCTGGATGTTTTCTTTTGGTATGCCTATACCTGTATCGGAAATGTTTATTACAATATATGTCCCAGGTTTAATTTTGGGATTTATGATGAAATCCTTTTCGGTTACAAGAATTAATTCGGTGTAAATTTTAATTGTACCTCCGTCTGGCATAGCATCTCTTGCATTGACAATTAAATTCATAAAAACTTGATGTAGTTGAGAATAATCAGCATAAACTTCAGGTAAATCGTCATAATCTTTTTCGATTTTTATATTGGGAGGACAAATTCTGATAGCAAGATTATAAATCTCGTTCAGAAGTTTTTGAAGTTTAAATTTTGTTTTTGCTGGTTTGAGTGGTTTTCCAATTTCGAGTAAACTCTTTGATAATTCTAATCCATGTGTCAGTAAAACTTCTAACTCTTCGATAAGTTTTTGTGGAATTGAATCTGAATGTTTGGTTTTGATTAAATCTACAATTGTTTGTATTCCATTTAGAAGATTTTTGAAGTCGTGAACTATACCAGTAATTAAATTGCTCGTTAACTCGAATTTTTGAATTTGCTTTATTTTATCTTCGAGTGTTTCTTGAAGAATTTTTTTATCAAAATATGAAATAATAAAAGAAAGCAAAGATGCAAATGAATTAAGAATCTCTGTTTTATATTTTGTCAGGAGATAGTTATCTGAACCTATGATGATAAAATAATCAATATTGTTTTTAATGATTACTGGTGCAATAATAAATTCTCTTACTTTAAAAATTCTCTTAACCATTTCAATAATTTCTGGTGCCGAATTCTCAAAGCTAACTAAATTTGTTTTGTTGAGTTCAAGCCAACTTCGAATTGCAAAGGCATTTGAAATTAAGTTGATTAATTCGTCTTCACTTAGACTTTTATCTGATTGAACTTCAATAATCTCTGATTTATGTTCGGTAGATTTAATAACAGCACAAACGGAACTCTCAGTTAACTCTTTACATTTTTTTGTGAATTGCAATAAAATATCTGAAAAGTTTGTATCGGCTAAAAGATTAGCGGTAATTTCTCGTAACGATTTTTGAAGATTTGCGTTAAGAGTGTTTAGTGTTTCAGAAATTAATTTTCCTGTTATATCTCTAACTATGTATATTAAACCAATTGGTTTATCACCTGTATCGCTAATAAGAGTAACGTTACCTTCAATCCAAATTTCATAGCCATCTTTCCGAAATTCTTTTCTTCTAAAATAATATGTTCTATATTTTTCAAGTTCTTGAACAATTTGAATTTGTGTTTCTGCATCAAGAGGTTCATAAAGTATGAAGTCTTTATTAACAATTTTTCCACTTACTTCTTGTGAAGAATATCCATAAATTTTTTCAGCACCTTTATTCCAATAGATTATTTTATTATCAAAATCAGTAGAGTAAATTCCGTCTTCTACATTATCCAAAATTTCGAGTTGAGAAATGAAATTTTCGAAAACTTGTTTTCGTTCAGTTGTATCATCTAACAAAAAGAATAAATATTTATTGCCCGTTTCTTCTGAGGTCAATTCACTCACATTCAACATAAACCATTTTCTTGATGACGGTTTTTGTACTTCAATTCGATTAAGATTTTCAAGATTGATTGAATTGTAAATAATTGAATTTTCAATTTTTTCTTTTTCTTCAATTAAAGAATGGAGTGTTTGATTTTCTTTCGGCGAGAACCACGATAAAAAATTCTCATTGAACCATAGAACATTCAACTTGTCATCGCAAATACATAAACCATAACCAAATTTTGTCAATAATTCTAAATAGTTATTTGAAAGTTGAGAAAGAAGTTTTTCAATCATTGTAAATTGTATTTTTTGATTTTTGTGTAAAGTGTTTTGACGCTTATGCCAAGTATTCGTGCTGATTCTTCTCTATTCCAATTGTTTGCTTCGAGAACTGCTTTGATATGTATTTTTTCAACTTCTTCGATGGAAGATTTGTGCAAAGGTTTTTCACTAAATCTTTCAATCTCTTCTTTCACTTCAAGATTTGTGTAGAGCGATGACATCATGAGATTAAAATGTTTTGGATAAATTACTTCATCATCACAAAAGATTAAACTTCTTTCTATTAAGTGTTCAAGTTCTCTCACATTTCCAGGGAAGTCGTATCTCAATAAAAATTCTTTCGCTTCATCTGAAAGTACCTTTGCTTTTTTCGATTTGTTCTTAATCTTCAAAAAATGTTCAGCAAGAGGAATTATATCTTCTCGACGATTTCTTAGTGGCGGAATTGTCAGAGGAATGACATTTAACCGAAAGAGTAAATCTTCTCGAAATCTTTTCTCTCTAACTTCGTTAATAAGATTTTTATTAGTTGCTGCAATTAAGCGAACATTTGATTTGCGATTATTTAAACCTCCAACTCTTCTAAATTCACCAGTTTCTAAAAATCGTAAAAGTTTCGGTTGAATAGCTAAAGAAAGCTCGCCAATTTCGTCTAAGAACAAAGAACCTTCATTTGCAATTTCTACCAAACCAAGTTTAGTTTGCTTTGCGTCGGTAAATGAACCTTTTTCATGTCCGAATAATTCGCTTTCAAATAATGTATCAGGTAAGGATGCACAATTTAGTGTAACGATTGGTTTTGAACTTCTTGGACTAATTGAATGAATATATTTTGCTAAAATTTCTTTACCAGTTCCAGTTTCACCTTGAATTAGAATCGGAGAGTCTGATTGGGCAGCACGAGTTGCTAATGCGAGTAATTCTTTAAATGATTTACTCTCACCAATTATTTCAAATCCAAGAACTTGATCTAATTCTTTTGAAAGGGCAATATTATTTGTAATAAGATTTTTCTTTTCGATTGCTTTCAAAATAACTTGAAGTAGCTCATTGAAATCGTAAGGTTTGGTAATAAAATCGTAGGCACCCAGTTTCATACTTTCGACAGCATCTTCAATATCAGATGAGCCAGTTAACATAATCACTTGTGTGAATGGAAGGTTGGCAGTTGCATAACGGAGAATTTCTATACCTTTAAAATCAGGTAGATTCAAATCTAATAAAACTACATCGAAGTAATTGACTTTTAATTCTTCAAGAGCTTCTCGTCCAGAATTTGTAACCTTACATAAGAAATTTTCACTTGTTAACTCTTCACTTAACATTTGCGATAGCATTTGATCATCATCACAAATTAAAATCTTTCCTTTCTCCACATTACATCCTATTTTTTTCTCCTTAAATATAAAAATTTTTTCGATGTGAAATTTGAAATTTTTAAGTGTGATTTTTTTAAACTGAAAATTTATGAAAGCTTTCGATGCCCAAAACAATTATTCATAAAATATTCAGTGGAATGAAAAAGATTATTTTGTAGCTAAATTTCTTTCAATAAAAATTTTTTAATCGTCCGAAAAAAATATTTTATCGATTGAGATTCACGCTTTATTTTGTTCTAAACTAAATCAAAGTTTTTATGAATCTTAAAACAATTTCATGGAATGTCCTACGACATTCAAAAAAATTTAGCTCAGTATTTCATCGAATTATTATTAACAAATCAAAATTTCATACGACATTCTTGTATTGAGTTAGGTTATTGTTTACTTTGATTGAAGTTAGTTTAATTGCCCATACAATTTCGTCAAAGTGGAAAACCTTTGGCGAGATAGCAGGGCTCTTCTTTGACCTTTCGAATGAGATAATACCATTTTGTCGAATATCGTGAACATCAATTACGGTAAGATATGTATCAAATGTAAACTTACTCTTTGAAAACACAACAATTCGATCATCAATATTTATTTCATCTTGTTTAAGGAAATTGAAACGATAATCTAACACTTTGTCAATAAATAATTTGAAATCAACAAAGTTCAATATCAATGCATTACTGGCAATTTCACCAAACTTGTAAGTATCTTTTTCAAGTTGAATCTTAGTTCCATCTGAATAATAAACATTGGTATTACTTTCCTTAGAATAAACAAATAAACTTTGGTCAAATTTTTTTGCCATAAGAATCATATCTTCAAAAGTTGGATTGATGATGAAATAACCAATTTCTGTAAAGTTCAGCACATCTTTGAATTTAATATTCCATTGAACAGAAATTTTGATAAAATTAAAATTATGAGTTGAAAGATAACTTTCTACATTTTCAAGAAATGTAGAATGCTCTCTCATATTTTTTGTATTAATTCCGTAGAAAGTCAAAATTCCAAATGGCTGACTTCTAAAAAGTTGAATAATTTTTAATAATAGGTTATTACAAATCTCCAGAGCTTCTTTCTTATTTTGATTTGAAACATTCAAACCGAGTAGTTGAGATATTTGATTGATTTTCATCTTCTTTCTCCTTCAATTTTTATTCTAACATAATTTTCAGTTGAGAAAGAAGAGTATCAAAGAATGATACTTTTTTAATAAGCACTCAATCTTAAATTTTTTGGAGATTTATTCGAAAAGAAATCTGAAGGCGGTGAATTAATCAAGAAAAGATTAGATTAATTCAATGGATTTACTTAAATGAGATAAAGTCAGTCATTTCACTCATAATTTGCTAAAACATCTTTTGCTAATTGAATTACTTTCACTTTCAATTCTTCAGGTTCGAGAACCTTGACACCTTTGCCAAATGATAAAACCCATGTTGCTGCTTCGTCGAGAGAGTTTACAATGCCTTCAAAAAGTACTGAACCATTTTCATAATCAGAAATTTTTTGATTGAGTAGATAAGTTTTGCTTTTAATAACTGCTGACCAATTTTTATCGAAAATTATTTTAATTGGAAATTGCTCAGTTCCAATCCAACTCTTTAAAGACGATGCAAAGAGAGAATCAATTTTTTCTTTCGGATAAGGTTTGAATTTATCAGAAGTCAATCTTATATCTTCAATCTTCGATATGAAATATTGTTTGATGAGATTCTGATTTAATGCAAGTAAACGCCACTCACCTTGTGCTTGAAAAATTCTAAGTGGCTGAATAAAAATATTTGTCTTCAATGTATTTGCAGTAGCTCTATAGTCAATTACCGTAATTAAATTATTTTCAATTGCTTTTTGTAGTTTGACGATGTAAAGAAGAGCTTTTTCACCAAGTTTTTGAATTAAAACCATTGTAGATTTATCGGGATAATCTTCTGAATAAGAAAAACTAATGAATTCGAGAATAAATTCTTTTAATAAATCTTTCTTTAATGGTTGAAGAATTTTTATTCCCTCTTTCTTCAGTGAGTGAATACTTATTCCTCTTGAACGCAACTCTGCAAGGTCACGTTTAATTGTTAATTCTTCAACATTATGCTCAACAGCTAAATCGGTTATAGTGAATCTTTCATCACTTGACAATGCTTTGCCGATTATTTCAATCTGTCGTTTTACTTTTCTAATGTATTCTGACATGTTTCCTTTGAGATTTGAATTTAAAATAAAAAAGTGCTGCCTCTTGTTAAAGAAGCAGCACTTTAGATATTCGGAGAGAGAGATTATTTAATTAACAACATCTTCTTAGTACTTGTGAAGTTTCCCGCTTGAAGTTTATAGAGATAAATTCCTGATGAAAGATTACTTCCATTGAATTCAACATTATATTCACCAGCATTAAGCTCGCTATTAATCAAAGTTGCAACTTTTTGTCCAATTAAATTATAAACTTCAAGTGAAACTTTTGACTTTTCAGGAAGAATGAAACGAATTGTTGTAGATGGATTGAATGGGTTTGGATAATTCTGGAATAGAGCATAAGAATTTGGTGTTGAACCACTTTCAACTTTTGTAGCTGATGCAGGTGTTAGATACAAATCTTTTGTCTTCGAGGAATTTGTTCCATAGTCTAAGATAACTGAACCATTTTCAGCAGTGTTTTCATACTCAGTTGCTTCAGCAATAATTTGATACTCACCACCAGTTAAATTATCAAATGAATATGAACCATCGTTAAGAGTGCTTGTATAAGCTACTACTGTTCCGTTTATGTTAACTGCTAAAACTAACACACCACTTAC
>JAOAHM010000002.1 GCA_026415235.1 Ignavibacteria bacterium | reverse complement strand
TCATAATTCCATCTTGTAACGATGGTAACTTTCCCTTCAGAGCATCAAGAACAAAAGAAGACTTTACTGAAGACGCACGCTTACTTTATGTAGCAATGACAAGAGCAAAGAAAAGATTGATTATTTCAGCAAATAAATTTTATAAGAGTCCTTTCTTAAAACCCATTGAGCACAGATTTGAAAAAATCACAAAATAAAAATGCCCACAAAAATGTGGGCAATGAAATTTAAAATCTTTACGAAAGTCAGTTTTAAATTCCGCTCAATCTTTTCTCAAGTTTATTTAATTCTTCTTTTAATTCTTTAGGTAATCTCTCCCCGAATTGAGAATAAAATTCACCAATTTCTTTCACACCGTTTAACCAACCTTCTTTATCTATTGCGAGTAATTCTTCCATTGCATTTGGTTTTAAGTTCAATCCATCTGTATTGATATCACTTGCTTTTGGTAAATAACCAATTGGAGTTTCCACAGCATCAGCTTTACCATAAACACGATCAATAATCCATTTAACGACACGAGAATTTTCACCATATCCAGGCCAGAGAAAATTTCCATTTTCATCTTTACGGAACCAATTAACTCTGAATATCAATGGTGGTTTCTTAAGTTTCTTTCCAATATTCAACCAATGCTGGAAATAATCACCCATATTATAACCACAGAAAGGAAGCATTGCCATAGGGTCGCGTCTTTTAACTCCAACACTTCCAACAGCAGCTGCTGTTGTCTCGGCACCCATACTTGAACCAACAAATACACCGTGTTGCCAATCGAATGATTGAAAAACAAGTGGAACAACTTTTGACCTTCTTGTACCAAACACAATTGCTGAGATTGGAACTCCAAGTGGATCTTCCCAATTTGGAGAAATTGTTGGACATTGATTGAGTGGTGTTGTAAATCTTGAATTTGGATGAGCAATTGGACTGCCATCTTTCTGCCATGCTTCACCACGCCAGTTCAAAATTCCATCCATTGGTTCTGTGCCGATTCCTTCCCACCAAGGTTCGTTATTTGGTGTTAATCCAACATTTGTGAAGAAAGTATTTTTCTTTAACATTTCTAATGCAACTGGATTCGTATCAGGACCAGTTCCAGGTGCAACCCCAAACATTCCAGCTTCGGGATTGATTGCCCGCAATTGTCCTTCATCATCAATGTACATCCAAGCGATGTCATCACCAACAGTCCAAACTTTATAACCTGGAAGAGTTGGAATCATCATTGCGAAATTTGTTTTTCCCGATGCACTTGGAAAAGCAGCTGCAATGTAAGTTACTTTACCTTCGGGATCCTCAACACCAATAATCAACATATGTTCTGCCATCCAACCTTCGTTCTTGGCAATCCAACTTGCAATTCTTAGAGCAAAACATTTCTTGCCAAGCAAAGCATTTCCACCATAACCACTTCCAACACTCCAGATTAATTGTTCTTCTGGAAAATGTAGAATAAATCTTCTCTCAGGAGATAAATCACCAAGTGAATGAAGTCCAGGAACAAATGATTTTGTTTTCTCATAATGTTCTAATGCAACTTTCCCAACTCTTGTCATAATGTGCATACTTAAAACAACATAAATACTATCAGTAATTTCTACACCGACTCTACTGTATGGTGAACCAACTGGACCCATCAAATATGGGATAACATACATTGTTCTTCCCTTCATGCTTCCATCGAAAAGTTTTCCGACTTTTTCTTTCGCTTCTTTTGGGTCCATCCAGTTGTTGTTGGGACCTGCATCATCTTTATTTTGTGTACAGACATAAGTAAGATGCTCTGTTCTTGCCACATCAGAGGGATGACTACGATGTAAATAACAATTTGGATATGATTTCTGATTTAATGGTAGAAATATTCCTTCACGAATTGCCTGTTCCATCAATCTTTCGAATTCTTCTTTCGAACCATCACACCAATAAATTTTGTCTGGCTTTGTTAAAGCCGCACTCTCTTCAACCCATTTGTTTAATTCGAAAGTTATTTGCTCCATCTTGTTCCCATATTTATTTGAGATATTTTTACATTTGTTAATAAAAAAGAATTTTGTTTAAGAATAAAAAAGCAATTAATCATAATTTTGATTTCAAAATAATTATTCTCTCACAAATAATTAAAATTCAAAATAAAATCCAAGAATTGATTTTCTTAAAAGTTGTGAAGCTTTCTAAGATGAGATAAATTTTTAATACTGAGACAATTAAGCTTTTATTTAATAAAAATCATTTTCTTAGAGGCAACATAATCTCCTATTTTTAAGCGGTAAAAATAAACTCCACTTGAATAACTCGATTTCATTGTGAAAGCAATGGAATTTTTTCCTGCAGGAAGAAACGCATCAACAATTGTTTCTAATTCTTTTCCTTGAACATCATAAAGTTTTAAAGTTTGATTTGCTGATATTGGAGAAGTCCAACTAATTATTGTAGATGAATTAAATGGATTAGGATAATTTTGTTCGAGATGAAAAGTAAAATTCTGATTAAAATTATCTTCTACATTCGAAACAATCTGACTAATTAAAGCTTGATAAACACCATTTCCGTGAGTGATAACTCGAACAATATCCGTTCCTTTTGGAATATTTATATCAATTACTTGGCAAGCAAAAGGCAAACCATTATTAACCGAATACCAGCTTTGTCCACCATCAGGTGAAAAATAAACTCCCAAATCATTCCCAAAAAATAATTGATTAGTATTCGATGGATTAATTGCAATTGCACTTGAAGGAACATCAGGAAGTTGTGAACCAATATCAATCCAGCTTACTCCCCCGTTTGTTGACTTAAATAAATGTGAAGTACCGAAACCACTGAAAACGATATAAACAATTTTTGAATTCAAAGGATCAACAGCAATATCATCAGGATATCTATCTGGTAAATTACCAGTTATCTCAACAAAAGAGTTCCCACCATTTGTGCTCTTGAAAACTTTTGCCCGAGATGAGATAGGTGCTGTTGCAACATAAAGTGTATCAGTTGATGTGTGCGAAACCCCAATGGAAAGAATTTCATTTCCATCAAGAACCTGATTGTTATTCACAGTTGACCAATTAATTCCACCATTAATTGATTTATGAATTTTTCTACTTCCTGCATATAAAACATTTGGATTAGATGGACAAACAACTAAAGGTGCAGCAAAAGCTGGATTATCCGTTCCGCTCGGACCAATAAATGAAAAACTTGTTCCTCTGTTTGTTGTGCGATAAACTCTTAAGTATTGAACAGTTCCATACATAATGTCTGGATTATTATAGTTGATTCCAGTTTGACATCCATCACCACCAATTGCACGGAACCAAGCTTTAGTGCCTTTATAAATTGCTGTTGCATTGTCTTGCATTCCACCAATTGCAAGATTAACAAGATTAGAAGCGGACGAAAATCCATTATAAAATTGAGTTGTTTGATAACCTCCATTACAACCTTCAAAAGTTTCTCCTCCATCAGTTGTTCTGAAAACACCACCATCAGTTCCAAAGTAAATTATATTTGGATTGGAAGGATGAAACGCAACAGAGTGATGGTCAGCATGAGCATAATTATATGGACCTTCAGGGCCACCAATTGGAACATCGCCAAAATACCAAGCTGACCAATCAGTTTTTCGAACTAAATTGATTCCACCATCAGTTGATTTCCAGATATCAATACCCCCAACCAAAACAAAGTTTGGATTTTGTGGATGAACTCCAACCCAATGTGAATACCATCCCTGATAAGTTGCATAATCTGTATTGTTTACAATTACCCAACTATTGCCTTCGTTTGTAGATTTGCAAAGCCAAGTTCCTGCGCCTGTTGTGTATCCGTTACCAATTGATGCATAAATAATATTTGGATTTGATTTGCTTATGGCAAGATGCGCTTTTCCACCGAATGTTTCTGGCAAACCAATTGTGAGCTTTTGCCATGTTTGTCCTCGATTAGTTGTTTTATAAATTCCTGCATTTGGTGTACTAAAGTTTCCAAAGGTTGCAAAAACGATGTTGCTATTTTGTGGATGAATTTCGATATCAATTGCCATTAATGTTTGATTTACTGAATTCCATGTTGAGCCATTATTTGTAGATAAATAAATTCCTTCAGTTGTTGCTGCCCAAATTACATTAGGATTGATTGGGTCAATTTCCAAATCTTGAACTCCTCTTTCTTCATTGTAAGACCAATCAAGTGATTTTATCCAAGTTTTTCCATAATCAGTAGATTTGAGAATCCCTATTCCATAACTTCCACGAGTTGTTCTAATTACTTCTCCACCTAAAGCATTTTGATAATTATAAACTTCTCCTGTTCCAATAAAAATTGTATTTGTATCAACAGGTGAAATTTCAATAGAACTAATGCCAATGACTGGATAACCAATTTCGATCCTTTCCCATGCATTAGTTCCAATTCCAGCAGTGAAAGATCTCCATAATCCACCACTTGCTGATGCAGCAAAAATTGTATTTGGATTTAGTGGATTGAATTTTACATCTTTTGTTCTTCCACCAATATTATGTGGACCTATCTCTTCCCAACGATAGTTGCTCACAAGATTTTTTAATAATTTCTTTTGAAGCATATATGCTTTGTAATAAGCAGAAGATGGAATATCATCGAATGGGTAAGCTCTTTTCTTTGTCCAATTTTGTAATGCTTGTAAAGCTCCAGAAGTCTTTAATGAATTTTCTGATTTATTCTTGAAGATTAAAATCGAGAGAAAAATTAGTAGGAATATTGTTATGAGGTAAGGTATTTTTGACTTCATGATTTCCTCAAATTTTAATTTCATTATAACCAAAAGAAAACTGATTTTCATCAATTAGAAATTTTTTTATCGAAGGATGAATTCAAATTCAATTTTCAAATAAT
>JAOAHM010000034.1 GCA_026415235.1 Ignavibacteria bacterium | reverse complement strand
TATGCTCTCACAAAAATTAAAACAAATGGGAGTCGTTGGTGCCGGTGGTGCTGGTTTTCCAACTTATGTTAAATCTCAAGCTCAAGTTGAGTTTGTTATTGCAAATGGTGCCGAATGTGAACCGCTAATTCATAAAGATTTAGAATTGATGATTCATTTCCCTGAAAAAATAATTAGGGGAATGAAAATTATGATGGAAGCCACTGGTGCAAGAAAAGGTAAATTCGGCATTAAAGAAAAACACACAGATGCGATTGAAAAAATAACTCCTCATCTTAAAAACACAGCAATTGATTTTACATTTCTCGGTGATTTTTATCCTTCAGGTGATGAATACGAAGTAGTTTATGCTGCGACCGGACGATTAATTCCACCTGCAGGAATTCCGCTTCAAGTTGGTTGTGTAGTTAATAATGTTGAAACACTCTTTAACATTGCAAATGCTGTAGAGGATAAACCTGTAACAAAAAAAATGGTCTCAGTCTCTGGTGAGGTCAGAAATCCGAAAGCATTTTGGGTTCCAGTTGGGACTTCGTTCAAAGATTTAATTCAGTTAGCTGGTGGAACAACTGTTCGAGAATATGCTATTATAGTTAGCGGTTTGATGATGGGTCAAATTACATTTGATGAAGATGATATAGTTACAAAAACAACGGCTGGTCTAATAATACTTCCTAAAGAACATTTTCTTGTAACTCGCAAAACTCAACCACCTGAAAATAGAAATCGCATTGGTAAATCGGCGTGTGACCAATGTAGTTACTGCACTGAGTTTTGTCCGAGATATTTACTTGGTTATGAAGTTATGCCTCATAAAGTAATGAGAAGTTTAGGTTTCACTTTAACGGGTGAAGCAATTTGGAATCAGTGGGCGGAGTTGTGTTGCGCTTGCGGACTTTGTACGCTTTATGCTTGTCCCGAAGATTTATTTCCAAAAGAAGCTTGTGATAAAGCTAAACAAGATATGCGTCAAGCTGGAATTAAATTTACTCAAACAAAACCTGTTGTTGTTCATCCAATGAAAGAAGCAAGAAGAGTTCCGCAGTCACAATTAAGACGCAGATTGAAAGTTGATCAATACGATGTAGAAACACCTTTCGAAGAAATTGATTTTGTTCCTAATGAAGTTAAAATTAAACTTCAACAACATATTGGTAAACCAGCAAGACCTGTTGTAAGTGTAGGTGAAATTGTTAGCGAAGGACAAGTGATTGGTGAAATTAATGAGAATGATTTAGGTGCTTTTGTTCATTCAAGTATTAATGGAAAAGTAATTGAAGTAAATCAAGATTTTATTCGAATTCAAAAAATCTAAATGAGGAAAACATGGAAAGAAATTCAATTGGTTTGATAGAATTAAGTAGTATAGCTGCTGGATTTCAAGTGACAGATGCAATGTTGAAAGCAGCAGAAGTTGAATTAATTTTATCGAGAACTATTTGTTCTGGAAAATATATGGTTTTAGTTCGTGGTGAAGTTGCAGCAGTTCAAAGTGCTGTTGATGCTGGAGCAGAAGCTGGTAATTTTTCGGTGATAGATACATTCGTTATTCCAAATGTTCACGAGTCAATTTTCCCTGCAATTGCTGGAACAACTAAAGTCGAAATGTTGGAAGCTCTTGGAATAATTGAGTCATTCTCAGTTGCTTCTTTAATTGAAGGTGCTGATGCAGCAGTTAAAGCAGCGAATGTTAAATTAATTGAAGTTCGACTTGCGATGGCTCTTGGTGGAAAAGCATTTGCGACATTAACAGGTGAAGTTGCTGCAGTTCAAAGTGCTGTTGATGCTGGAGCTTATGTAATTGGAAAAAAAGGATTGTTGGTAAATAAAGTTGTTATTCCACAACCAAGACCAGAATTACTGACGGAGATGATTTAATCAAATATTAAAGTGTAATTTGATTTAATGTTTAATTTCACAAAAGATTTTTGAGTTAAAAATTATCTTAAATTTATTCAGCTCGCTATTCTTTGATTATTGCTCCAGCAACTATGTTTGCAATTGCTCGTCTAAGTGAGGTTACATTCCCTTTTCCATCAGGATGAACACGATTTGTAAGAATGATTATAAAGATATTCTCTTTAAGTGATATATGAATTGAAGTTCCTGTAAAACCAGTGTGACCAATTGAACCAATTTCAAAAATATCACCTCTTTGTTGCATATATGAAGAATTAATATCCCAACCAAGTCCTCTCCCAGCAAATTCAACTTTTGGAAAAATTGAAGTCATTAACTCAACAGTTTTTGTTCCTAAAATTCTTTTACCATTGTATTCGCCTTTATTTAAAATCATTTGTGCATAAATTGCTAAATCATTTCCAGTTGAGAATAATCCAGCGTTTCCAGAAATTCCTCCTTGTATATAAGCAAGTGGATCGTGCACTTCACCGCAAGTCATCTTTCCATTTCTAAATTCTGTTGGTGCACAAAGTTTTTTCAACTCTTCATCAGGATTGTATGTTGTTTTATTCATTCCCAATGGTTTAAAAATATTTTCTCTGGAAAATTCAGCGATGTTTTTTCCTGTAATTCTTTTAACTATTTCAGCTAAAGTGATGAAACCAAGACAACTGTATTTGAATTCTTTTCCTGGTGGTGCAAATCGAGGTAAGTTGCAAATTGTTTGAACAGTTCCTTCTGGTGCTGGAAAACCAAATTTTGCTTTAATTGAATCTGCATTTGTGTAATCTGGTAATCCAGATGTGTGTGTTAATAAGTGATAAATTTTTGCATGATATTCTTTGCCGTTCTCATCAATGTAAGGTTTGAATTCTGGAATGTACTTTCGAACTTCATCTTCGAGTGATAACTGACCTCTCTCGAGTAAAATCATAATTGAAGTTGCTGTTGCAATTGGTTTAGTTAGCGAGGCTAAATCAAAAATCGTTTCTGTTGTCATTGGTTTTTTCTCAGGAACTAACCACGAGTAACCATAAGCCTTATGAAAAACAATTCCATTTTTTCCACCAATTACAACTACTGCACCTGGCATATTTCCTTCGTTTAAATTTTTAATAACTACACTATCAATGAATTTTAATTTATTCGATGAAAGTCCAATTGATTCTGGTGTTCGGAGTGAAGGATATTGAGCAATCGCTTGGTGGAAAAAAAATAAACAGATTAAAAATAAATAACCCATGTTGATTTATCCTATTTTATTAAGACCATTTTTCTGGTTAATTCTTTTTCATCTGAAATTAAACGATAGAAGTAAACTCCACTTGTGACTCTTTGATGGTAATCATTTGTTCCATCCCAGAATATTTCATGTTGTCCTTGAGGATAAACTCCATCAATTAAAGTTTTTATTACTTCGCCATTTAAGTTTAAAATTTCAATTTTGATTTTTTCAGGTTTGAAAAGGTTAAATCTAATTGTTGTTGATGGATTAAATGGATTTGGAAAATTTTGTTTGAGTTCGAAATTTAATTCATTAGGCGAATTTACAACTGAAGTGCTAACTCCTGTATTATAAACTATTAATTTATACCGCCATAAATTGTTCATATCATATTCAACGAAAATCATCTCTAAGATACCATCACGGTCAATATCATAAAGAGTTGGTTCAGAGTAATAATAGTTCGATGAGTTCAATTCAAGTATGGTTGAATTGTTCACGATATTCAAAATTCTGATTGACTGTCTTGAGTAACTTCCAACTGTATACTTACCGAGAACATAAAATTCTACAATTCCATCACCCGTCAAATCGATCCCTAAGGAATAAATATAACCACCAGCAAAAATTTCTGGTTGAGTGAAATTGTAGGTGTATTGCACTGAACCATTGTAATGACTGGAATAAATTTGAAATTTAGTCGAGTCAAGATAATAGAGCCTGTATTCCCAACTTGAACCAACTTTTTTGAACGCAATCCAACCCGATACACTGTTGTAAGGGAAGGTTTGACTTTGGTATTCCAGTGTTAATTGTGAAAATAAAAGTGGTGTTAATACTAAAACAAGAAAAATAATTTTTTTAATCATCCAATCACCCAATTATTGTTATTGAATTGAAATTTGATTATTGAATTATTTGAGATAAACAGTTTTAATTGTTTTTGAAATTTGATTTGCTTCCATTCTAATAAAATAAATTCCTGATGGAAGTGATTTATTAATTGAATTAACATCGAAAATTATTTCGTGTTCTCCACTTGGAATTTCTTTGTCAAAAAGAATTGCAATTTTTTCTCCAATCGAATTGTAAACTGAGATTTTTACATTACCTTGAGATGGAACTCGAAATTTAATTTTTGTTGATGAATTAAATGGGTTGGGATAATTCTGAAAGATTTCAAAGTTGTTAACAAGAGGATTTTGTATTTCAACAAAAGTTAAACCACCATTAGTAGTTTTTAGAATTAAACCGAGGTCACCAGTGATAAATGCGATTTGATTATTAACTATATAGACAGATTTTAAATCCAATCTTGTAACTCTTGGTAATTCAATCCAGTTTTCACCACCATCTGTTGTTTTCAAAATGATTCCTTCTCTTCCTACAGCAAATCCAAAATTTTCATCATAAAAATTAATTGACATTAATTCTTTACTTGTGCCTGAAAATTGTTCGAACCAAAAAAGACCTGAGTTAGTTGTCTTAAAAATTTTTCCTGCTTTTCCACATGTCCAACCAATATTTGGATTAACAAACTTAATCCAATTCAACCAATCGCCAAATCCTAAGACATTTGGGTCATAGTATAACCAACTTTGTCCTCCATTTGTTGTGTATCTTAAGACACCCGTTCTACAAGATGCCCAACCATAAGAGTAGTTTAACATTTGGATATGAAGTGGAACAGCAGCATAGTATTGATCGCTTGGTCGCCAAATGTACCAGCTCTGACCACCATTTGTAGTTTTAAGAAAAACAGGTTGACTCCAATAACCTCCAACAACCCAACCATTCCATTGATCAAAGAAATGAAGTCCAAATAAATCATCCATTCGATTTGTTGAGTCATAATGGTAAAATCTCCAATTCTCGCCACCATCTGAAGTCCATCCAAAATAACCAGAGTCTCCGATTGCATAACCTTGTGTTTCGTTGAACATTTGAATTGCATTGATATCAGCAGTCATGAATTGATTCCATCTATTCCAACACAAAACACGATACCAAGATTGACCACCATTTGTAGTTTTCAATATTGTTCCACGGTCACCAGCAACCCAACCAAGATATTCATTCACAAAGAATGATTTGTTTAAATACTCATCGCTTCCACGATTCAATTGCATCCAACCATCACCACCATTCGTTGTACGAAGAATTGTTCCCCAATCTCCAACTGCCACACCAATCATTGGAGAAAAGAAATATGCATTGAACAAGGTTCTCCAAGTTGGACTATACTGAAATGTCCAAGTTTGTCCTCCGTTTGTTGTATAAAAAATGCGTGACTCTTTACCAATTACAAAACCTCGATTATCATCAAGAAAGAAAAGTGATTTCAAATCCGATTGAGTTACATTTTGACCAATTATTTCCCAGCTAATTCCACCATTTGTTGTTCTTAAAATCAATCCTGAATCACCGACTGCATATCCACGATTTTGTGAAGTGAATAAAATATCATTTATATTTTTTTTGACTTGAGGAAGAGGAAAAGGCAACCAACTCGAACCACCATTGAAAGTTCTCATCAATACACCTGAATCACCAACAATAAAACCATTATTTTCATCAATGAAATACACGGAATTTAAATTCAATTGAGTAGGCGATGTTTGAGGTACAAAAGTATAACCATTAGCAGCATATAGAATTGTACCTTTTTCACCAACAATCCATGCTTTATCCCATCTAAGTGCGAAAACTTTTCTTAAGTTGTTGAAAGTTGGTGAAGATTGAATTTGCCAACTTTGAGCGCCATCAAATGTTCGAATTATCAAACCGTAAGTTCCACAAATCCAACCATTATTCTGATCAGTGAAATCAATTGAATATAAATCGTTTTCAAGTCCAAGGAAACGATGACTTACTTTCCAAGTTCTTCCATAATCTGATGAAGTTAAAACAGTTCCTAAATCTCCAACTGCATAGAGAATTGAGTTCTGAAATAATTCAATATCCCTCAAAGTATTATTCTGAATAGATGGATTACTCCAAAAGAATTGTGCCTTCGATATGGAAGCAAATAATAGAAGACCGATTAGAATGTTTTTCATTTTCATCACTTTTTGTTCAATTATAATCGAAATTTTATACAAATTTATGATGCATTATGTTTTAATTGAAGTTATAAAATTTGGTTATTTCACACTTAGATTTTCCACACAAATGATTTTTTAATTAAGCAAAATTCTTTTTTTAATTAACTCAAATTCTTTTCAAAAATATTTGGTGAATTAATTTTTCTAAACTTAATCAATTTCATAATTTTCGATATGGAAACATTATTTTTAATTATCTCCAGTTATTTACTTGGTTCAATTCCCACAGCTTTTATTTTAATGAAGCTTCTCAGAAATATTGATATTCGAAAAGCTGGCTCTGGAAATGTTGGTGGAATGAATACTTATGAAGTCAGTGGCTCTAAATTGCTTGGTTTTGTTGTTTTTTTGGTTGATGCTTTGAAAGGATATTTCGCAGTATTGTTAGCAAGGAAATTGTTCCATGATAATTTTTTGATGATTGGTTTGAGTGTGTTTTTTGTTGTGTTGGGGCATTGCTATTCTGTGTGGATTAGCTTCAAAGGTGGAAGGGGATTGGCAACTGCATTTGGTTCGACAATAACTTTCATTCCAGGTGCATTTGTCATTTGGGCATTAATATGGTTTGCAGTTTATGTAAAATCTAAAGATATACATCTTGGAAATATTTGGGCAACGATTTCTACTTTTATTTTACTTGTAATTAATTTTCAATTCATGAAAAAATTTATCTATCCATCAACTCAAAACTTTCTTGAATATTTTGTCATAGTATTTTTGGTACTTGGATTAATTTTTATAAGACACTTAGAACCTTTAAGAGAAATTTTGAGTAAAACACGATTAAAAAAAGAGGTTTGAAATGAAAAGACAACATTTTTATATGATTGGATTAGCAGTTGTTTTATCAGTTGCAGTAAATCTTGGAATTCAAACACTTTTCTCGAAAGGTGATTCAAAATTTTATGTTGAATCATCTGATTCACATTTACTTCCAGCAAATTATCTTCAAAAAGGAGCTGTTAATCAGGATATAACAAATTCAAGAGAAACTGCAATCACAAGAACTGTTAGAAAAGTAAGTCCTGCAGTAGTTGGAATTAATGTAACTGAAATTCGAGAATATCGTGATCCATTCTTCTCATTTTTTGATGACCCATTTTTTAGAGATGATCCGTTCTTTAGAAGATTTTTTGGAGATCGAACTTATAAACAAGAAGTTCACAGCCTTGGCAGTGGTTTCATAATTTCACCTGATGGTTACATTGTTACAAATGACCATGTTGCAGGAAACGCAAAGAAGATAGTTGTAACTTTAACAAATGGTGAAAGATATGATGCCGAGATTGTTGGTAGTGACCCACAGAGTGATATATGTTTATTGAAAATTAATGGTAAGAATTTGCCTTATGTTGTACTCGGTAATTCGGATGATGTAATTATTGGAGAATGGGTGATTGCACTTGGAAATCCATTCGGACTTTTTGATATAAATAATAAACCAACTGTAACTGTTGGTGTAGTTAGTTCAGTTGATTTAACTCTTCAACCTGTGAATAATCGTTACTATCGAAAAATGATTCAAACAGATGCACCAATCAATGGCGGAAATAGTGGTGGTCCGCTTGTCAATAGCTTAGGTGAAGTAATTGGAATGAATACACTAATTTATACTGGAAACACATATTCAAGTGGAAATATTGGAATTGGTTTTGCAATTCCTATAAATAAGATTAAAAAAGTTATTGAAGAACTTAAAAAGAATTCGAAGATTGATCGAGACTTTTGGACTGGACTTTCAATTCAAAATCTTGATGAGAGAATTGCGAAATATTATGGATTAAAGAGCACAAAGGGGGTTGTGGTTACTCAAGTTCAACCAGGAAGTCCAGCCGATAAAGCTAAAATCGAAGTGGGTGATGTAATCTTGGAAGTTGAGGGTGAACCAATTAACGATGAGAATGATATTAAATCAATCTTTAACGAATTTAGAACAGGTCAAACAATCACACTAAAAGTTTTACACAACGATAAAATTGTTGAAAGAAAAATGAAGCTTGAAAAAAGATGATTGAAAGATACGCACGAAAAGAAATTTCAGAGATTTGGTCTGAGGAAAATAAATTTAAGATTTGGTTAGAGATTGAACTACTTGCCATTGAAGCTCGAGTTCATTTGAATGAAATTCCAAAATCAGTCTATAATCAAATCAAACAAAAAGCTAAGTTCAACATCAAACGAATCAAACAGATTGAAGAGAAAGTGCATCACGATGTTATTGCGTTCATAACTGATGTTGCTCAAAGTGTTGGTGAAGTAGGAAAGTATATTCACTATGGAATGACTTCTTCTGATGTTTTGGATACATGTCTCGCTGTACAGATAAAACAAGCAAGTCAAATTCTTTTGAAAGATTTAGAAATCCTCAAAACTACTTTAAGTAGACTTGCAAAGGAAAATAAATATTTAGTTTGCATTGGTCGTACACATGGTGTTCACGCAGAACTTACAACATATGGTTTAAAGTTTGCTCTTTGGTATGATGAAATTTGTCGAAACATTGAAAGATTGAAAATAGCTTCTGAGAATGCTTCAGTCGGAAAAATTTCTGGTGCAGTTGGAACATACGAACATCTAAACCCTGAGGTTGAAAAATATGTTTGTAAAAAACTTGGAATAAAAGCTGCTAATATATCGACTCAAATTGTTCAGAGAGATGTACATGCTGAATATCTTTTAACACTTGCTTTAATTGCAGCATCAATTGAAAAATTTGCAACGGAGATTCGTCACCTTCAAAAAACAGAAGTTCGTGAAGTAGAAGAACCTTTCGTTGAAGGTCAGCGTGGTTCCTCTGCAATGCCTCATAAACGAAATCCAATCTTATGTGAAAGAATTGCTGGACTTGCTCGATTGATTCGCACCAATGCCTTTGCATCTCTTGAAAATATCAATCTCTGGCATGAAAGGGACATATCTCACTCATCTGTAGAAAGAATAATTTTTCCAGATACAACAATTCTACTCGATTACATTCTCGACAAGATGAATTATGTTTTGGCGAACCTAAAATTTTATAAATCCAACATAGAAAAGAATGTTAACTTGACGAAGGGATTAATTCACTCGCAAAAAGTTCTTTTATTTTTGGTTAACAAAGGTTTTACCAGAGATGAAGCATACAAGATTGTTCAATCAGCAGCAATGAAAGTTTGGGAAGGTGAAAATGATTTTCTAACAGAGCTTAAGTCTAATTCAAAAATCAAAAAGTTGATAAAATTTGAGGAGTTAGAAAAAATTTTTGATTCAACGCTGCTATTAGAAAGAGTTGATTATATTTTTCAGAAATTAGGACTTGATTGAAAATTTAAACTTCAAGCTCATAGTTTTTTAGTTGCGTAAACAACTCTTCATTTGAAGTAAATCTGATTACATTCCATCCAAGCGAGTTAGCTTTATTCACAAAATCTTCAACATCGTCAATATAAATGAATTCTTCCTTTGAGAAAGGAATCTTCTTTTCAACAAATTCAAAGATTTCCTTTTCTGGTTTAACAAAACCAATTTCATAGGAGAGAAAAAGTGCATCGAAATACTTAAGAAAATCGTATTTATCCCAACCAAATTTTCTATGAATGATATTTGTGTTTGATAACAAGTAAAGTTTATAATTTTTTTGAAGCTTAGGTAATATTTTAGTCAGTTTTTCGTTTTCCCAAAAGATGTCCGAAAAAATTTTTGCTAATTCTTCTTTCGATACTCTTGAATTGATATTGTTTTTGATTTCACTTAGAAAAGTCTCTTCATCAATTCTTCCTGTCTCTAACAGATAAATTAAATTGGATTTTTCTTTTAGGAATTTGGTAACCTTCTCACCCAAACCAGTTTCAATTTTGTTGAGATTATCTCTTGCAATGTTCCAATCAAAAAAAATTAGAACATTACCCAAATCAAAAACTAATGCTTTAATCTTGCTCATAGGAATTTTAATTTTTTTGTTATTGTTAAGAATTAAAAATCAAGACAAAATTAAGGAGAAAAAATGAAAATGTATTTTTTAACGATTGTTTTAACTCTTTCAATTTTATCCTTAGGATTATTTCTGAAAAGTGACAAACTAAAAGTTGGTGACAAAGCACCTGACTTCAAACTTCCTGATGCGGATGGAAAATTCTATTCATTATCAGATTACATTGGTAAAAAACCAGTTGTGATATATTTTTATCCAAAAGCAGATACACCAGGTTGTACAAAACAAGCTTGTGGTATCCGTGACGAATGGTCTGATTTTGAAAAAAATGGAATTCAAGTATTAGGTATTAGTGTAGATTCAAAAGAATCATTAAAGAAATTTAGAGAGAAGTACAATTTAAATTTTCCATTACTTTCTGATGAAAAGAAAGAAGTGAGCAAAGCTTATGGAGTTTTGAACTTATTAGGTTTTGCAAGTCGTGTGACTTTCATAGTAGATAAGCAAGGAAAGATTGTTCACATAATTGATAAAGTTAATGTTGAAACACACGCTAAGGAAGTTTTTGACTTATCTCTAAAGTTGAAATAAAATGCCCACGAATTTTCTCGTGGGCTCTTGTGAAAATTATTAAATCAGTTGTTTACATTTATTACTAATTAATCACCAATCTCGAATTTAATTCCTTGTGCAAGTGGTAATTCAGTTCCAAAGTTAATTGTGTTTGTTTGTCTTCGCATGTAAAATTTCCACACATCAGAACCGGATTCTCTTCCACCACCAGTATCTTTTTCACCACCAAAAGCACCACCTATTTCAGCACCACTTGTTCCGATGTTTACATTTGCAATTCCGCAATCACTACCCCAAGCAGAAAGAAATGTTTCTGCTTCTCTTAAATTGTTTGTAAAGATTGAAGATGATAATCCTTGTGGAACAGAATTTTGTAATTCAATTGCATTTTCAACTGAACCTGAATATTTAATCAAATAAAGAATTGGAGCAAAAGTCTCTTCTTGAACAATCTTGTAATGATTTTCAGCTTCAACTAATGCTGGTCGAACATAACAACCTGATTCATAACCTGGACCTGACAATACCTCACCACCATAAATAACTTTTCCACCTTCTTTCTTTGCTTCTTCAAGTGCTCTAACGAATAATTCAACCGCAGCTTTATCAATTAATGGTCCCATGTGATTCTTTTCATCTAATGGATTACCAATTCTAAGACTTTGATATGCCTTAACTAAAGATTCTTTTACTTTATCGTAAACATTTTCATGGATTATTAATCTTCTTGTTGTTGTACATCTTTGACCTGCCGTCCCAACTGCACCAAATACAACCGCTGGTATTGCGAGTTTTAAATCAGCATTTTCAGTAATAATGATTGCATTATTTCCACCAAGTTCAAGGATTGTTCTTCCAAGTCTTTTTGCAACAACTTGAGCTGCATGACGACCAACCTCTGTTGAACCAGTAATTGATATCAATGGCACTCGTTTATCTTCTAACATTCTTTCACCAACTGTTGCACCTCGACCAATAATCAAAGAAAAAATTCCTTCTGGTAAATTATTTTCTTTTAGTACTTCAGCAATAATTTTTTGAGTTGCAATTGCAGATAGGGGAGTTTTTGAACTCGGTTTCCAAACACAAACATCACCACACACTGCTGCAATCATTGCATTCCACGACCAAACTGCAACTGGGAAATTAAATGCAGTTACAATTCCAACAATACCAAGTGGATGATACTGCTCATACATTCTGTGTTTTGGTCTTTCTGAATGCATTGTAAAACCATAGAGCATTCTTGATTGACCAACAGCAAAGTCGCAGATATCAATCATCTCTTGCACTTCGCCCCAACCTTCTTGAAGTGATTTTCCCATTTCATAAGAAACTAATCTGCCAAGTGCATCTTTATATTCCCTTAAACGTAATCCTATTTGCCGTACAATTTCTCCGCGTTTTGGAGCGGGAACTGTTCTCCAGTATTTGAAAGCCTCTTCAGCTTTTTTGATTATATCCTCATAGTCCTGTTGTGATGCTTGATAAACAGAGGCTACAAGTTTTCCATCTACTGGAGAAACAACTTTTATTTCTCCTTCAGAAGTTGTTTGAAACCAATTTTGACCAGTAGAGGCACCATAATTTTTTTCTTCGATGCCCAACTTTTTTAAGAATTCCATAATTGACCTCTTTTTTTACAAAGATAAGAAAGGGAGATTAGATGCTAAACGGAATTTAAAACCAAAAAAGCCACCTCAAAGGGTGGCTCTTTTGTTTTTGTTAGGAGGTTAAGCCATATGATTAATAATTTTAATACTTTGCGAGCTTCAAAGCCGCATTGTATATGTCATCAACCTGTGGAAGGATTGCGTTTTCTAAGATTTTTGAGAAACCAATTGGTGTATCCTTACCACCAACTCGCATGACTGGTGCATCCAAATATTCAAACGCATATTCTGCAATTAATGCAGCAACTTCACCACCAAATCCACCAGTTAGTTTATCTTCATGAACAACTAAAGCTTTTCCAGTTTTTTTCACAGTTTGGAAAATAGCTGTCTTATCGAGTGGAGCTAAGCTTCTTAAGTCAAGTACTTCAGCTTCAATTCCATGCTCTTCTTTTAATCTTTTTGCTGCACGTAATGACCAATGTACAGTTGTTCCATAAGTTATAATTGATAAATCAGTTCCAATTCTTCTAACTCGTGCACGACCAAATGGGAAGCAATAATTCTTAGGTGGTTTTGGTGTTGCAGCAAATGGTTGGTTATATAAGAACTTTGGTTCGAGATAAAGTGTAACTCCACGATTTCTCATAGCGCATCTTAAAAGACCAACAGCATCATCTGCAAATGCAGGCATCACAACTCTAAGTCCTGGTAATGAAGTAAAGACAGCTTCAAGACTTTGTGAGTGATATAATCCACCACCAATGTATCCACCAGAAGCAAGTCTAATTACAACATTAGGAACAAACTTACCGTAACTTCTCCAGTAATCATGTGAAAGTTCAATTAATTGTTCCATTGCGGGCCAGAAATAATCTGCGAATTGAGCACCTTCAACAACTACAACAATATCATCACGATATCTTGAAAATCCTTCAGCTGTTCCTACAATAAAATCTTCAGCAAGTGGTGCATTAAATACTCTCTTTTCACCAAATTCTTGAAGCATTCCTTTTGTTACATTGAAAACACCACCTTTATCTTTTGAAGCAACATCCTGTCCCCACAAGAATGTATTTGGATTATTTCGAAATTCCTCTTTCAAAGTTTCGTTAATTGCTTCACGAAGGGTGAGTTTTGGGAGCGATTCATCATATTGAATTACTTCCATTTCTTGAAGTTCGTGAACAGGGCAGAACTCAATTTCTTTTGGAACAACAAAATCGAAAATTGATTTTGGATCTGGATCTGGTGCAGCTTCAGCTCTTTTTGCTGCTTCTTCAACTTCAATCTCGTTTGTTCTTTCAATTTCTAAGATTTCCTTTTCTGTTAAAATGTTATTTAAGATTAAATAATTTCTGAATCTTGGAAGTGGGTCTAATTTTCTTACTTCTTCTAATTCTTCTTTTGATCTATAAAGTTCATGACGATCTGAGTTACTATGAGCATGAATTCTTACACAATCAGCTTCAATCATTGCAGGACCACGACCACTTTGTACATAATCAATTGCCTCTTGCATTCCGCGCCATGAATCGAATGGATTTGTTCCATCGACAATAATTCTCTTGAGGTTCTTCATTCCTTCGAAATTGTCAGAAACATGTTTGTTTGCAGTTTGAACATCTAACGGAACGGAAATTCCATAACGATTATTTTGAATAACAAAAATCACTGGTACTTTTTCACGATTTGCACCATTTACTGCTTCATAAAAATATCCTTCACTTGTAGAAGCTTCACCAGAACTGAAGTAAGCAATTTCATCTCCACCGTAAATTTTAATTGCTCGTGCAACTCCAACTGCGTGAAGCGCATGATTTGCAACACAACTTGAGACATTTTGAATTCTAATTTCAGGTTTAGCGAAGTGATTGCTCATATGACGACCACCACTGGCAACATCAGTTGCTTTGCTTAATCCATTAAGAATAATTTCTTCAGGTGTGATGCCAGCAGCTAATACAGTCAACATATCTCGATAATAAGGAAATAGAAAATCTTTCTTAGGTCTGAAGCTTAACCCTAACATTAATTGAATTCCATCATGACCTGCAAATGGTGCATGATATGACCAACCTTTATTTTGTTTAAGATACCTTGCGGCTTTTTCGTCAAGAAGACGACCAAGGTGCATTAATTGATACCATTTTCTAAGTGTATTTGGATGTACATTTAAATCCAGGTCATCAAGTCCGACTAAATCGAATTGTAAACTGTTCTGTAAATCTTTCATTTTGATTACCTTAATTTGTTATTGTTAACTCTTTCATTTTGACTCCCTTATTCAATTCTTATGGGAGAATTCGTTCACATAACAAATTCAATTCGTAAAAAGTTCTAAAATTTTGCCCTAAATTTTTGATTAAATGAAAATTTTATTCATCGAAAAATTGGCAAATCTTGAAGTCAATTTTTGATTGATTTTGAACTAACAAACAATATAATTATTCGCTCAAATCATATACTTCAAATTACTTCGTTCATTTCTTAAGTTTGAAAAAATTTTGGTTCATAAAATGATTAAAGAGATTGTACTAAATAAAATTAAATCCATTGTCGGGGCAGATAACTTCACAACCTCTGATGAACATAGAATTGTTTATTCTTACGATGCAACTCCAGTTCTAAATCAATTACCAGATGCAGTAGTCTTTCCTGAAAATGCTGAACAAATTTCCGCAATAATGAAATTAGCAAATGAAGAGAAATTTGCTGTTATACCAAGAGGTGCAGGAACTGGATTAAGTGGTGGTTCAATTCCAGTTGAAAATTCGATTGTGTTAGTGATGACTAAATGGCGAAAAATCATAGAATTGGATATTGACAATCAAACGATTTTGGTTGAACCAGGTGTAATCACAGAAACGATTGACCTTGAAGCAAATAAATTTAATTTGTTTTACCCACCAGATCCAGGAAGTATAAAAGTTTGCACAATTGGTGGAAATGTCGCTGAAAATGCTGGTGGACTTCGTGGACTTAAGTATGGTGTGACAAAAAATTATGTTCTTGGAATTGAATTCGTCTCTCCAACAGGTGAATTAATTTGGACTGGTGGAAAAAATTTTAAAGATGTAGCAGGTTATAATCTTCGTGATATATTAGTCGGAAGCGAAGGAACGCTTGGAATATTCACGAAAATTCTTTTGCGATTAATTCCACGACCAAAACTCTCTAAAACTATTTTAGCTGCTTTTTCTACGAATGTAGATAGTGGAAAAGCTGTTGCTGAAATTACTTCTTCAGGAATTACTCCTGCCATGCTCGAGTTTTTGGATAATACAACAATAAAATGTGTGGAAGATTATGCGAAGATTGGATTGGATACATCAATTAACTCACTTCTAATTATTGAAGTTGACGGAAAAACGAGTGAAGTTGAAGATGACCAGAACAAAATCAAAAATATTTGTGAAAAAAATAATGCCTTGTATGTAAAAATTGCCAAAGATGAAAACGAAGCTAACAAACTGAAAGCTGCACGAAGAAGTGCATTTTCAGCACTTGCAAGAGTTAGTCCTACTACAATCCTTGAAGATGCAACTGTTCCAAGGTCAAAGTTACCTGAGATGTTAGAAGCAATTCAAAAAATTGTGAAGGAAGAAGATGTAATGCTTGGTAATTTTGGTCACGCTGGTGATGGAAATCTTCATCCTACATGTTTGACTGATGAAGGAAATTCAACAGAACTTCATAAAGCAGAAAAAACTTTTGAACGAATTTTTAATACTGCAATTAAACTTGGTGGAACAATTACAGGTGAACATGGAGTTGGACTTGCAAAGAAAAATTTCCTCGAACTTCAGATTGGAAGTGCGGGACTTGAATTCATGAAAAAAATAAAATCTGTTTGGGATCCAAATAATGTTTTAAATCCAGGAAAAATTTTCTCGCTTAAACCTAAGTGTGAGGGAGTTTTGCCTTCAAACAAAAATCAGATAAAAAATTTTGAGGAAGGAATATGAACAGAAATTGTTTCATTTTCTTTCTTGTTCTTTTCCTTTTCAATTTTCTTTTTGGTCAAACTGAATTTAATGTAAAACTTTATGATGAAAACAAAATTTATTCTAAGGTAGAAATAGAAAATTTATTCCCAATTGAAAGAGAATTAATTCAAGCAGAAATTCTTGCTCGATACGGTTACATATTTGAAGATACATTACTTCAAAGATATTTTTTGAAACAAATCTGGTATAAACCAAAATCAAATCAATTCCCTTCACTAAGTGAAAATGATTTCAAAAATTATCAATTGTTTGAAACTTATAATAGAGTGAATGAGAGAACAATTTGGGAAAACATTAAAAAGTTTAAACCAACACTTGATGATGTTACTAAATCTTATTTCAGTTATTGCTTCGAAAATTCTACTTACCGTTCTATTGCAAAGAGAAAATTTAAATTAAAACCATTCAATTATTGTTATCGTCAGGTTTTTTATGTTCCACGACTTGAGTTGCCAGTTGGTGTGTGGGACTTCGAAAGATTTTTTGTGAAAGCAGATTTTAACATCAATGATTATATAATCTTTAAGTCAGCAAACGATGTGAGGGGAATAATTTTCAGAGGATATTTCTCAAAAAATGGGCGACTCCTTCAAATGGATGAAGTTGGTGTTGATCCTGGAATAAATCTCGGCGAACTTGTAACTGAAAATTACTTGGATGAGAAAGGAAGAATTTTTGTCCATTACAATAAGTACTGCAATGAAGGAAATTTTAAGGAGATGGCTCGCTATCTTGATTATGATGATAATTCAATCAAAAAGGAAATTCTTTTCATCGAAGATGATGATTATCTCTACTTCCAGATTTCCACTAAAGATTATTTTATTGAAACGGGATTAAGGAAAAAGAAATGAACAATTTCTATTCACACCTTGATTTACCTTCAGAAGAAATTATTTCAAGTTGCATTCATTGTGGAATGTGCTTGCAAAGCTGTCCAACTTACAATTTGACTTTTGATGAATTATCATCACCAAGAGGAAGAATTAGATTAATTAAATATGTGGCAGAGGGAAAATTACAATTAACAGAAAAGTTTGCTTACGAGATGAATTTTTGTCTCGATTGTCAAGCATGCGAAACTGCTTGTCCTGCTGGTGTTAAATATGGTTCATTGGTTGAAGCTGCACGAGTTCAAGTCGAGCATAGTGAATATACATCATCACTCTCAAGATTGATTAAAAAAGTTGCATTCAGAAAAATTCTACCAAACTTTAAGTATTTAAAACTTTTCGCAAAGCTTTTACGATTTTATCAGAACTCTTTGATAGGAAAATTTGCTGCAAAAATTTTGAGAGTAATTTCAAAAAAATTGTATGAGGTGAATAGACTTGCACCGAGAGTATCTTCCTTTTTCACAGATGAAATTTTTCCTGAGAAAATTCAACCTTTGAATGAAAAAAAGTTTACTGTTTTATTTCCAGTTGGTTGTCTGATGAATGTAATGTTTGCAGAAGAGAATAAAGATACGATTGAACTGTTGACTAAACTTGGTTGTGAAGTTATCATTCCGAAGAAACAAACTTGTTGTGGTTCACTTCCAGCTCATAATGGTGATTTGGAACAAGCAAGAAAACTTGCAAAAGCAACTTTAGAAAGTTTCAAGGAATACGATTTTGATTTTGTCATTTCAAACTCTGCTGGATGTGGTGCATTCATGAAAGAGTATAAACATATCTTGAAAGATGACAAAGAATATTCTTCTTTAGCAAAAAAATTTTCTGATAAAGTTAAAGACATAACAGAATTTCTTTATCAAAATTACGATTTCACTCAATTCAAATCGGAAGAACCACTTGATATAACTTATCACGAACCTTGCCATTTAGTTCATACTCAAAAAGTCTCAAATGAACCAAAATTAATTTTATTGCAAATTCAGAATTTAAATTTAATTCCATTGAACGAAGCAACTTGGTGCTGTGGTTCAGCTGGAATTTATAATGTTGTGAATTACGAACCAGCATTGAAAATTCTTGAAAGAAAAATGAACAATATCAAAAACACAAATGCAAAAATTGTTTTGACAGGAAATCCAGGTTGTCTTGGTCAAATCAGATACGGAAAAGAAATATTCAACATGAATGTTGAAGTTCTTCATCCCGTAACTTTGCTTAATCGAATAATCAAAAGTGGAGATTTGAAATGAAAATTAGATTAATCGTTTTAACTATTTTTTCAATGATAATAATTTTTTGTTCTTGCAATTTCGAAAGAGAAAAAGGTTCGCCAGAATACATAAAAGAAATTAATGATTGGCATAAAAAAAGAATTGAAAATCTTAAGAAAGAAAATGGTTGGTTAAATTTGGTCGGATTGTTCTTTCTAAAAGAAGGTGAAAATACTTTTGGTTCAGCAAAAGAAAATGACTTTGTAATTGACGACAAAAACTTGCCTCAAAGAATTTGTACTTTCATTTTGAAAGATACACTTGTGGAAATGATTTCGGAAAAAGGGATTCAATTAAAGGTGAGAGATACGGTTGTAACTCGGATTTTTTTACAACATGATTTGACAGGAAATCCAACTGTAGTTTCATTTGGAAGTTATCGTTGGTTTATAATCAAAAGAGGTGATAAATATGCGTTGCGTGTGAGAAACTTAGAAGCACCGCTTGTGAAAGAATTCAATGGAATTGAAAGATTTCCTGTCAATGAAGATTGGAGAATTGTGGCAGATTTTATTCCATACAATCCACCAAAAGAAATTGAAATTCCATCAATCATAGGAATTCCAGAAAAAGAAATCACACCAGGTAAAGTTCGATTTCAAATTGAAGGAAAAACATTTGAACTCGAAGCTATTGAAAGTGGAGATAAATTATTTTTTGTTTTCGCAGATGAAACAAATGGTGACGAAACTTATGGTGCAGGGAGATTCCTTTATGCTGATAAACCTGATTCAAACAACAAAGTAATTTTGGATTTTAACAAAGCATATAATCCCCCTTGTGCATTTACAAGATTTGCAACTTGTCCACTACCACCTCCACAAAATGTTTTGAAAATAAAAATCAAAGCAGGCGAGAAGAAGTTCGGTAATCATTGAGAAGATGAATAACGTTGAGTTATTTTGATATTATTGGAAATGTCAGGTCGGCTTAACGAATAAACTTTATCAGTAACCTTAAGCTTCACGAAAGTTTACAGTGTTTGGAAAGTTGTCATCCTTTCTCTGAGTTAAGGATGACAATGAATTCTTTCTGTCACCCTGAGTTTAGTGAAGGGTGACAAAGTTCAAATAATTTTGAGAGATTGATTTAAGTCAGTCTTCGTCTGGCTCAGACTGACAATAACTTTTTAATGTCACCCTGAGTTTAGCGAAGGGTGACTTTGATATTTACGGATTGTTCAAGTAGAAAAATGTTTCAATTGAAATTATTAAAAGTGTTTCGCATGATAATTCAAAGCTCAAAAAAAATTATTAGAAAATTCATAATTTTAATCAAAGATAGACCGGTTTTTAATCGAATGAATAAAATTCTTACATATTTTTTGACTTTTTCAATCTTACTTTCTAACACAATTGGTGGGATTTTGATTTATAATCAAATAAAATTTTATCACAAAAAAAGCATAAAGTCTGCAATTAAAAATAATTCATTCTTTGAAGTTGTGGAAGTTCTTGCTTTCTCCAAAGAAAGATTAAAGCATGGTGATTATGATTTAAAATTTATTGAAGAACATGAATTTCGATTTCAAGGAAAAATGTATGATATAATTTCAAGCTGGGAAACGAAGGATTCAATTTTTTATAAATGCATCAATGACAAAAGAGAAGAAGAACTTGAAGGAGCATTCTTAACATATATCGTCAATAACAATCATCGTCAGGATATTCCATTACCAATTAAGCAATCATTAAATTTACTTAA
>JAOAHM010000024.1 GCA_026415235.1 Ignavibacteria bacterium | reverse complement strand
TTTCACTATAAAAATATTTTGTGAGTTAGACTAATCAACTTTTTCTAATTTGATTAAATACATTTCAATAAGAGAGGGTTTGATATAATCTTTAAACTCAAATTCTTTAATTACAATTAATAATTTTTACTGACACTGAGGCGTTATTTTTAATTTTCATTTCTCACGAGAAGATTTGTACATTTAATCAAAACAAAAAAGCCACGAATGAAAAGTTATTCGTGGCTAATTTTATTATGAATATTGTCGTTGATGCTCATTCTTCGAGAGTTGAAATATTTCCTGGATCTTGACCTAATGCACGAGCTTTAAGAACTCGTCTCATAATTTTTCCACTTCGAGTTTTAGGTAAGCTATCTACAAATTCGATGTGTTCTGGTTTAGCAATTGGACCAACTTCATGAGCAACATGTTGTCTTAATTCTTCTGCCAAATGAGGTGATTTTTCATAACCTTGTTTTAAGATAACATAAGCATGAATTGCATTACCTTTGACTTCGTGAGGGAGACCAATTGCAGCAGCTTCGGCAACTGCAGGATGACTTACCAAAGCACTTTCAATTTCTGCTGTTCCAAGTCTATAACCAGATACTTTAATTACATCATCAACTCTTCCAATAATCCAGAAATAACCATCTTCATCTTTTCTTGCGCTATCTCCAGTTAAATACCAACCTGGAAATTTACTCCAATATTGATTTACATATCTTTCTGGATCTTTATAAATTGTTCTCATCATTGAGGGCCAGGGAGTTTTAATTACTAAGTATCCTTCTTCATTTGGCTTAACTGAATTTCCATTTTCATCAACAACATCCATTTCAATTCCTGGAAAAGGTCTTGTACCTGAACCTGGTTTTAATGGAACAGATGGCATTGGTGTAATCATAAACATACCAGTTTCTGTTTGCCACCATGTATCCATAATCGGGCATTTCTCTTTTCCAACGACTCTATAGTACCATTTCCAAGCTTCTGGGTTGATTGGTTCGCCAACACTTCCAAGTAATCTCAAAGAAGATAAATCATGACGATTGACCCAAGCTTCACCAAATCGCATTAATCCTCGAATTGCAGTTGGTGCAGTATAAAGAATGTTAATTCCATATTTCTCAATCATTGACCACCAACGATTCGGGTAAGGATAATTTGGAGCACCTTCATAAAGAAACGAAGTTGCACCGTTTAGTAAAGGTCCATAGACTATGTAACTGTGACCAGTTATCCAACCAGGATCGGCAGCACACCAATATCTATCTTCTTCATGAATATCAAATACATATTTTAATGTTGTGTAAACACCAACCATATAACCACCTTGAGTGTGTAATATGGCTTTTGGTTTTCCTGTTGTTCCTGAAGTATAAAGAATAAATAAAGGGTCTTCAGCATCCATTATCTCAAGTGAACAATTTTGAGTGATAAATGGAAGATTTACCAAATCATGATACCACATATCTCTACCTTCTTCCATGTTCACTGGTTGACCAGTTCGACGAACTACAAGAACATTCTCAACTGTTCCACATCTTTGTAATGCTTCATCAGCAATTTGTTTTAATGGAACAATTTTGCCTCGTTGATATGCACCATCAGCTACAACAAGAACTTTTGATTGACTATCTTCAATCCTTTCGCTTAATGCTTCAACTGAAAATCCACCATAAACGACTGAATGAATTGCACCAATTCTTGCACACGCAAGCATTGCCATAATAATCTCGGGAATTCTTCCCATGTAAATTGTAACTCTATCACCTTTATTAACACCTAAGCTTTTTAGAACATTTGCGAACTTACAAACCTCTCGATGAAGTGCGTGATATGAATAAGTTCTTAAATCTCCATTCTCACCTTCCCATATTAAGGCTAACTTATTTCTTCTTGGAGTTTTCAAGTGTACATCAAGGCAGTTATATGCAACATTTACTTTTGCATTTGTAAACCATTTGTAAAAAGGTTTTTGAGAGTCGTCCAGAACTTTATCCCATTTTTGAAACCAATGAAGTTCATTTGCCATTTTTTCCCAGAAACCGAGATAATCTTTTGTGGCAAATTCATTTAGTTCGTCCCAATTTTTAATATGTGCTTTTTCGATTACTTCTTGGGACGGATAGAAAACTTCGCCTGAAAGTTTGTTGAAATGCATAGAGCCCTCCGAGTTAATTTGTTACTACCTTATCTGTTTAATTATTCTAATTTTCAATTTAGCTTATAGTCATAATACTTGCAAT
>JAOAHM010000014.1 GCA_026415235.1 Ignavibacteria bacterium | reverse complement strand
TAATTTGGTGGGGCTAAACCTAATTTTTCAGCAGCTTCTTTATCTGATGTCGAATTTTCTCGTATAAATTTGAAATATTTTTTTCTAAAAATTTTTTCAGCTTCTTTTAATGTTAGCGGATTATTTGTATTAAATAATTTCTTCAAGTCATCTTTTTCATCAAAAAGGTTTTCACCAAATCCAATTGCTTTTATTGCATCTTCAGGTGTAATTATATCATTTGCTTTAAATAGCAATCGTTGGACGACATTTTTTAATTCTCTAACATTACCAGGCCAGTTGTAATTTAAAAATATTTTCATTGTGTTTTCCGGAATAGTTGGTTTGTCTCTTCCCATATCAATTGCAATATTTGTCATAAAATAATCTATCAATAGCGGGATATCGGAAACACGATTACGCAATAACGGGACTTCAATTGTCAAAACATTTAATCTATAGTAAAGATCTTCTCTAAATCTTTTTTCTCGTACTTCTTGTTCGATATCTCTATTGGTTGCAGCAATGATTCTCACATCAACTTTAATTGTACCAGTTCTACCAATTTTTTCTATTTCTCCATCTTGTATAACTCTTAAAAGTTTAACCTGAGCAGGAAGAGGTAATTCAGTAATTTCATCGAGGAAAATTGTACCGTGATTAGCAATCTCAAAAAAGCCTGGCTTGGGTTTATCAGCACCAGTGAATGCTCCTTTTTCGTAACCGAAAAGTTCACTTTCAACTAAATTTTCAGGAATACCACCGCAATTAACAATAACAAAGTTTTCATATTTTCTTTCGCTTCGGTAGTGAATATTGTATGCAACAAGTTCTTTTCCAGTACCACTTGCACCACGAATTAATAAGTTAATATTGCTTTTTGCTAATTTTTCGATATCTTCTTTTAGGTCTAACATTACCTTGGATTCGCCAATTATTTTCTTTTGATTTAAGATGTCCTCCACATTTCGCTTAAATTTTTGAATTGAACGAAGTCTTTCTCTTTCTAAAATGCACTTTTCATAAGCATTGAAGATACTTATGATAAAATCAGTAGGTTGGTATATAAAATCTTCAATATCAACTGGATATTTAGTGCAATACCAAAATGCCCCAGCTTTAAGAAGTTTATTCGCAAAGTTAAAGTCCGTTAAGTTAATTGTCATTTTTGTTATTACATTAATTTGAAGGGATGGGTCAATTTCTTTTATTTTTTGTATCAAATTTTCACCCATCAATCCACCAGCAATTTGGTAATCCATTATTACAACATGAATTTTTCCTTTATTGTTTTCTAAATATTCTAATGCAGCTTTACCATTTGAAACTGTTTCACAAATTTTGATTTGATTTGAAAATGGTTCGATTGTTTTATTAACTCGTCTAACATCAAATTCTTCATCTTCAATCAAAAGAATATTTATCTGTTTCTCTGAAAAAATCATTTTATTCTCCTTCAGTGTTTAATCTTGATTATAAATTGACAACCTTTTTCCAAGTTTTGAGCGTCCAATTCCCATCCACATCTTTTAGCCATTTCATAAGCGATGTAGCAACCATAACCTGAATTTTGCATCCCTTTTGATTTTGTTGTAGTGTTTTCAACAAAAATAAGTTTTATTCCCTCTGAATTTGTATTGAGTAAATCTGGACTTATACCTTTTCCATTATCTTCAATCGTAAGGAATGATATGTTAGTAAACTCATCATGCTTAGTTTTAATCTTAATGATTAAATTACTCTCACCACCGTGTTCAATGCTATTTTGTATTAATGGTTCAATAATTTCCCAAACTACAAATTCATTGACATTTATAATTGGCAGCTTTTCGTCTAATTCCATAATAATTTCGTAAGCATCCGATTTAGTTGATACTCTTAGAAAAATGTTATTCACAATAAATTTTAGTACTTCATTCAGGTTTGTTTGAAAAAGTGGACTTCGAATAGTTTGAACAGGGGGATCATACCATTTCATATCATAGATAACTCGAGAGATAAAATTAGAATATTTTGTAACTCTGTATTTAATCTCTTCGATATTTTCAGAGGAAAGAGTTCTTAAATCTTCTTTAATAAAGCCCATAATTTTTTCAGCTTTGTGATGTGTATGATAAATTCTTTTAGTAAAACTTAACTCTTTCTCATAAGTAATTTGCTTTTTGATGTTTTTTTCGTGTTCTTCAAGAAGTAATTTTTGTGCTTCGTCTCTTTCTTTTACAGTGTAAGAAGAAATAAAATACATTGCTAATAAACCGAGTAAAATTAAAGACAAATAAATTATAGAAGTTTCATCATAATTACTTATAACTTGATTGCTAATCATACTTAAATCAGGTGAGTTACTCATATAAATAGAACCTAAGTATTCTCCTTTTAATACAAATGGAACAAAGGTGTGAAATGTTTTTCCGTTACGAATGCTCTTTATTTGCTCGCTTGATTTTATTTCATGTTCTACATTCTTGTATAAATTAAGAAGGAAAGTATCATTTATGTTAGAACTTGAAACAGATTTTCCTTCAATTAATACTTCATATAGTGTTTTACCATCATCAATAAAAAGATAGTTGTTGGACTTCTTAAGAATAAGGCAAAGCTTATCAATATTATGGGCGAGTTGTTGTTGACTGAAAATAATATCAAAGGACTGCTCAATTCTCTTTTTCTCTTCCAAAGATTGAGATTTTTTATTTTGAACTGATTCGATTACAAGTTCTAATGCAGTAGAAGTAAGATTTGCAATTTCTTCTGCAGATTCGCTTTGATACCATTCGTGTGTAGTATTAATAAATTCTTTAATTGATGCTTTATTTATGAAAGAAACAATGAGTTGAAATGCAAATAGAATTAAAAATAAAACAGTTATATGTTTGAACTCAAAGTGATACTCTTTGATTTTATCTTTTATTTTGTTCGATTTCGTCATTTTAGTGAAAAATAATTTTCGTTAAAGTACTTAATAAAATTATTGATGACATCTTTCGCATCAATTTTCTGTTCAATAGCTCGGCTTAGTTCCGATGATAACAAATCAGAAATTGTTGTATAAGATTCCGAAATAGGTCTGTGAACTCCTCGTTGAAATAGTTTTTTATAAAAGAGTAATTCAGGATGTTTAGCAACGAAGGCACTATCTTCATACACTTTTTTATTAACAGGGAGGTACCCACCTTCTTCGTACAAAATTTTCTGAGATTCTGGGCTTGATAGAAATTCAAGAAATTTTATTACTTCAGAAATTTTATCTGAATATTTTGGTATCATAAGATTCCAACCACCAAAAACAGAAGAGGGTTGAGTACCTGAAAAATATGGTGTTGGTGCTGTTCGTATAAATTGGATTATTTCTTTATTTACATATTTGTTTTCGTTACTTAAAAAACTTGGCCAACCTCTAACTGCAAATGCATCGTTTTCTGAAAAATATTTATAACTTTCATTCTCTCTGAAATTGACAATATTCTTTGGAGATAGATTGTATTTATGCACAACATCTATTAAAAAACTGACGGCTTTTTGAAGCTCCTCACTATTAACATTTAACTTATCTTTATCGGATATCAAGTTAATTCTATAATTACCAAGAAGCTCGAAAAATGTACACATTAATCCTTCATATTTATCAGCTTGAAAGAGGAAAAAAGGTTTTTGATAATTCAGTTCTTGCTCAAGTTTTCTTTTTAATTTTATAAAGTTTTCCCAAGTTATGCCTGAGTCAAGTTGTGCCTTATAAAATTCATAATCTTTAAGCTTTTTAAGAATATCATCACGGTAAAACATTAGAGAAATATCTGTGTAAAGAGGAACAGCATAACAAGTATCATCAAATATGCAAGTTGTTTTTGTATGAGGTAATAAATTATTAGTTATGCTTGTATCTAAATAATTATTCAAGGGAATAGACCATTTTCGAAATCGGGGAACCCAAATAATATCTACGGAAAACAAATCTATTCTATTGCTTTTGCTTCGAAGATATCTTGCGAGTAAATCTTTTCGCTCGTTTGTGCTGAATTTGTCGAAAGTGAGATTTATTGTCTCAACACGAATTTGACCTTTGTATTTTTCGTTGAATAAATCAATTAATTTTTTGTGAGCATTTGAAATGTGGTCGACATAATAAATTGTCTTCTCTTTATTTCGCAAATTGTCTTTGTATGCTCCTGGAGATAATACAAATGTAAAAAGTAGGAAGATAGTTATTAAGATTGTGCTTGTTACAATGTAAAACAGTTTTTCTAAGTTCATACTGAGTATTCGATTTTATTTAAATTTAATACACTCAATCCATTGAAAAAAGAGAATTTAAGTAACCGATAGTATTAGAAAAATTTATTCTCCAATAATTTTCTCAAATCTTAAACACAATTGATTGAAAAAAATCCGAACAAAATAATCAATAAAAAATTTATTGAGATTGTGGTAGGAATTAATCAAACATAAAATTTTTGATTTTTTAAACCAGTGAAAATTTTGAGATTTGTTGTTTTAGTTAGCTTTTGATTGAGATTTTACTCAGGATTTCTTCTAATTACAAACAGTGAATTGAGAAAGAATTATAAGTGAAAAATCAAAAATTAAGTTTTTCATTTATTCCAATTAGATTAGTTTTGTAGAAAAGTGAAATTAAAAAATGGAAAAAATAGTAATCGACATATTGCAGAATTTCTCAGATATTTTTGGAAATATTAACCAACCAGTTTTTTTAATTGATAATCAGCATAAAATCTTAAAGATAAATGAAAAAGGGAAAAAAGAATTTTTTATCAACGAAGGTGATAGATTGGATGATTTCTTTTATTTAAAATTATCTGAAAATCATGCAGAGTTAATTTCAAATCCTAATGTAACTTTTCGTTTAAGTAAACATTCTTTTTCGGATAATCATTATCTAATCATTTTTGAAAATCCAATTGATGGTTTAAAACTCTTTAAGGAGATTTTTAATAACTCTCCTCTTGGAATAATAATTTTTGATAAGGCTGGAAAACCTATATTGCATAACAAAGCTTTCGAAGATTTGTGGGGTGTTGATATCAATACTTTGAAGAACTATAATTTATTTGAGGATGATAGACTTGAGAAAATTGGTCTTTTAGAAAAGATAAAACAAGTATTTACGAATAAACAAATATTATTTTTGGAAGGATATTACGACTCTTTACTTGAAAGAGGCAAAGGATATACAATTTGGGTTGAATCATATCTTATTCCTTTTTCACATAATAATGAAGTTGAATTTGTTGTGATGATTCATAAAGATATATCTGAAATCAAACTTGCTGAAGAGGAAATTAGAATTGCCAAAGATCAAGCTGAAGAAGCAAACAGATTGAAAAATGCTTTCCTTCAAAATCTTTCTCATGAAATAAGAACACCAATGAATGCAATAATTGGGTTTGGAGGAATAATCAGTGAACTTGTAAAGGATAAGTTAGATCAAGCTGATTATAATTTAATCGTTGGATTTAATTCGGGAATTAAAAGATTACACCGAACTCTGACTCAAATACTTGAAATATCCCAAATCGATACTGGTAATTATCAATTAAATATTCAACCAATCAGTTTAAGAGAAGAAGTTGAAAATGTATTGAACGAATTAAAAACAGAAATTGAGGAGAAAAAATTAGAAGTAGTTTTAAATTTAGATGAAGAACATGATACTGTACTCGCAGATAAACCTGCGCTCAATAGGATTTTGATGAATTTGCTCGAAAATGCAGTTAAATTTACACCAAAAGGTTACATTAAAATAGAAACTTATCCCAATTTTAACGAAACGCTTTTGTTCTGTCTCATAAAAGATACTGGAATAGGAATTAGCGAAGAATATTTAGATCATATTTTTGAACCATTTAGTCAGGAAGAAGATGGTTTCAACAGACCGTATGAAGGTAATGGTCTCGGTTTAGCATTAACAAAAAGATATCTTGATTTGATTAACAGCTCGATTACAGTTGATAGTGTGAAAGGTGTTGGAAGCACTTTTACATTCACTTTACCTTTGATGAAATAATATTTTCAAAATTGTACTTTGTTTTTCGATAATTAGATTTAGAAGATATGAAAGAAAAGATTACTTCAGTATTATCAAAAAATACAATACTTACCGTATTTCTAATTTTAACTGTCTTGATACTTGGACTCGAATTTCTACTCTATCACTTTGAACGAAATCGTTTAATCGAAGAGGAACAATCATTTTTGACTTTTATTGCAAACAACGAAGAGAAAAGTCTTTCTGAATGGTATTTCAAAACAAAAACATTTGCTGAAGTTTTTATCAAATCAGAGACCTTCAAAAATTTATTTCAAAGTTATATTAAAAATCCAAACGATTTTAGAACCAATACTTTATTAACAGATTTATTTAGAAAAGAAATAGTCGAAAAAAATTTAGTTACAGTTATAATTTACGACACAAACCTAAATCCCATATATTCATTCCAAAATATTCCTTTTGAAATCAAAAAAACGACCTTAGAAAAATTTTACGAATTCGATAAAGATAATCACTTTTACATCTCTTTGATTTACAAAACGAAGAGTCCTATTTATGAAAATTTAATTTCTGTTTGTGATGTTGCGGTTGGAGTTTTTAACAATCAGAATTCCAACAAACCAGATTACTATCTTGTTTTTGTTTATGATGCAAGAAAAAATATTTTTCCTTTAATCAATACACTTTCCAATACGAAAAATTCACTTGAAACAATTCTACTTGCTGAAGAGGAAGGAGAAATTTTTTATCTAAACGATTTAAGATTCGTTTTCAGCTCAGATATTACATTAAAAGCAAATCCTGGAAAAGATGAAATTACTGGTCGTAAGATAGTAATCTCAAAAAAAGGTTTGAATGAAGGACTTGATTATCGTGGCGAAAGAGTATTTGCATACACCACTTACATTCCCGTACTCAATTGGTATTTAGTAACTAAGATTGACAAGCGAGAAGTTTTAATTCAGACAAATAAAATTCTTTACACAATTTCTGGTTCAATTATTTTGATATTGTTCCTATTCATAGTTGTGCTTGGTGTTCTTTGGAAAAGAGAAGAAGTGGAGAGGATTAAGAAAGAACTGGAAATTCAGAAAATGCAAAATTTGATGGCGCAGAAATATCAAATAGTAAGTAAGTATGCGAACGATGCATTTTTCTTAATCAGCAAAGACGGTTCAATTGTCGAAGCTAATGATAAAGCAATTGAAATGTATGGATATTCTATAACAGAACTAAAAGGTAGACCATTTGTACTGCTCGAAGCTCCAGAGAATAGAACTGAATGGAGTGATTTGTTAAATCGGTTAAGAAATGATGTTGGTTCCGTTTTTGAGTCTCTCCATATTAATCGTGCTGGTAATAAGTTTTATGTTGAAATATCAGCAAAAATAATTTCTATTCAGAATGAATTGTTTTTGGTAGCTATTGTTAGAAATATTGAAGATAGAAAAAAGACTGAATTGCAATTAATTGAATCTGAGAAAAAGTTTTATACTCTATTCCAACAAGCTTATGATTCAATTCTTCTGTTGAAAAAAGATTTAATAATTGACTGCAATACGAGGGCGAGCAAATTATTCAATATCTTGAAAGAAGATTTGATACATAAAAGTATTAAAGAATTTATCGCTGAAAATGATTCCGAAATATTAAAAGGTTTTTACTCAGCCATTAGTGCTCCTAACAAAGCAGAGAATAAATCATATCAATTAACTTTAAAAACTTCTGACGGTAAAATATTTGATGGAGAACTAAATCTCTCAGTTTTTGAATTGAAAGGCGAAAATATCATTCAGCTTGTAATACGAGACATTACTGAAAGAAAACAATTTCTTGAACATCTCGAAAAATTCAAAAGAGCTTTTGAAAATACTGATGAAATGATGATGATAACAGATGTTAACGGAGTAATTGAATATGTTAATCCTGCATTCGAAAGAATCACAGGCTACACTCTGGAAGAAATCAAAGGTAAAACTCCAAGCATTTTGAAATCAGGTTTGCATCCAGAAGATTTCTACAGAAGTTTGTGGAATACAATTCTATCAGGGAAATCTTGGCAAGGTATAATTGTAAATAAAAAGAAAGATGGAACACTTTACACGGAAGAAATGATTATCTCTCCAATTAAGAATGAAAAAAATATAATCACTTCTTTTGTTGCAGTTAAAAAAGATGTAACCGAAAGAATTAAAGCGGAAGAAGAACTAAAACTTGCGAGATTGAAAGCAGAAGAATCGGATAGAATTAAAAGTAACTTCCTTAGCATGATGTCACATGAAGTACGCACACCTTTGAATGTGATTCTTGGATTTTTAGATATTATCAAATCATCAATTAATGAAGAGGATTTTCCTGAGAAAGAACATATATTCTCAGTAATACAAAGAAACAGCAAACGATTGATTACGCTAATTAATGATATTATAGATATATCTCGAATCGAATCGAATGAAATGAAACTTGAATTTGGTAATTACAATGCACAAATGCTCTTAATGAAATCTATTGCAGAGTTTGAATTGGATGCACGTGCGAAAGGACTTAGAATTATTGAAGATTACAATCTGGATAATGCACTGATTAGAGTTGATGAAATTCGTTTTCAACAAATCATGGCAAATTTACTTTCTAATGCAATCAAGTTTACTTCTCGTGGTGAAATTACTGTAAGTGCAAAGGTTATTGAGAATAAACTTTATATTTCTGTGAAAGATACAGGCATAGGTATTCCAAAAGAATTTTTACCGCATTTGTTTCAATTTTTCAGACAAGCAGAAGAAGGTTATAACAGAAACTTTGAAGGTGCAGGATTAGGACTGGCAATTACGAAAAAGCTTGTGAATATGATGAATGGTGAAATTTATGTTGAAAGTGAACTTAACAAAGGTTCTACTTTTACAATTGTTTTTCCTGTTGTGACTGGTGAAGAAGAAAAACAAGAAACGGAAGAAGCAAGCATTAAATTTGAACCAGTTGTTATTGAAAAAGAAGAACCAACAGTTTTGATAGTCGAGGATAATAAAGACAATTCTTATTTTGTGGAAGTAATTTTAGATAAACTTGGTTTGAAATATTTCTCTGTTTCAAACGCAGAACAAGCTTTTGAAATTTTAAAGAACAAACAAATTGATTTGATTTTAATGGATATAAGTCTTTCTGGAAGTATGAGTGGCGAGGATATACTAAAAGTATTGAAACAAAGTAACAAATATCAAATGATACCAGTTATTGCAATGACAGCACACGCAATGATGCGTGATAAAGAATATTTTCTCTCAGTTGGATTTGATGATTACATTGCAAAACCATTTACATTCGATCAATTAACCCAACTATTATTCAAATATCTAAAAAAAGAAAATGCTTAAAGGTTTACTAAACAAATGCATTAAAAATTTATACTGGTTTGCAATAATTGTTTTAATAGTCTTTGTTGCTTTCGGTGTCAAAACATATTTCAAGTTAAGTGACCAGCTATTCGAGCAGAATATAAATCGGCTAATAAATTCAAGCCAGTTGATTGAAGTGAAAATAAATATGTACTATGACAACATTCAAAGTAAATTATTTAACTTACCAAAACTTGTAATTTTAGAACATGAACTCTTCAATCCAAAAGTAAACTCAATTCAAAATTCTATTTTAGATGAGTTCTTCCAAAACTATTTTGAAGGATTGGGCTTAATTAAACTTTTGATTGTTGATGAAAGTGGAAAAGTGCTTTATGATTTTATGAGCAATTCCAATTCCCAAAAAACATTAATTGAAAAAATTAATTTTGATGAATTCAAATTAGACTCAGTTTACTTAGGTCAACTCTATTATGATGTAGAAACTAAAACACCAGTTTTTGAGGGAAAAATTTTATTCCTTTCAAAAGGAAATAAAAAAATCTTAGCCATATCAAAATTCAATGCAAGAAAACAACTTTACGAAATTTTAGAACCTCATACGGAAAAACAGAATAACTTCGAAGCACTACTCTTACAAGTCAAAGATGGAATTACCACTTATTTATCAGACTCAAAGTATTTAGGCAATATTGCTTTTCGTTTACATTCTCAATCAAATTTTTTGAACGAGAGTAAAAAAATTAATTTTCAAGATAAAGTAATTTATCAAGGAAATGATTATAGAGGAAACAAAGTTTTTGCTTATTTGAATCATTTACCAAAATGGGATTGGTATTTAGTAGTTAAGACAGATCAAGATAACATCATAGGTGAACTCAAGAAAATTTACATTGGAATATTTGGAACAATCTTAGGCGTGACTATAACATTCATTCTACTAATGACAACAATAGTTAAACAAGAAAGAAAAAAATTTGAGTTAGAAAAAGAATTTCTTCAAAAACAAAAGGAGTTAATTAAAAAACAATATGATAACATAACCAAAATAGCCAACGATGCAATTATCATTACTGATAGTCAGAATAGAATTATTGATTTTAACGACAAGTTCATAGAATTCTATAAAATATCTAATCCCGAAAATTTCTCACTTAATTTTTATGATTATCTATCCGATGCATTGAAAGAACAATGGCAAGATTATCTCCGAAGCATTAAGGAAAATAATGGACTTGTTTTCGAAGCAGTTCATAAAACTGCAACAGGAGAAGTCTTTAATGTTCAAGTTTCAGCAAAATTTATAGATATAGAAGGTAATGAATATTTAATTCAAATCATCAGAGACTTTGAGGAAAGAAAAAGAATAGAAGATGAACTTAGAGCATCGAAACAAAAAGCTGAAGAGTCAGATAAATTAAAAAGTAATTTTCTCTCCATGATGTCTCATGAAGTAAGAACACCAATTAACATCATACTCGGTGCATTAGATATTTTGAAATCGAATTTAAATGAAGATTTGATTAAAAAGAATGAGCATCTATTCGATATGATATCAAGAAATGGGCGAAGGTTACTTACTTTAATAAGTGATATCATTGATATTTCGAGAATTGAATCAAATGAACTCAAACTCGAGTTTATCATTCGTAATGTTGAAAGTTTAATTCTCGATGTAGTCGCTGAATACGAGCAAGTTGCTAAGAATAAAGGTTTAGAAATTGTTACGAATTTCAAAGCTACAAATCCTTATGTACGAATTGACGAAGTTCGTTTCTTACAAATAATTTCCAACTTAATTTCAAACGCAATTAAATTCACATCACAAGGTGGGATAACAATTACAACAGAAAATTTTGACGATACAATTCACATCTCAGTGAAAGATACAGGCATTGGTATTCCAAAACATGCACTAAATGAAATCTTTAAAATGTTCAGACAAGCTCACGAAGGTTATGGAAGAAATTATGAAGGTGCTGGACTTGGTCTTACAATCACTCAAAAACTTACGAAGATGATGGGCGGTGAAATTACAGTTGAAAGTGAAGTAAATCGAGGTTCAACTTTCACTTTGATTTTCCCAACAATTCAAACAGATGAACTTGATGAAAATCTTTTGAAAACCTTAGAAGAAAAACATAAAGATTCTTACAAGCCCACAATTCTAATTGTTAATAACGATAAAGATGAGATGTTTTATTTAGAAACTTTGATGATTAGACTCGGTTTTGAGTATTTCACTATCAACGAAGGCAAAAAGATTGTAAGTTTTATTAAACATAAACCTGTTGATTGTGTAATTTACTCAGTAAGTATTCAAAATGAACTTGAAGTTGAGAAAGTAATGGAAGAAATCAGATACAAGATTAAACTCGAAAATCTTAAAATGATTGCATTGAGGTCACCAAATTCACTAATTACCGAAGAAAGATTATTAGCTATTGGATTCAATTTAGTTAAAACAACTCCTGTATCTTTTGAAGATATATCAACAATTCTTTATAAAGTCCTATCCACAACTAAGTAAAGAGTAGAGAGCATGAAAAAACTTATTTATTTATTTCTGATTGTTGGGATTTTTGTGTTTTCAAATTGTACTAAAGAAACGAAGGAACCAATTGGTCAAAAAACGAAACCTGATGAAATTGACCTTTCAAAGTTATTACCACAACAAGAAGATTTTGCAGCAGAACCATTACTTGTTTATTTACGAGATAAAATTGAAACCAAAAACTTTGACGAATTCAAAAAATCAACTTTGAGCAGTCAACCTGAGCAGAGACAAAAAGTCATAAAAATGATTTTAGATGAAATTGAGAAATTAGATTTCAAAAAAAGTTTAACTGGAGTTTATGTTGAACATTCGAACAATGTAACTTTCAGTATTGTCTATTTCCTCTTTGGTGATGAAAAAAATGCTTCTTTAGCAATTCCAAAACTTGAGATGCTTTACACAGAATTAATTGGTCAGAATTTCAAAGAATTAAAGGATAATAGAGTTCTTGGTGATGATCAAAAAATTATTTATACAATCTATCAAAGTATTCCAGTTTATTTTGGTTTTTATAGAAGAGGTAATATCGTGGTTATGCTATTTGTACCAACCAAAGCAGTTTTTCCAAGAGTATTCCCTGTTAGCTCGATTAATTTTCCATTAAGTAAAGAATATTATTTCTACCAAGGATTGCCAGATTTTGCTCAAGTTGAAAAACCAAATATTGCAGAACTAAAAGTCCCAACGGATGATTATTTCATCCCTAATACTTCAACACTTCGTGAAATGGCAGAAGAGAGGTCGAAGTTGTGGATGAATTATTTTTCTAAGTATTCAAAACACGCCAAACAAGTAGCTCAAGAGTTTTTTAATCTTTCTGAAAAAAGATTAATGGATTTTGCACTGGCTTATGTAGATTTCAGATATAGTGAAAATCTTATTCCTCAAAAATATCCCAAATGGTATGAAAGTGAAGTTGATAAAAAAATCGGTGATAATATTAGAGTGGAACTTATCTCAACGAAACCATCACAACCTCGTTACAAAAAAATTCACTATGAAGGTGGAGTGAGATATCAATATCCAAAGCTTGGAATGTGTGAATATGAATTTAGAGTTAGTGGTTCAAAATCTACAAGACGAGTAAAAATTACCTTTTCGACATTTGGTAAATATCTGAAAATAGTTGATATAAAAATTGCTTAGTGATTAATTGAGCTTATCTTTAATGATCAATCTTTTTTGATTAATAAAATCATATTTAATTCAACAATAATTTTAGGGGCAAATAGTACATTTAAGGCCGTTATGTGTATTAGTTTATAGAAACTAAAAATCAATATGCGAATTAGGGTCAACGTTATTGAGGTTCAAGGAGTAGAAGTTTTATTCTTCTGCTCCTTTTTAATTTTGAACAATCGCAGGCGAAATTTATCTAATGGATAACATTAACATAAACATAGAGCCACATTTTATCATTCGAGTATTAAAAAATGAAATAACCGATGAAGAGAGGGAAAAATTTAACAAGTGGCTTGAGAGTAGAGATGAGCACAAAGAGGAGTTCGGTCAAATCGCTCTCCTTTGGGAAAAAACAAAAAATTTGCCGACTCCTCTTTCCCCTGATTTAGATGCGGAGTGGGGGAAA
>JAOAHM010000068.1 GCA_026415235.1 Ignavibacteria bacterium | reverse complement strand
TGTGAATATGTTATTTAAGTAATTCAAGTTTTTGATTTGTTTTATTTCGGCATTGATTTGAAAGTTTTTTTGAATTGAAATTTTTTCAATCGTTTTAATTATGAAAAATTTTGTCAAATAAAATTTAGTGAGGTTCTTTCCTATGAAAGTATTTATCACTTCAATCATTCCAGAAGTTGGGATTGAGCTTCTGAAAAAAAATGATATAGAAGTAATTCAAAACAAAAGTTATTTGCCTTTGGAAAAAGAGAAATTGATAAAAAAAGCAAAAGATTGTGATGCACTATTATGTCTTCTTTCAAATAAAATTGATCGAGAAATTATTGATGCATTACCGAATTTAAAAGTTATATCAAATTATGCAGTAGGATTTAACAACATTGATGTTGAATATGCAACTCAAAAAGGGATTTGGGTTACAAACACACCTGATGTTTTGACTGATGCAACTGCAGATTTAGCTTTTGCACTTCTCTTAGCTTGTGCTCGAAGAATCGTTGAAGCTGATAAATTTACTCGTGAAGGAAAATTCAAAATGTGGCAATCCGACTTGATGCTTGGGAAAGATTTGAAAGGTAAAACTGTCGGAATAATTGGTGCTGGTAGAATTGGTCAGGCATTTGGCAAAAGAGCAAAAGGCTTTGAAATGAAAATTCTTTATTATGATAAAAAAAGGATTCAAAAATTTGAGGAGGAAACTGGTGCAAAGTTTTCAAGCTTAAGTCAATTGTTGAAAAAGTCCGATTTCATTTCACTTCATACACCATTGACTAAAGAGACTTATCATCTGATTGATAAAAAAGAATTCAATCTTATGAAAGATGGAGCAATTCTTATAAATACAGCTCGTGGTGAAGTTGTAAATGAAAAAGAACTTGTAAATGCATTAAAAAGTGGTAAACTATTTTCTGCTGGACTTGATGTTTATGAATTTGAACCAAAAATCACAAAAGATTTATTGAAGATGAAAAATGTTGTGCTTCTACCTCACATTGGAAGTGCAACAATTGAAACTCGAAATAAAATGGCTGAACTTGCTGCGAACAATATCATCAGAGTTTTACTGGGCAAAAAGCCGTTGACGCCAGTTAATAAATTGTGAATAGAGTAATTCAATTTTAATCTTGACATTTCTTTATTGTGCAAAGAGGAAACAAAATAAAATATTAGTTAATAATTTTTCATTCGATTTGTCAACTTGCTCTGTCTTACTTTCAGAGATAGAAAACTATTTTGAAAATTTGCTTTATAACATCTTCCACAGAAATGACAATGCAAATTTAGAACTGAGACTTATACAGACTGATTAATTTGATTCTCCTTATTCTCTTTTCTTCGTAATCAGAAAACTATGTTAAATTTTTCCTAATAATTGATTACACAGAAATGACGAAAACAAATATAAGGTTTATTCTTGCCTTGGATGAAAACATTTGCGATTAGATAAAAATGTTGATAAACATTCTGCAATTTTTTCAACAAAAACTAATTCGACAAAAATTTAGATAACCACTAACATAGTTCTTTATTGTTCAAGATAAATTCATCTTCCACAAAGAGACAACATCGCTTGTGTTTTTTCAATGAAATTTATCATCAAGTTTTTTTTATACTAATCTCACCGCATATTCCTTCCTATGTAAACAGGAAATTATTTTGAAATTTTTTTGGAGATCTGCTTGTAAAGATATTTCTTTGATCAAAGGACAAGGCAAGTACTTTACTTTCAAATATTTGGATGAAATGTTTTATGGAAGAAATGTGCGTTTAAATATTAACTATGTTCATCAGATTAGCTAATTCATTGCTCTCTTATTTTGAGAGTAATTTGATATTAATTGTAATCAAAAAATTCTTTGAACAAAATCAAAAAAATAATTTGATCTTTAACACTATCTATCCAAATGTAATCAACAAAACTCCTATAAACATCAATATTGCTGCTAATAATCTTTCTTTCAAATTTCCTTCTTTGAAAAATATTCTTCCAAAAATTACACTTAAAATTGAATTGGTTCTTTTGATTGAAATTACATACGGAACAATTGTCAAACTTATCGCAATCATGTGACAGATAATGGTGAGTGTGGAGAGTGCACCAACTCCAACCAAAGCTTTGAAATTCTTATTAATCGTCTCTGGATTTTTTCGAAATCTTGGTACAATCCAGAATAACATCAAAATACCAATGTAAAGCTGAACAGCAAATGAATAAAACAACGGTGAAGAATTCACCACTCCGATTTTATCGAAATTCGCAGTAACTGCCCAAATTAACACAACCATTAACATATATCTTGGACCTTTCTCTTTCACAATCGCACGAAAAGGTGCAAAAAAATCTTTCTCACCTTTTTTGAAGTTCAAAAGATACGCACCAATTACAATCGAAATCATTCCCATTATGCCTTGAAAAGAAGGAAATTCACCAACAATAATTGGCGATGTAATCAGCAAAAGCAAAGGTGAAATTGTTGTCAACGGAACTGTGTTCGAAAGGTCTCCACTTTTAATTGACTTCATGAAAAATACCAAAGCTGCGATATTAAGTGTTCCGCTCACAATCAATCCAACAAAAAAATTTGGTTTAATCTCTGGTAATCCGAAAAACAAAATTGGAATTAAAAACAAAGCCGAGAAAAAAGAATTCGACCAAGCAACGACATACTCATCAATATTTTTCAAAGTATGTTTTGCGAGAACATTTTTGAGCGAATCGAAAAGAGCAACTCCAAATGCAAGAAATATCCAACTCATAATTCTTCCGCAGGTTGTTCGTGTGTTAGACAGTGAATTGTTCCAAGTCCCCAAACCAAATCTACTGCGTGAATACCAACTACATTTCTATCTGGAAATAATTCGCTTAAAATTCCAAGTGCAACTTTATCATTCACATCATTAAAAGTTGGAACTAAGACATAAGCATTTGAAATGTAAAAATTAGCATAACTTGCTGGAAGTCTTTGACCTTCAAAATAAAGTGGTTTAGGCATGGGCAAGTCAATAATTTCAATTTTACTTCCATCAGCAAGTTGTTCACCTTGAAGAATTTCTTTGTTCTCTTGAAGAATGAAATAATTTTCATCATGACTATTTTTTTCTGAGCAAAGCAACAAAGTATTTTTATTCACAAACCGACAAACATCATCAACATGTCCATGAGTATCATCACCAATAATCCCATTCTTTAACCAAATTATTTTTTTAATACCAAGATATTTCTCGAAAACTTTTTCGTAATCTTTTTTTGTGAAACCAGGATTTCGAGTTTGAGTTTTTTCATCGAGCAAACATTCTTCAGTTGTGATTAATGTTCCATCACCATTGGTATCAATCGCACCACCTTCAAGAACAACAATTCGATTTTGATATTCTGCATCAATTAATTTTTTATTCAGAACTTTTGAAATTGTCTGCGGAATCTTTTCATCGTATTTGTAATTTTTATACTTAGCCCATGCGTTGAATTTAAATCTTATTGGATGAACATTGCCTTTATCATCTTTAACAAAAAATGATGACGAATCTCTTAACCAATTTCTATCAGTTTTTTGATGAACAAAAACGATTTGAGAAAAATCAATTCCAACTTTTTTCAAAACTTGAATTGCTGATTTTTGGTGAGTTTCGTTTTGAACAATGATATAAACTTGTTCGCCTTCAATAATCTTTCGAACGATTTCTGCAAAGACCCAAGGAATTGGTTGAAATTTTCCAGGCCAGTCTTCTTTATTATAGGGCCAGCCAATCCAAGTAGCTTCGTGTTTTTCCCATTCTGCAGGTAAACGAAATTCCATTTGATAAATCCAGATTTAATTTTTGATTTAGTTGATTTTACTTTCAGATTAATTTAAGAAACAAAGACGGATGTAAGTTTTTTCTTGATAGAATTTTTAATCAATGAAGCGTTTAGTAATTTCATCATAAGCATCAATTCTTCTATCTCTGAAAAAGGGCCAGTGAGTTCTGAAAACATCAACTTTTGAGAAATCTAAATCAGCAAAAAGAATTTCTTCTTTATCTTCTGATGCTTGAACTAAAATTCTTCCTTGTGGGTCACAAATGAATGAACTTCCCCAGAAAATTATTCCATCGCTCTTTTCATCCACTTTTTCAAATCCAATTCGATTGACTGCTGCAACAAAAACACCATTGGCAATTGCATGACTTCTTTGAATTGTAATCCAACTGTCTCGTTGCGATTGACCATATTTTTCTTTTTCAGATGGATGCCATCCAATTGCTGTTGGATAGAACAATATCTCTGCACCTTTCAACGAAGTAATTCGAGCTGCTTCGGGATACCATTGATCCCAACAAATTAATGTTCCAACATTTCCAAATTTTGTATTAAAAGATTTGAATCCAGTATCGCCTGGTGTGAAATAAAATTTTTCGTAGTAGAGAGGGTCATCAGGTATATGCATCTTTCTATAATAACCTTGCAAATCACCTTTGTCGTTTATTACAATTAAACTATTGTGATACAATCCGTTTGCTCGCTTTTCAAAAATTGGAACGATAATCACCGATTTATATTTTTTTGCAATAGTAGAAAATTCTTGAAATGATTGACCATCCAATTTCTCAGCGAGTTTGAAAAATTCATGTTCCTCTTTTTGGCAGAAGTAGAGT
>JAOAHM010000067.1 GCA_026415235.1 Ignavibacteria bacterium | reverse complement strand
TATGCATTTAAGAAAAATGTATTTATTCAACTATGTTTACTCCCACATGGACAGTTTTCAATTAATGTTGATCCTGAATGGAACGACAATCCATACAACTCCGCTAATGGTGGACCATGCTCTACACCACAACAATTTTTTACTAATCAAACTGCTAAAGAGCTTTTCAAACGAAGGATTGATTATATAATTGCTCGTTGGGGATACGCATCAAATTTATTCGCATGGGAAATTTTTAATGAAGTCGATCACACTCATAACTATAATCAAAATAAACAAAATGTTATCAATTGGTTGCTTGAAATTGCACAGTATATCAAATCAAAAGACCCATATCAAAGAATCGTTACTACAAGTTTTGCCAATGAATTTTTAGAACCAGCAATTTGGACATCAAATCTTTTCGATATTATTCAAATTCATCACTACAATACTACATCAGATATGCAAACTGCACTAATTGAACTTACAAAACTAAATTTATCCGATTACAACAAACCTACTGCAATTGGTGAATATGATTTCTTAGAACTTGGTTACTGGGCATTTAATAATGACCCTTATGGTGTAAATCTTCATAATTCTATTTGGACTTCAATAATGTCTGGTGCTTATTTAACTGCAATGACTTGGTCTTGGGATAATTACATTGCACCAAGAGGTTTGTTCTATCACTTCAAAGGTGTTGGAGAATTTTTAAAGAATGTAAATCTCATAGGTAAGAACTTTGTACCAATCACACTTCAAACTTTTACTTCGCAAAAATCTGATTTTCCAATTCCTCCTGCATATCCAAATTGGGGCACAAGTCCTGCTAATCAATTCACAGTTAGTCATAATGGTCTTATTAATCCAAGCACAATTAATTTAAGCAAATTTCTCTATGGAACTGCTTTCAATACAGAATTTCGAAATCCACCAACATTTTTTGTTAGCTATGACCAAGTTGCAGAATTTAAAGTTGTAGTGGGTAATTCTGTAAGTACTTCTCCTCGATTGCAAATTTGGCTGAATGGAATCAAAAGATTGGATCAAATTGCTAATCCTAATGTAACTTATTCAATCACTGTCCCGCAAGGTGAACATCAAATATTTATTGATAATCAAGGAATTGACTGGATGAGAATTGCTGAATACATTTTTACAAATTTTGTTGTTGCCATTCGGGCTTATGCACTTAAAGCAAGTGATGAAATTATTGGTTGGGTACACAATAGAAATTTCAACTGGAGATATTTAAGAGATATTGGTAATATACCTCAACCAATTTCTGATGGAAAAATTTTTCTCAATGATTTAATTCCAAATTCAATATATCTAATTGAATGGTGGAATACTCAATCGGCTGTCATCTTTAAAATCGATACTCTAACAGTTTCAGCGTCTAATTTTGAAATTAATGTTCCAACTTTTGTTTGGGATTTAGCGTTTCGATTGAGAAGAATTGGTACTACTAATATTACCGAAGAAAAATCTTTAACAAATTCATTTTATCTTTTTGATAGTTATCCCAATCCATTTAATTCTTCTACTAAAATTCGTTTTTACATTACTGAACCAACGGAGGTAAAGCTAAGTATTTACAATTCACTTGGCGAAGAGGTGAGAGTTTTAATAAACAATCAATATCTAAAGTCTGGTGAATACGAAGTTGACTTTAATGGAAATGATTTGCCTGCAGGTGTTTACTTTTATCAATTGAAATCAAAAAATTTCAACAAGATTAAAAAAATGATTTATTTGAAATAATCTTATTGATATCAAATTAAGCTCAATTAACTTTTGCTCTTTTGAATTTAACAAAGAATGTTGTTCCAAAACCTTTTTTGCTTTCAACTCTAATTTCACCATTAATTAATTCAACATATTTTTTGGTAATTGCAAGTCCCAATCCTGTTCCTTCATATCTTCTTTTATAGGATACATCTTCTTGACTGAAAGGTTTGAAAAGGTGCTTAAGATATTCTTCAGAAATACCAATTCCTTCATCTTTAATTTTAAGTTCAATCCAATCTTCAACTGTATAAGCAGTAACTTCAATCTCTCCTTTTTCAGAATATTTAATTGAATTCATAATCAAATTTTCTAAAATTCCGTGCAGACAATAATCATCGGCTAATACGATTAAGTCATCTTGTGGTAAGTTACATTTTAACTTAAGATTTTTCTCATCGGCTTTGACTTTCATACTATTGCATGTTTCCATAATATATTTTTTCAAATCAAGTTCTTGAATTTGAACATTCAGTGCACCAGCATTCAATTTAGAAATTTCAATTAGTTGATTGATTGTATTAAGTAACCTGAGACTATTATTTCTAATTGAATTAAAATATAATTTCAACTCTTCATCATTTGGATCAAAAAATCTTTCTTGCAAAACTTCGTTATAACCCATGATTAAATTTAATGGTGTTCTGATTTCGTGTGAGAGCAAGGAGAGGAAACCAGCTTTTAATCTGTTTGCTTCAATTATTTCATCTTTTGCTTTAATAATTTCTTCTTGTATTCTTCTTGACTCAATCGCAAGGGCAATAGATGCTGCTGCTGATTTCAGTATATCAATTTCCATTTGAGTCCAAATTCGTTCCGTAAAGCATTCATCGAAACCTATGTAACCGTAAAACTCATCTTGAATCATTATAGGTATTAAAAGAATTGAAACTATTTCCTGAGACTCGAGAATTGACTTAAGTGGTTCAGGTAAATTCTTAGTAATTTTTGCCCAATAACCAAGAGAAAGTAATTCTTCTTTAAACTCATTACCTAAAACATCATAGGGTAAATTTTGAAGTTCTGGATTATTAATTTGTGGAGTTACACCTTCAGCAACCCATTCTGCAACTTGACTCATTAATAACCTTCCATTCTCGTCAATTGAATTTTCAAAAACATAACATCTGCTTGCACCAGTAACTTGACCAATTTTTGGAAGCATAAAGTTATAAAATTCTCTTAAGTCTGTTAAGAATATTAATGATTTTTGAATTTCAACTAACACTTCCAAATATTTTTCTCGTTTTTTAATCTCCTCTTCTCGTTTCTTTAGTTCAGTGATATCAGTTAGAATTCCGATTGAACCAATTACTCTACCATCATTACTGTATATTGGGAATGAATGGTCTCGTACCCATTTAAGCTCGCCAGATTTTGTTCGTATTTTATAATCAGCTAAATATTCACCTGTTATACCTTTAATTCTATCTTCTTTAATTTGGTCTTTACTTTTTTCAGGATGAAGAATGAGATAAATTTCTTCTACTATTTGATTGAAACCAATTTCACTAATTTCTTCTGGGGTGTAACCTGTAAGATTTTTAATTACAGGACTTATGTAATCATATTTCATTGTGGAATAGTTAAGTTTATACAATACATCACCCGATTCTTCAGCTAACATTCTATATCTTTCTTCGCTTTCTTGTAATTTGTTATAAGCGTTTACTTCTTCGGTGATATCATGATAATTGACTACATACCCATTAATTAAAGGCTCTTCAATTAAGTTTGTAATTGTTGCTTCAATCCAAATGTAATGACCAAACTTGTGTTTGACTCGCAATCGAAGGGTTGTTTGATCACCAAGTTTCTTAAAACCTTTTATCGTTTCAAGTACACTATCAAAATCATCAGGATGAATTAAATCTAATGGAGACTGATTTACTCTTTCGTCTTGTGTATATCCAAGTACTTTTACAACTGAAGGACTAACATAAAGGTTCTTAAAATCTTTTGAAACGATTAAAATTACATCAGAGGAGTTTTCAATAAGTTTTTTGAATTTCTTTTCACTTTCAGAAATTTTTCTTTCAAAATCAATTTTCATTAAAACATTTATTAGTAATTCAGAAAAAATGTTTATAATTAAATCATCTTCTTCTGTCCAATTTTTCTGAGAAGTTTTTGTTGAAAAACTAATTAATCCAATCAAATCAATTTTTGATTTAATTGGTTTCCAATAAAATGATTGAATACCTTGTCGATATAATTCCTCTTTTTCATTTCTTCCTTCTTCAGGAAGTTCATCAAGACTAACACATTTATAAGATGTGCTCTTAATTATAAGTGAATAAAGATAAGGATATTCTTCCTTAAAATTGATGAACTGTAATCTTTCTTTATGAGACTCAACTCCTAATCGGCACCACTCTATTTCACAACTGAATAATCCTGTTAAATTATCTTTCAGGAATAATCTGATTCTATCTACTTTAACAAAATCAGCAACACGATTTAATATTGGTAGAATGTTTTCATCAAAGTTTGATAAGTTAAGATTAATCATTTCGGAAGCGATTTCGGTAAGGAATTTTTCAACTTCCAATTTTCGCTGGAGTAATTTCAAAGCTTTTTTTCTTTCAGAAATATCTCTTACTGAGCCGATTAGATATTTATTTCCATCGAGTGTGAATACTCTGGCATTGACTTCAACTTCAATTAAAGAACCATCTTTTTTACGATGAGTTGTTTCATAAACATAATTATCAGATCGTTCAATCTTCTGAAATCTCTGTTGAAGTTCTTTAAGTTCGTCTACTATGCAAATAGTATCAATTGTTTTGCCTTTAATTTCTTCTAACTTGTAACCATACATTCTTTCTGCACTTTTGTTAGCCTTTAATATCTCTCCTTTAAAGTTTAGAATGAATATTGCATCGCTTACTTGAGATGAAATCATTTCAAGTTCTTGTTCGATATCTCGTCGTGATTTTTCAAGCTCAAGCCCTTGAATTTTTAGCTGCGCCTCTTTTCTATAACTCACAAATAAGAATATAGAACCAATTAGTAGTAAGGCAATGAAAAAGAGAATTGAAATAGCTATGCTTTGATCTCTAAATTCAGATAAAATTTCATTACGATTTTGTTTTGTTATTAATATCCAATTAGTGTTTGGAATTTTTTGAAAAATGGCAAATACAGGTTTTCCAGCATAATCCAGACCTTCATATCTACAGATTTCTTGATTCTTGAATAGTTCATCGAGGCAAACATTTTCATTTAATTCTTGATAAAGATTAAGAGGCTTGATAGGAATTTTTCTTAGATAACTTAGATAAATTAATTCGTTGCCATCGTACTTAGCTAATAAAATTTCTTTAGAGCTACTGCCATCATAAAATTCAATTCGAGGGATTAATGTTGACAATGCATCAAATTGGAATCTGATAAAACCCAAAAGTTCTGTGCCCTTTTCATTGTCTTCAATTAAGGGAATTTGAAAAGCATATACTACACCTGATTTATTATCTTTATATACATCAATCCATACATTCGGAGAAGGTAAGTTTTTCAAGTTTTTTAATGTTATTGAATCAATTAATACATCAGGAACTGAAAAACTAAATAAAATTTTACCTTCAGGACTAATAAAAATAATATCTTCAAGATGTTTGATGCTTTTAACATCATTTAGAAATCGAGTATACTCAGGAATGTTAATTTTACCTTTTAATAATTCTTTGAATTTTGTTTTAAAGAATTCAGAGTAAATAAGTTGATTAAGTTTGAATTTCTCCTCGTTAATATAATCGAGCAGATATTCTTTTTTAATTGAAGATAAGTTTTTCAATTCTTGATATGCTTTTTCGTTTATTCGTTCGTATCTGTATTTGAGATAACCGACTAATAGCAATAGAATAATTGCTGAAGTAGCGAAGAATGCAATGGTAAATTGTTTTTTATCTTTATCAATGAATTTCATATCAAGCCTCTTATGATACGTTATAAACATAATAAATTTTGTTATTAAAGTCATTTATAATTTTAACTACAATCTAATTCTGATTTTATTAATATGAAAAATTTGTTTAAGAGTTTTTAGATGTTCTTAACTATCATGTTTGCATTTTAAAGTTGAAAAGTATGAGAGATTTATAGCTATCGGAAAAACATAAATAAAATAATGATGAGAATAATTTTTGTTCTGTTTATATTTTCAGAATATCAAACTGTTACTGAAAAATTTTGATATGTTTTTTGTTCGATTTTATTTTTTTTGTGATGAACTGACGATGCAAGCCTTGCTCCTTCATTTCAAAAATATCTCTGCGGTTCTCTGCGATAATCTCTGCGAACTCTGCGGTGAAAAAATTTATCATCAAACAGATTTTATGGTCGAGGCAAGCCACGCCCCTACATTTCAAATTGTCATACCTGTGCAAATAGGCATCCAGAAAAAATATAAGAAAATAGTTTCCTGCCTCCGCAGGAAAGACAGATGGATGGGATTTGAAAAATTAATTTAAGTGTAGATGAATAAGCACCATCGGTGC
>JAOAHM010000045.1 GCA_026415235.1 Ignavibacteria bacterium | reverse complement strand
AAAGATTGAAGATTACAAAACAAACATTGGTTATTCTGAAAGAGGCAAAGTTCCAATAGAGCCATACCTCTCTGAACAATGGTTCATGAGAATGGATGAGCTTGTAAAACCTGCAATTAAATCAGTTGAAGAAGGTAAAGTAAAATTTCATCCAGATAGATGGACTAAGGTTTACTTCCACTGGATGTATAACATTAAAGATTGGTGTATATCACGACAGCTATGGTGGGGACATCGAATTCCTGTTTGGTATTGCCAAAACGAAAACTGTAAAGAAATAATGGTTCAGATTGATGCTCCTGACAAATGCTCCAAATGTGGGAGCATAGAGCTAAAACAAGATGAGGATGTTTTGGATACTTGGGCATCAAGTTGGTTATGGGCTCACGGAGTGTTTAAAACAAAAGAAGAATTGGAATATTTCTACCCAACGGATACTTTAGTCACTGGTCCTGATATAATATTTTTCTGGGTTGCTCGAATGATTATTGCAGCACACGAATTTACAAATAATATTCCCTTCAAAGATGTTTACTTTACAAGCATTATTAGAGACGAAAAGGGACGGAAAATGAGCAAGTCCCTTGGCAATTCCCCTGACCCACTTGATGTAATACAGCAATACGGAGCAGATGCATTAAGATTTACTATTATTTATCTTGCTCCCCTTGGTCAAGATGTGCTGTTTTCCGTTGATAAGTGTGAAATTGGAAGAAACTTTGCAAATAAAATTTGGAATGCTGGCAGATTTCTTTTGATGAATGCAGAGAGTATTAAAATTGATTATGCGTTAAAGTTTGAGCATTTAGATTTAACCGATAAGTGGATTCTAAGCCGACTAAATTCAACAATTAAAAATTATACGGAAGCACTGGAGACTTTCAGAATAAACGATGCTTCAAAAATTATTTACAATTTTATTTGGAGTGATTATTGCGATTGGTATGTGGAACTTGTTAAAACTCGACTTGCTGAAGAAACAAATGAATTTGTTAAATCGGCTGTGCTTTCTCGAGCAATTTATGTCTATGAAAATATTTTGAAATTGCTTCATCCAATTATGCCATTTATTACTGAAGAAATATTCCAAACTATTTATGAATTAGACAAATCAAGAAAGCCCACTTCGAGTGTTAGAACAATAATGACTGAGCAATTTCCATTAGCAGATGAAAAGTGGATAAATGCAGAAGTAGAAAGTGAACTTGAATTGCTTCAAGATTTGATTTCAGCAATTAGAAATATTCGTGGTGAGATGAATGTTCCTCCATCAAAAAAATGTGATTTACATATTAAAGTGGAAGATAGAACTTTTGAAGATCTCGTTAATGCTTACTCGTTCTACATCGAAAAGCTCGCAAGGGTTGAGAATATTTTAGTCGGAAAGAATATCGCTCGACCAAAGAATTCTTCTGTTTCTGTTGTCAAAGGAAATGAAGTTTATATTCCTCTGGAAGGTTTGATTGATATTGAAGTTGAGAAAGAAAGATTAAGAAAAGAAATCGAGAGATTAGAGAAATTGCTTGAAGGTGTGAACAAAAAACTTTCCAATGAAAGTTTTGTTTCGAAAGCTCCTGAAGATGTTGTACAAAAGGAAAGAGAGAAACAACAGAATTTCAGCGAGGCATTAGATAAAGTTCGAAAGAATCTCGAGATGCTTGAACAAAATTAATTTAAGATAAAGTCATGAACATTTATGATTTAATCGGTGGAATAGCGGTTGCCTTAAGTTGTTTTAATCTTTTACCTCAAGTACTAAAAGGATTTAAAACAAAAAGCATGAAGGATATTTCTTGGATTTTCATTTTTATGATTATTACAGCTACAATATTTTGGTTTATTTATGGTAAATACAAAAACGATTGGGCAATTATGTTAACAAATTCCATCATATTTGGATTTGCGATTATTTTGCTTATCCAAAAAATATCTTATGGAAGAGAAAACAAAAAAGTAAAAAACAATCTTTAAAATTTATTTTGATTATCTATAAGCTGCTTTGTTAATATCCTCTATTGATTTAAATGGTTTAGGTGGTTGAAGGTACTTTTCTAAAAATTTATAAATCTTTAATCGAATTTGTTTTGCGGTTTTAGTATCCATTCTATCAAAAGAATGTCCTCCAGGAATATCCTTAAAAATTTCATATTCAAATTTTTTACCTTCAGCTTTTAAGGCACGAATTAGAGATTCAACTTCCAAAACATTTACATCTTCATCATTTGTGTTTGTATGGATTAAGAGTGGAGTTTGAAGTTTGTGAACATTCCAAACAGGTGACCTTCTTTTATATTCTTCTACATTCTCCTCAACAGTTTTTCCTATGTGATAATCGGCAGAAAAATATTTTTGATACGATTCTCCTTTGTAACCAATTCTTGTAATCAAATCACTTACTGGAACACCTGCAAAACATGCTTGATAATCTTTTGGATGTTCAAAAACAGTCAATAATGCAATCATTCCACCATGACTCCAGCCTACAATACCAACTCTATCTTTATCAACGAATTCATAATTTTCAATCATAAATTTTCTTGCTGCATCACAATCCTCTATTTCAAGTCCGCCATAATCAATTGCTTCATAAAATTCTTTGCCGTAACCAGTACTTCCTCTATATTCAGGTGCAACTACGATATAACCTTGAGCAACCATCTCTTTTACAATATGAGTATGATAAGTAGTAAAGTTAGCATGAACACCACCGTGAGGTAGAACAATTAAAGGATATTTTTTTGTGTAATCAATTCCTTTGGGAATAAAAACATAAGACCAAAACTTAACTGGATTACCTGCTCCTTGTGCTGTTGGATTTTTCTCTTTCCATTTTGGTGGACCAGTCATAAATACTTTATCAACAAATGCATAATCTTTTAATCTCTCAAACCAAAGAACATCGTCAATTCTTTTTTCTAAAATATCTAACCGATGTTCAAGATACTCGTTAAGCTTTTTAAGTTGATTTATCTCATCTTCTTTGGATGGATTTTGACCAAAAAGGGATATAACAAAGAATAAAAAGATAAGAACAGTTCGAATGAAATTTCTCATTTTAACTCCCTCTACCATTTTTCATAGTGAATTCTTTCAGGATTAAAACGATCTTCAAAAGATTTTATTTCATCTGGATAGCCAACTGCAATCATGGCAATTGGAATTATATGATTTGGAATTTGAAGTAACTCCTTCAATGCTGTAATTCGTTGCTCTCTTGGATAAATTCCAAGCCACACTGCGCCAAGACCAAAACCATGTGCAGCAAGTAACATATTTTGAGTAGCTGCCGAACAATCTTGAACAATGTATTCAATAGTTGTTTCAATGTTTGTATCACCACAAATTAAAATTCCAAGTGGAGCTTCTTTGAGCATGTATGCGTAAGGATGAACTTCAGAAATTTTGTTCAACATTTCTCGATTTCTTATCACAACAAAATGCCAAGGTTGTTTATTCCTTGCAGATGGTGCTTGCATTCCAGCTCGTAAAATTTTTTCAATTAATTCTTCAGGAATGATTTGAGATTTGAATTTACGAATACTTCTTCGTGTTAAAATTGCCTCCCAAAGTTCCATTTTACATTTCCTTTTTTTACAAAATTAGAAAACAAAAATATTTTGCGATGATAGATGAATTATATGAACTTAATTGTAAGTCCGTTAAAAATTATTTCTTGAATTCAACAATCTCTACTCTATCAGGTAAAGAAATTTTCAAAATGAAATCGTTTTGCCTGCTTGGTGGAATCTCAAATTCAATTAAATTCATCCCTGTTTGTAATTGAGTAGAGGAAATATCTTTGAGTTTATTACCATTCTTATCGTGTAATGAAATTATAGCATTGGACAATTTATCTAATTCGAGAATCACTCTCCCAACATTATTTAGCAATTGAAAAGCAACAATATTTTTAGGATAAATTGGTTTTAATATTTCTTTAAGATTCGTTAGTTCGACTTTAACAATCTCAGTTGCAGTTAAACTTTCGTTATGGTTTTTATCAAACGAAGAAACTTGATAATAATATTCCAGTTGCGAAGGTCTTCGGATAAAATCGTAGTAAAAATAATTTGAAGTTGAAGCTAAAATGAAAGTAGGATTATCTCTATCAATTTGAGGAGTTATTCCTCTATAAACATTATAATATTTTGCTGAATCACCATCTATTGCTCGAAGAGGAATTCCCCAAACCAATTCGATAAGACCAGTTTTACCTTCTATATTTTTACCTGATAGTGAATAAGGTGGATTAGGTGGAATTGAGTCTTTCCACTTCATTGGTGGAATGTTTGCTTTAAACTTGTAAGACTCAAAATTTAAATCCTTTATGTTTTCGTATCTAAAGAAGCTTTGTCCAGCTGATTTTAATTTTCTCGTAATTTCAATTTGTTTTTCAATTTCATTAAGTACAGATTGATTGTAAGCTCCAATTCCAATAATTACAAATCTTCCATAATTATTTTTAACCCAATCTTCGACGAGTAAATCGAACTTTGGTTCAGAATTGATATCCCAATAAATCTGTGGAACGATATAGTCATGTTTTTTCCTTCGAAGCCATTCACGAGAATCTTGAAAGACATGATGCTTGCCCTGCAAACCTCGAGCACCAGCGATATTTTCATAAATGCCAATTGGTGCTGAACCAACTTTTAGCATTGGTTTGATTGATGTTACTGCATCATAGATTGATGAAATTAATGAATTGATGTTTTCCCTTCGGAAATCTTCTTTTGTTTTACCTTTACCATACATTTCATAAGAAAGTGAATCGTCAAAATCAGTTCCTGGATAACGAATGTAATCCAGATGAATTCCATCAACATTATAATTTGTTACTATTTCAAGACAAAGAGATTTTAAATATTCTCTCGCTTCGGGAAAACCTGGGTCTAACCAATAACTAACATTCTTATCTTCCTTATATTTCCTTACCCATTCGGGACGAGCTAAAACGATATGCGGAGGATTGGTTATTTGAATTGGACTATCCCCGCTCTTAACATTAATCATATTTATCCAAGCATGGACTTCCAAACCACGTTTATGTGCTTCATCGAGTATAAATTGTAATGGATCATAAGATGGAGTTAGTCCAAGTGTGCCTGTAAGGTACTGCGACCAAGGTTCGAAATTACTTTTGTAAAAAGTAGTTCCCTGTGCTCTTACTTGAAAGAAAATTGTATTGAAATTTTTTGATTTAAGATTATCTAAGATTTCAATAAGAGATTTTTTTTGAATATCAGGATTAAATGATTTTGGAGGCCAATCGAGTTGATAATTTGTTGTTATCCATACAGCCCTAACTTCTCTCTTCGGTTGTGTGAAACCTGATGAATTTGATATTGTCAACTGAGAAAATATCAGAACCAATAGCAAGAAATTCTTTTGTAGAAAATTATTAATCAAATTCATTCTCAATTTTCCAAAATTTATGAGATTAATAAGTTTTTTGAAATAATACATTGAAAAATGTTGTGGTCTCGATACGCTTGCGCTACTCGACCACCTGAGTGTTTCGCGGTGATTGAGTAAACACATTTATGTGTCGTATCGAAGTCACTGCAATAACGGTGGTCTCGATACGCTTCGCTACTCGACCACCGGGCTTCGATATGCTTGCGCTACTCAGCCACCGGTAAGCCCTCACATCGTATAGAATTCTTCATCACTCAACATTTTAAAGACAGCTTCTATTCTGCCCAATGGTGCTGCAATTTGAACACCATTAACCTCAGAACGAATGTAATCAAAAGTTTCTTTTGCAATTTTAATACCTTCTTCAAAAGCAGCTTCTTTGGAAATATCTTGCGCTCGTCTCATCCTCTCCATTATGTTAGATGGAACTGATGCACCTGGTACTTCATTGTTCATAAACTCTGCATTTCTGTAAGAAACAAGAGGCCAGATCCCAACTATCAATGGTATCTTGTAATGCTCAACTCGTTTCATAAAGTTTTCAAGAATTCGAATATCAAAAACAGGTTGAGTTATCATGTATTCTGCACCTGCTTGAACTTTCCAATCCAATCTCCTCAACTCTTCATCTAAATTAATTGCGCCTGGATTAACTCCAACACCAATCGAAAATCCTGTTGCTTCACCAATTGAATTTCCTGCTAAATCAAGTCCATGATTAAGACGATTAAGCAAATTTACTAGGCCAATAGAATCAACATCAAAGACAGCAGTTGCATCAGGATAATTTCCAAGTTTTGGAGGATCACCGGTAATTGCAAGAATATTTCTAATTCCCAGCGCCCATGCACCAAGCAAATCCGATTGCATTCCAATCACATTTCTATCACGACAAGCGAAATGTAAAATTGTTTCGATTCCAACTTCTCTTTGAATAAGCACAGCAAGAGCAAGAGCAGACATTCGAGCCATTGCTCGTGGACCATCGGGAATGTTAATTGCGTCAATTCCAAAGTGATAAAGTTTTCGAGCTTTTTCAATTTCTTTCTTTGCAGAAACTCCACGCGGTGAAACAATCTCAACGAGTGTTACAAATTCTTCTCTTAATAGTTTATTTGAAAATCTTGATTTTTCATATTGCTTATAAACATAAACATTTTCTGGTTGTTGGACTTTTAATTCTTCGACTTTAATATCCAATCTTTTGCTTGGTTGAAGTGCTTGAACGGCTCTTCTTATTGCTTTGATATGAGATGGATTTGTTCCACAACATCCACCAACAATTGCAGCTCCAGTTTGAATAAATCTTTTTGAATATTCTGCAATGTATTCTGGTGAAGTCATGTAAATATTTCTTCCACCAATGTTAACAGGATAACCCGCATTGGGTTGAATTGAGATTGGCAAATCAGTCAACTCACGCAAACGCTCAAGAGCATCTAACATTGGTTTTGGTCCTACGCTACAATTAAAACCAATCACATCAGGTTTATACTGAGTAACTTGCTCAACAAATTTTTCGATTGGTTCTCCACTAAGAAGATTTCCTTCTTCATTAATCGTAACTTGAGCAATGACAGGAAAGTCAGGATTAATTTCTTTAACTGCACGAATTGCTTGAATGATTTCTGCAGTTAATGTGAAAGTTTCTAAAATTATTAAATCGACTCCACCATCAATCAATGGTTGAATTTGTTCTTTGAAGAAATCTTTTGCTTCATCATATCCAATTTTACCAAGAGGCTCGATTTGTACTCCCAATGGTCCAACTGAACCAGCAACAAAAACTTTATCACCTGCAACTTCCTTAGCAAGCTTAGCTCCAGCAAAATTTATCTCATAAATTTTTTCGTTTAATCCATGTGGTGCGAGTTTAAAACGATTTGCACCAAAAGTGTTTGTTTCAATTACATCTGCACCAGCAAGCACATAATCTCTATGAACCTGTTTTACTAAATCTGGATTAGTAAGATTCAATTCTTCAAAACACCGATTTATAAAAATTCCTTTTTCGTAGAGATATGTTCCTGTTCCACCATCAAAGACTATAATTTCGTTATTAAGTTTATCCCTGAAATTTTTCATTATGATATTCCTTTTTGTTGAATTAAATTTATAACAAAAGATTTTACTTGTCAAAAAATTTTTAATGTTTAAACTTTTTTGAATCAAATTCAAAAAATTTTCATCATATCATAAAAAGAAAGGAATAATTATGGCAACAAAGAAAGCTTATGTAAAACAACTAAAAGGAATTACACTTGTTGGAAAAACTGATTCAAACATTTGGATTACAATGGATGGACCTGAAGAATTCGGAGGTAGTAATGCGGGAGTTCGTCCAAAAGAACTTGTATTACTTGCATTAGCAGGTTGCACTGGAAGTGATGTAGTATCAATTCTTCAAAAGAAACGAGCAAAACTTGAGGACTTTGAAATTAACATTAATGCAGAAACTCGTGAAGAACATCCACAAGTATTTACAAAGATTCACATCGAGTATGTTTTTTATGGAAATGAATTGAAAAAAGAAGATGTGGAAAGAGCAATTGAGCTTTCGAGTACAAAATATTGTTCGGTTCAAGCAATGCTAAAGCCGACTGTCGAAATCACTCACTCATACAGAATTGAAAGCAAATCTTAATCAACCATAGGCAGATTAATTACTCAAATTAATCTGCCTAATTTTTTTAATTCACTTGAAGTTATTCTGAAGAGAATCGGAGGGAAAATATTAGCTGCCCCGCCAGGGGTCGAACCTGGAGTCTTCTGATCCAGAGTCAGACGTGTTGCCAATTACACCACGGGGCAAATTTCAAATCACACTTTTTGCACCACAAATTTATTATTAACCAACCTTTTCTCAAAAGTTACAAATCCAATTTCTGAATTTATATACAACTAATTCTAAAATTGCAGAATAAATTTCAGTCTCAATTTTTATATTGAGATAAATTATGAAGAAAATTATTTACACCTCTTTAACATTTTTTCTTTGCCTCACTCTAAACGCACAAGAATTGATTGTTGAGAAGTTTATCCCATTAAATTTTTCTGCAAACGATTTTTCAATTAACGAGAATCGAAATTCAATTTTTTTAACTTCAGCAGGAACAAACGAAATATTAAAGATTGATTTGAATGGTAAAGTTCAAAAAAAGATTGGTGGATTTGGTTGGAATTATGGTCAGTTTGATTTTCCTGCAAGTATTGTTTCAACTGCAATTGATATCTATGTTGCCGATTACAACAACCATCGAATCCAAAGATTTGACCACAACTTGAATTTTATTTCATCTCTTCAAAGTAGTGATAAGCTCAATTTTGAATTTCCAATTTCAATAAGTCTCTCCAACAAAGGTGACCTTTATATTTTGGACTCAAGGAATAAGAGAGTTCTTAAAATAAATGCATTTAATCGTGTAGAAAGAACTTTTGGAAATTATGAAAGTGGTAATGTAATTCTTTCAAATCCCACTGTTCTTAAAATAGACAAAAAACAAGTGATTTATATATTAGATGAAACTAAAATTTTTCTCTTCGACGAATATGGAAATTACCTAAAAACCATAAGCATTCCTGATACAATTAAAGAAAAAGTAATTGACTTATTTCCAGATATTTCCACACTCTTTTTACTAACATCAAAAAATGTATATAAATTAACCGATGAAGTTCAAAAGATTAATTTTTCCGAAATAAATGATAGTGAACTAATCTTTAAGAGAATTGATGTAAGGTTTGGGAGAGTTTATTTACTGACTTCGGAAGGAATATTCATTTGTCAGATAAAATATTAAAAGCCGCTCCTTATGCGGCTTTTAATACTTTTCCAGATTTAATGCAATTTGTACAGACTTTAATTGTCTTTACTGATTTTCCGACTTTTGCCCTAACTTTTTGGAGATTTGGTAACCATCTTCTTCGAGTTCTATTATGTGCGTGAGAGACATTGTTACCATAAATGGGCTTCTTTCCACATATTTCACATACTCTTGCCATATTTTTTCCTTTCAATTTGAGACACAAATTTATGAAGTGAAAAAAACTATTCCAAATCTTTCCTTATCTAAACAATTTTTATCTTTCGTATATGAAATCTCTAAGTAAAAACAAACAAGAAATTTATTATTTAGTTTCAGCATTATTTTTTCTTACAATCTTGTTTTTTTCATTAGCTCTTAATTTCACAAAAAATTTTGAATTACTTTTTGTGTTAAAACACTTGTTTGGAAATATCTGTCATCAAATTGAAGAAAGAAGTTTTTTAATTAATGATAGACCGATGTTTATATGTTCAAGATGCACAGGTATATATTTAGGAAGTTTTTTAATTTTCTTCGTATTAAAAATTTATCCAAAACTGAGGGATTATTTTTCAAAGGTAGATTTACTCTTAATCATTTTATTTTCATTACCACTTTTTATTGACTGGTCAATAAATTTTATTTTCAAAATTGAAACTACTAATTTCGTGAGGTTTTTAACTGGTTTTATTTTTTCGATAACACCAGTTTATTTTTTGAATAACTTATTAAATGAAGTTGTAGAAAAATGATAAGAAAAGAAAAATTCTTACCTGCATTGGTTACTGGATTTAGTCTTGCAGTTATCAGTATAGTTCCAATACTTCAAGTTGCTACATGTTGTTTATTTGCACCACTTGCTGGAATGTTTGGATTGAATATGTATTACATTCAAATGAAATCGAAAGAGGGTTTTAAGCTTCAAAATTCTGATGGATTTCAAATAGGATTTTTAATTGGAATTATATCAGGTTTTTTTGAGTCAATCTTTCAAAGTTTATTAATATTAGTTTCTAAAGATAATCCAGTTTATGATTCAATAATTTTATTACAAAGATATCTACCAAATACACCAATACCAGATGCTCTCTGGAACATATCAAATGAAATAGAAGATAAAAGATTTTCAGCTGCGCTTTCACTTATGATATTCTTTAACGCAACATTAATTAATTCGATATTTGCAATTATTGGTAGTTTATTGAGCATTTCTACCATTAAGAAAAAAATGACGAGAGATACAAACTTTTAACCAAAATCAAAAGCTGAGAATATGATTGCATTATTTTTATTCTACATTCATGTGATATTTGGACTTTATGTTTTCACCAAAAGATGGCAGGACGAAGGTGTTGGTGCAGCAATCTTAATATTAATTTTTGTTGGAATTATTTTTTCTGTAGGTTGGACAATTTCTTACTTGGTAGCTTCTCTAATTTTCCCACCTGAAGGTTTAGGCAAATTTTATAATCGAGATACAATCTCTTTAACAATAGTTACAATTTTTGAATATTTCTTCTATACCACTTATTTCAAAGGAAGAGGGAAGAAAGGCAAAGAGTCGTTGATTTGATTATTCCAATCTATAAGGAATGGTAATAATTACAGTTTGTTCGAATTGAATTTGGTTTGGTCTTAGTGGTTCAAATTTCCAAGTTTTAAGTGCTTGAATTGCAGCATCTTCTAATTGAGTATCAGCTTTAATAAGTGGAATTGGCGAAACAACCGAGCCATCTGGTAAGATTGTAAATTTTATTTTGATATCAATTTCTTTTTGTACACCAGGAGGGAATTTTGGTTTTTCCCATCTTAGAATTTTTCTCGTACCTCTTCCACCCCAATCAAAACTGTAACCGCTTGAACCGAAAGGCTGGTCACCTGTTTCGTTCTTCGAAACATTTTTCGAAATATTTTCTGATTGTTTTTGTCGTTCAATTCGTTTCTTATCTTCTTCAGCTTTACTATTCTTTTGAATTACTTCTTCAAATTCTTGTTTAACTTTTGGAGCGTCAACTTTTTGTTTCGTGTCTTCTTTAATTTCCTTAGGTACTTCTTCAAGGGCTGTATTCGACTTTTCGGTTATTTGGGATTCTCCCATCTTACCTGAACCTGGACTTCCAAAATCTACAGTTACATAATCTAATTCCTCGATTGATGTGCCTAAGGAAATAAATGAAAACAAAGCAAGGATTAGTAAATGAAGTAATAAGGAAATTAAATATGAATATTTTCGATTAGTTAATATCTTAATCATATTGTTTCTTTTTCAGTCGCAATCGTAAACTTATGTACACCAGAGCTTTTTGCTATATCAATTACTTTAATTAAAATTTCAATTGGAACTTCTTTGTCAGCTTTAATAACTAAATTTTTTTCTCTCTGTTGTTGTGGTGACTTTAAGATTTTGTCTGCAAGTTCTCCTAAGCTTATTCTTTCACTTCCAAAATAAATATCATTTGTTTTAGTGATAGTAACGATAAATTGATTTTCGTTGACTGTTTCAGATGTTTCAGATTTTGGAAGCTTTACTTGAACACCAGTAGTTATAACAAATTGTGATGTTAGTAAGAAAAAAATTAATAGAAGCATAACAATATCGGTTAAGGATGAATAATTAAAGGCAGTAAGTAATTTTGTTTCGGTTTCAAATTTCATTTTGACTTACCGTGTTCTTGCTCATAAATTACATCAATAAAATCTGTTGAAGTAATTTCCATTTCAGAAACGAGTTTATTGATTTTAGTAACAAAGTAGTTATAAAAAAGATAAGCAATAATACCAACACTAAGTCCAAAAGCAGTAGTCAACAAAGCTTCCCAAATTCCACCAGCTAAATCTGTTGGAGAAGCATTGCCACCAAGAGATTCAATCTTCATAAAAGCGGAAATCATTCCAGTAACGGTTCCAAGGAAACCAAGTAGTGGGGCAACACCTGAAATTGTTGCCAGAACCGAAAGACCTTTTTCAAGTTTATAGATTTCTTGCTTACCTGCACTTTCAATTGATTCCTTTATTCTTTCCATTCCAAAATGATATTTGGAAAGACCTTTTCTTACAATGTTTGCAATTGGTGAATTAAATTCAGAACAATAATTAATTGCTTCGACAATGTCTCCTTTTTTCATATGTTCACGAATTTGAATCATAAATCTTGGGACATTGACCGAAGCTTGTCTTAATACAAAGTATCTTTCGATTACAATTCCAATAGTGATTATTGAGCATAAAAGAATGGGCCACATTAGTAGCCCACCCTTTAAAAATCCAGTAAATAAATCCATAATTCTTTTTATCTCCTATCTACATAAATATCTTCTTTTTTTAACATTAATCTTAATGAATGATAATCTTTTGCTGCAGCATCTTCGTCCAAATAATAACCAACTTTAACTCTATACACTTTTCCAAGATTCGGATTCACGGCACTTTCTACAAATGCACGATATCCTTTGTTCCTTAAATTTCTTGCAAATTCATCGGCAAATTTTTTCTCAGCGTAAGAATTAACTTGAATGAAATAATCGCCTTGAGCAGTGCCAGTTGGTTTTTGGTACGATGGTGCTCGGGTTGTTTTTCGTGAAATAGGTTTTTTCTTTTGAACAATTGTTGTGGGAGTTTCTCTCTCTTCAACTTTGGAAATTGTTGGTTGCTCTTTCTTTTCTGTAATCACAGAAGGTTTTTTAGCCTCAACCTTACCTTCTTTCTTTGGTTCTTCAACTAAAATTGGAGTTTTTTGTTTAACAACTGTATCGGATGGTATAACAGCATACTCCTCTGGAGCAATAATAATTTCTTTTTTACCAGTCTTTGGTTGTTTTTCTATTACAACTGGTGGTGTTGTTTCTTTCTCAATTGGAACGACGGTTTCTTTTTTTGACTCTGTTACATCAGAACTCAATGCCCAATAAATTCCTATTCCTATAATTCCAATTAAAAGAATAATCAGAGTAATCCATAGAGCATTTGAACTTTCTTTTTCCTTGAATGCAGGTGCATCAGTTGTGGCCGAGGATGGAACTGATTGTTGGTAACTACCTCCAGAAGGTGAAGTAGATAAATCTTCACCATAAGTAAACTTTGGTTTATCTTGGTTGAGATTCATTTCTGGCATTTGAGAAGCCTCCTCTTTTACTTCTTTAGATTCTTGAGGAACAGAAAATAGCTGTTCTTGTTCTGTTTGAATTTGCTCAGTTTTAGCTTCGACCTCTTTTAATGCTTCAAGAAGTTCTGCTGATAAACTGACTTCCTCCTCTGTTTCTAATTTATCAGTTTCTTCTTCACTTTTTTCTTCTAATCTTGATATTTCTTCAAGTAACTTTTCGGCTTTTTGTGCTTCTTCGTCTTCGTATGGCATAATTGGAACCTTTTTCTCGATTTCTCTTTCTTTGGCTTCTTGAATTACTTTTGGTTTTTCGTCTTTATATTTTGCATTTATATCATCAGCAAGTTTAGATGCTGGTGAAAATGAGATAGTGAATTTTTCAGGAATTTCTATTTCACGATTTAACAATGCACTAAATTTTTTAACGGCTTTTGTAATCTTTGGTGAAAAATTCCCGAAACCTGCAAGGCTTACTTTTTCTCCATCTCTAAGTGCAGTTGTAATTAAATCAATAAATTTCTGAAATATCTTTTCTGCATCTTTAACATCAATATTAGCTTTTGCGGCTACTCTTTCTAAAAATTCTTTTCGTTCCATTATTCAGTTTTAAAGATATTTTTCGAAGGTTTGAAAATAAAAACTTCTTTCGGTGGAATTAAAATCAAATCACCAGTTTTAGGATTAACTCCTTTTCTTTCCTTTCTCAATCTCTTTTCAAATTTTCCAAAGTTTGTAAAAGTTATTGAGCCTTCATTCTGCACGACTTCAACAATAGTTTCTAAAATTGCATCAACTACTTCACTAACTTTTTTCTGAGTTAAGTTTGTTTCCTTTGCAATCGAAGTGATTAAATCAGCCTTATTCATTTAAATCCTTGTTTTAATGTTAAACAAAATATCAAATGGTTTTTCGTTATAATTATACCACAGATAATTTTTTCTGTTCAATAAATTATTCAATTCAACACTAAGATTTAACCAACTTAAAATCTGATAATCGGCTTCGAGATTAATGTTGTAATATGGATCAATCTTTGTTTTCTGATTAATATCACCATAACTAATGGAATTATACGAAAAACTAAATCTTAAATAAAGTGGTATTTCGAAAGAATACGAATAAGTTAACTTGCTATGCAATTTTGGAGTATGCGGAGCTTGACGAGTAGTTAATTTCAATCTTGAATTTAAGTATCTAAGATTGAATAAAAGATTTCCATATTTCGTAAAATCAAGATAAATGAATGTATTTAATTCAATTGCTTCGTTTTCACCTTTAAATATTTTGAAATAACCTGGATTGAGAGTATCAATTATGTAGTTGTTTCTTCCTGCAATATTGTATCGTGAGAATTCTATTTTGAGATTACTCGTTCGGTCAAAATAAATTATAGTTCCTAGTCCAAATTTATTTTTAATTCGTTCGATTGAATAGTTGAAGTTAAATTTATTCAAATAAGGATTTTCGAACCATAAGTCAGCTGGAGTCTTGTTAATAATTTTGTTTTCATAAAAAATAGTTAGAGTCCAATAATCACTTAAACCAAAACCTAATCGAAGACTCGGAGCTAAAAACAAACTACTATCTTCTTTTTCGGTTTGATAGTCCACTCTTCCAATAATATTTAATGTATTAAAAAGTTTTCTGAAGTAAAGTTCACTGTAAGCTGATAAGATTAAAGTATTTTTAGTAGAATCTTTTGAAACTTTATACAAAAATGGTTGAGCAAGTGCAGTTAATTCAAAATGTTCAAAAGTTGAGCGAAGCATTCCAAATACACTTACTTCAGCAAAATTGTAATCCCATCTACCAAATTTTTGAAAGTCAAAATTCCCACCGATGTTAAGATTAAATTCACGGTAGAATAAGTTTTCAAAATTTCCAAACAATTTAAATTGACTGATTGTACTGAAAGTATCTGATGAAAAAGATTTAAAGTATGAGTATTTCAATAAATCAAATTTGCTGTTAATGTTAAGTCTTGCAGGAGGTTGATTTTCTTTTTCAATAATTAATGAATTGTTTAAGAACAAATTTGTTCTGAGAAATTTTGAGTTCTTTTCGTAATCTTTACTGTTAATAATTTTTCCACCGAAGGAGAAGTTATATTTATTTACTTTACCTGAATAAAATAAATCGCCTTCAGGAAGAGAATAAAGTCCCAAAGCAGCTCTCAATCGTCCAAAAAATTTTGTAGAAGTATCAATTATTGAAGGTTTTTGTTTTGCTGGATCTGATAGTCCTTCAAGTTTCAGTTCCTGAATTTTTATTCTTGGAAGAATGAATTCTTTCGAAAGTGGTGTAATCAAATCTGGAATAGATTTTTTTTGTTGTGGGAGTTCAACTGTGGCTTGACCAGTGATTACAAAATCTGGTAATTCAATCTCTGGAATTTTTGAACGGATGGTATCAGTTTGTCCAAAAATTTGTAAACAAGAAACGACAATAAAACAAAAAATTCTTTTCATCTTAATCTTCTCAACTTACTTTTAGCTTGATTACCAAGTTCACCTTTTGAATCAATTTTAGCTACTTCGTTATAAAATTCTCGTGCTTTTTTATTGTCTTTTAATAATTCGTAAATTTCACCTACTCTAAACAAACCTTTTACAAGCCAATCGGTATGACCAGCAAAGGCATATCTCAATTTTAAGTATTCAGCAATTGCTTCTTGATATCTTTTTTTATTGTACAAAATCTCTCCAATTAGATATTGGCTCTCTGCTCCATATTCATCGTTTCTTAATTCAACGACTTTTCTAAAGTATGATAATGCAGTATCTGGTCGAGAATTTAATTCAATCTTACCAAGGTCAAACAAAGCTCGTGAATAAAATCCAGATTGTTTGTACTTATTCGAAACATCAATAAAATAAAACTTTGCTCTGGTAATGTCGCCTTTTTCAAGATAAGCTTTTCCAAGCCAGTAGTAAGACTCGGCAATTAAGTTTGAATTGGGATAATTTCTAATTAATGTTTCAAACTGTTGAATTGCGTCATCAAATCGATTCAAAATTCTATAAATGTTACCTGTTTCGAGCATGGCATCATCAGCTAACTCATCATTTGGGTAATTACGAATAATCATTGACAAATTAAATAAAGCATCATCATAAGATTTTAATTGAACAAAAGATTTTGCAATTGAGAAATATGCAAGAGGCACAAGTGAACTATTTGGAAAGAATGAAATAAACTCTCTGTAGGCTGCAATTGCCTCTTGAAATCTTCTCTGGTTAAGATATAAATCACCTTTCTTAATTAACAATTTATCAAGATGACGATTACCTGGATTTGAGTAAACAAAATCAGTTATCACTTGTGCTGCTTGATCAATCTTGCCTTGCGAAACATAAGCATATTGAATTCCATTCATTGCATCAATTACAAAATCGGAGTTAGGATAATTTTTCAAAACTTGCTCGTAATTAAAGATGGCAAGGTCATACTTACCAAGATTAAAATATGCATCACCAATTGAATATAATGCTAATGGAAGTATTGGTGAATTTGGGAAGTTCTGTAAAAGTTTTTTGTATTCTTCGATACTAACTTCATATTTACCTTGTTTGAAGCGTATCCATCCAATTAAATACTGAACTTCATCGGAATATCTTGAAGATGGATATAGAGAGAGGAATCGTTTCAATTCATCAATTGCGCCTTCCAAATTCCCACCACGGAAAAGAGCTTGAGCAAGTTGATAGGAAACATAATCATTTCCTTTTGCAGAAGGATCACTAAAATAATCACGATATAGTTCGCTTGCTTTTGCGAAATTCTTTTGAGCATAGTATGAGTCAGCTAAACGAAGCTTTACTTCGTTATAATATTTTGAGTAAGTGAAGTTTTGTAAAAATTGTTGAGCAAGTTGTACAACCCTTGAATAATTTTTAGTGTTAAAGTAACAATAAATCAGTCCATAAGTAGAAAGTTCTTTCAATTGTTCATCGTTAGTTATCTTAATCACTCTATCGTATTCACGAATTGCATTATTGAATTGATTTTGAGCAAAGTATGTTTCACCAAAATAAAATCTTACTTTGTCTTCCTCACGAATATTTTTCCGTGATAGAATTTTATTGAAAATGAAAACAGCTGCATCAAAATTATTTAAGTAGTAATTCGAAATACCAAGTCCAAGCAACGCATCAGAATAATCCTCATCATTTTCACTAATTAGACTTACTGCTAACTCATAATTGCTTTTTGCAACACGGAAATTTTTTCTTTCTAAAGAAATTGTACCTAAAATTAAAGCAGCACTTGCACGAGTTTTTTCATCGAGAGTATCTTCCAAAACTTCAATTAAAAATCTTTCTGCGTCTTGAAAATTTTTTAACTCATAATAAATTAAACCAATTTGATATTTAGCTTTAGTAGTAAACTCACTCGATGGATATCGAGAGATGTAATCGCTAAATTCTTTTATAGCTTGATTGTTGTTTTCGAGATTACGACTGATAAAACCGAGCCAATAAAGAGACCTTTCGGCAAGTGAGTCATTTCCAGCTGAGAGTTCTTTGAATATTTTGTGAGCTTGCTCAAATTTATTCTGTTGATACAAAGACCAACCTAAACCATACTTAGCTGGTCTAAGCATTGGCGAATTTGGATAGCGATTTACAACATTTTGAAATTCGACTTGTGCTTCATAAAACCTGCCAATCTTATAGTAACTATTTGCTAAGATATAGTAAGCTTCGGCAAGGCTTTGTTGTGAAAGAGTTCTAATTTTTGGGTCACTTAAACGTGTTATAGCTTTGTTGTAATTTCCATTTGTGAAATGAGCATAAGCAACTCTAACCAAAGCATGTGGTGTTAAATCAGAATTTGGGAAATCAATTATTTGTCGTTCGTAATAATATTCAGCTTTATCGAATAATTTTAATTTTTCGTATAAAAATGCGAGTGAGAATAATGTATAATCTAATCTTGTGTTGGAAGATTTGAGTTCAAGAGCGGTTAAAAAGCTTTTTTCAGCTCGTTCAAAATCATTTTGAATTGAATAAACTTCACCAAGCCAATAATAACCAAGTCCTAAATACTTACTATCACGATTATTTTCAAGTAATTTCAACAAAAATTTTTCAGCGTTCGTGTATACACCAAGATTGAAATAAATTTCTCCCAAACGAAGCAAAGCTAAGTCATAATTTCTATCATAGGGAAATTTAATGACATAATTTTCAAGGTCTAAACTTGCTTCGATAAAATCATTCAAACGAAATTTTATTTCACCCAGCAGAAAGTAGATTTGTGCAAGAGACTCGTAACTTAGGGATTTATCTTCTTTAATTGAGTTTAATGTTTGATAAGCTTCGGAGAGAAATCCCTCTTCGTAAAGTCTAATTCCACGCTCAAATTTTTCAACCGCAGATTGAGCAAAAGATAATCTAAAAAGTAGAATAAGTGCTAAAAAAATTAATCTTCTCATACAATCAAAAATATGAAATAAACCATACTTATGAAAAATACAGAAGCTAAATTCACCAAATCATTGTCAATGTATTTTATTCCTTTGTGATAGGCAGTTAATTGTTGACAGTGAATTTTTTTCTCAGTTGTTTTTCCACAATTCGAACACTTATAGCTTACTTGAACAGTTGCACCTAAAAAACTATCAAATAAATTTCCAAGTAGTGAAAAGAATATTATCATGATTATTTGAATAGATTTCAATTCCATAAAAATCATTCCAGATAAAACAATTACTATTGAGCCCAAAACGCCACCTAATGTTCCAATCATTGATATTCCACCAGAAATACCTGCTTCAACTTTTTGAAATGAAGTTATAAGATAGACATTTTTAGCGAACAATGTTCCGAATTCAGTTGACCATGTATCAGAAGTTGAAATTGCAACTGAAAGTAAATAAATGGAATACCAATCAATATCAACTGGTTTCAAAACACTCAAGATACAAATCAGTAGAGGTACACCACCATTTGCTAAAACTTGTTTATAATCTCTTTGACTTCCTTTCTCAAAAATTTGATGAACATTTTTACCATTTATTTTATCAGAAATTTTTGAAAGCAACGACGAAAGAACAAAGAATACCAGAATTGGTAATGTCCACTTCCAACTTCCAATCCCAAAAATGAATAAAGCCAACAAAAATGTTAATGCTGAACCACCTAAATCAAGAAACTTCATCTTTATCGAAAAGATGGAAATTGCTGAAGCAAGAATAAAAGCAAGTATAAAATTATTTATATCCACACCTCGAACAAACAAAACCATTCCAGCAGTAGATAAAATTATTGGTAGAAAAAGATTATCCGTACCTTTCGTGCTTAATGCTTCTACAATTCCACCAATCAACGAAAACACTAAAGCAAGAAAAAGGAATTCTAAGTTTCCAAATTCAAGAAATCCAAATTTATCCCACAAAAAAATTTTTGAAATCCACATTAAAACAAAAGAAGAAATAATGAATGAGAGAACTCCATTAAAAGTTTTTGGTTCTTTAGTAATCTTTGTGTAGAATTTTATCTTTGATGAACTTCCTACCAAAGCAGCCAAAGCATCACCAATTGAGAAAATTAGAAAGCTCAAACTCAAAATATACTTGTTAACATTCCAGAAGAATAATACTGTTAGTAAAAAAGAAAGTGGGTAATAAAAAATTCCAAAATTCTCTGAGCTGTTATCATTTATTTGTTTGAGTAAATGTTTCTTGATTAGAATAAAGTTAACCACACTAAAAGCTACACCAATCACAAGAACGAGATAAAAACTATCAATTAAAAAAGGTGTGACAACAACAACAAATCCAGTTGTAATGTGAAGTAACTTTCGAGAAAGTGATTTTGAAATAATTCCTTTTCTTGCTAACAATTCGAAAAGAATTAAAAAGGAAACAGTAATAAATGCTAAGATTACAAGTGCTTTAAATTCATTCATATTTTTTTGGTTGTGAAGTTAAAAGCTAATCCTTTTAATTACAAGCTAAAACATTTAATTGTAGTTTGAATTTTTTCTTTTGAACCGAAAAAAGATTAATTAAAGTTCAATCCATTTTTAGTGTGACTTTGAATTTTATTTTGACTATCCTTGCAAAAAAGGGAAGAAGTATGATACCAAACAAACTTTATCACTATCGAGCCATCGTTGTAAATGTATACGATGGAGATACGATAAATGTTAATATTGACCTTGGTCTTTCAACATGGATAAACAATGAAAAACTTCGACTTGCACGAATCAATGCACCTGAAATAAAAGGCAAAGAACGAGATAAAGGAATTAAATCACGAGATTTTCTGAGAGATTTATTAATCAACAAAAAAGTAATTATCCAAACAATTAAAGATAGAAAAGAAAAATACGGTAGATACTTAGCTGAAGTTTGGTTAGAGGAAAATGGAAAATTTATTAATGTAAACGACTTACTTGTAGAAAAGAAATTAGCCAAATACAAAAAGTATTAATGATTATTTGTTAGAAATTTCAATCAATATCTTCTGAAGGAGGAGATATCATATACATTTTTGAACAGACATCGCCTTTAAATTTTCCTGTTTTCTTGCAGTTATGAAAATTTTCAATAACTGCATCGGGATTATCGGCTTGCTCCGAAACAGAAAAATCTTCTAAGGCATCTCCGCATTCAGTGCAAAATTTGATATCTGATTTTTCTTCACTCAACGATTCAATTTCTTCAATTTTTCTTTTGATTTTTCTTTTACTCATAGTCTTTCTCAAAATTTTTTGGTTCCCACAATTCACCATCACAAGGTAAATAGTCTTCAGTCGGATGTTCATCTAACTTTGTGCAAAGCACTGCAGTTTCGTCAAAATAACGGCAACTGCTACACATTGTCGAATTTACAATTGGTTTCGTCTTTTCACGGAACAAGTCAAGCTGAATAATTGCAGGATGAATTACAATCACATACAACGAAACAATTCCAAGAACCCACCAAGTTCCATAATCCAAGTAATAAAACAAAATCCATAAACCAGTAATTGTCAGAGCCAGACGAATTATCGCCCAAAAAACTATATGTCCCATTCATCAATGCCTGC
>JAOAHM010000019.1 GCA_026415235.1 Ignavibacteria bacterium | reverse complement strand
GCTTTGGAAACTTGATTTTCATAGAAGTAAATCAAACCAAGGTTGTTATAAAATTCTTGAGTTAAGTATTTGACACCATTTTTCTTACTTAATTCAAATGCCATGTCAATTGTTTTTATAGCATTTGGATAATTTTTCGATAAGATAAATAAATCGCTAATCTTTTTGAGAGTGTAAAGTTTACCCTTTACATCACCAAGAATTTCATAAGCATCATAAGCTCTATTGAAGTAATCGAAAGATTTTTCGAAATCCCAAAGTTCTTGATACAACTCACCAAGATTTAAAGAAACAATAGCTTCGGACTCTTTATCAGCAAAGATTAAACTCTTACCAAGAACATCTGAATAAATTTTAATTGCATCGTTGTATTTACCAAGGATTGAATAGATTCCTGCAATATTATTTAAGACGAGTAATTCATTTTTCTTGTCATTTCTTTGTCGAAAAATTTCAAGAGCTTTTTGATAATTATTTTTAGCCTTGTTGAAATCTGAAATTTGATAATTAATCAATCCAAGGTAAATGTAGCAATTTGCTTTTCGCTCGAGATTGCCAAGTTTATCTTCTATCTCAATCACTTTTTCGAGAAGTTCAGCTGATTGTGATAAGTATCCTCTTTCGTAATAATCAAGAGCTTGATTTAAGAAGCGTTCACTATCTTTCTTTAATTCATCTGGTGATTTCGAACAAGATATTAAAGTAATGAATGTTAAAATGATTAAAAGACATTTACGCATTTTTCATCACAAATTTTTGATAGGTTTATTTATCGAGGTAAAGTGGAAGACGTGCATCAATATTTGGGTCGTTAATTAAGAATTTTTTTTCAAGATTATTTTGTAAATCAAGTTGTCCAATTGTTCCTGTTCCATTTTCACGAATTGCAGTGTAATAAAAAAATCTTTCGTCTTTGCTAAAAGAAAATTGAGGATAAGCACCTTCAGTAAAACCAGCATCTTCAGTTAAAATGTGTTTGGTTCTCGTTTGAGTATCGTACAAAACTATTCTTGCAGGGATGAAATCAGAATTCGGATAAGTTGATTTTGATAACAAACTTAAGTAAGCAACATATCTTCCAGTTGGAGACCAAATTGGTACAATTGAATTTTCATAAGAAGATGTAATGTAATTGATTGGTTGATTTTCTTTCCATTCTGCATTAACAATTCCAATTCGAAAATTGGAGTCAACTTTACCAACATTAATTAAAATCTTCGAACCATCTGGTGAAAAAATTGGATGAAAAACATAATGTGCGAAAATGTGATTAGTTTGTTCTTCCCAATTAAACTTAAAACAGGCTTCTCTTTTTTTATCGTAATAGAAAATGCTTTTCTCGTCAAATGAAAAAATTGGAGTAACCTTACTCCAACAGTCAACTTCGAGGACTTTCAAAATTTTTCCTGATGAATCAGCAATAGTAATTCCATCTTTTGAATAAGCTGCAACATATTTACCAGATTTAGAAACTACAGGCATATAACCATCAAAAAAATAAAATTGTTTTTCACGAAACTTATCAACCTTAAAAATCGAATTGCCAATATTCATTACAATGTAATTTTCATTTAACCATCGAGGCAAATACGAATTTGAATAAGAAAGTTCTAACAATTGTTCGTTTTCAATGTTTAAATGAAAAGCCTTAACAGTTTGAGTTAAACGGTCAACACCAGTAAAAACTATTTGACCACGTAAATTTGATATGATGAGCAATACAAAGAATAATTTTTTCATTTAATCTCACCAATGATAATACTCTCTTCACCTGCATTCATCAAATCTTCTCTTACTTTATCCGCAATAGTTTTATCTACAATCAAAATCATCCCAATACCAAGATTGAAAACTTCTCTCATCTCTTCATCTGAAATTTGACCTGTTCTTTGGATTAATTTGAAAATTTCTGGAACTTCCCACGAATTCCAATCGATTGAAATGTTAAGTTTATCAGGAACTATTCTCTTTGTATTTCCAATTATTCCACCACCAGTAATATGAGCAATTCCATTAATTTGAAATTTTTGAATAATTGGATAAACAACTTTCAAATATGATTTATGAATCCTTAAAAGTTCTTCGCCGATTGTTGAATTCAACTCTGGAATAAAATCATCAATCTTAAAATGACTGAACAAAACTTTTCTTGCAAGTGAATAACCATTTGTATGCAAACCATTTGATTTAAGTCCGATTAACACATCACCTTTCTGAATAAGTTTACCATCAATTATTTTTTCTCTTTCAACAATTCCGACAATTGTTCCAGAAATATCATAATCATTTTCTGAATACAAGTCTGGCATCTCAGCAGTTTCACCACCAATCAAAGCACATTGATTTTCTTTACACGCAATTGATAAACCAAGCATGATTGATTCTGCAACATCAAGATTTAATTTTCCAAATGCTAAGTAATCGAGAAAGAAAAGTGGTTTTGCTCCTGAACACAAAATATCATTCACACAATGATTGACTAAATCTTGTCCAATTGTATCATGTTTGTTCATCATAATTGAGACTTTAAGTTTTGTGCCCACACCATCCACGCTCGAAACCAGAACAGGATTTTTATAATCAGAAAATTTGATATCGTAGAATGCACCGAAGTGACCTATGTCGGTTAAAACTCTTTTTGATTCAGGATTATCATCTGAAAAAGTGGAACGAGCAAGAGATTTGATTCTCTTTACAAATTCGTCCCCTCTTGAAATGCTTACGCCTGCTTTCTCGTACTCTTTCATAACTATTACGAATTTATTAAGAATGTGAGTAGTTCAAAAATTTTTATTTAATGAAATTGCGGTAAACCTTGGTTCATTTCATTTATTGAGTAATGATAATTCACTAAAACCCCTCTATGCTGACCATTCTCATCAATATCACCTTGTCCAATTTGTCTTCTAAATCGTCTCGAGTTTAATTCATCTTCGTCTCTTATGTGTCTTAAAACATTAATCTCTTGAAAATAAAACTTGAAACTTTCAAAATTCAATCCTGTAATACAAGGACGATTGATTAGACACCAAACTAAATAAATTGGTTTTTGCAACTTTTCCTTAAGATTAAAATATCTTTCAAGGTCACTTAAATTCAAAGCTAAGGTTTCTGATGGAAAAAGATTTGCTTCAGGAAGAATTTCTCTAATTTTCATGAAAGTTCGTGTCTGAACTTTTATCTCAATGAAAGCAATTATATCACTCGAATTTTTTGATTGAATTAAAATGTCTGGATAAGAATTATCCTTTTCGAATTTCTTTGCTTCAACTTTAGAACTTGTTCTATTTATCAACCCAATCACAATATTTTGAATTAAATTCGAAAACTCAATATCATCTTCAAAATTATAAACCAATCGGGATGTTGCATCGCATCTATAATCACAAACTGAACAATCAAAAACATTATCTTTTAACTTTATAAACGGCATACCAAATGAACAAATATTTTAGATTCAAAATTTATTCATTCAAACTGTTGTTTTCTTTCTTTAAATCTTCAATGAAAAAAAATCTTACATCGTAGTTTGTTTTATAGTATTCAAATCTCAATCGATTGATGCTTAGAAGTTTATCATCTCTTTTTACAAACCAATACTCCCAACCATTATTCCTTTCTTTACCCAAAAGATATGCACTTATTTTATGAATTGAACCAACTACATTTTCACACTGAATTGAACCATCTGCTAAAACTTTTGCTTTATGTTTCAAATCTTTTGAGAATAAAAATTCTCCCACTCTGATGATACCTTTTTCTATCAATAATCCAAACGGTATCCTTGGAATTCTTTTTTCAACTTTATACTCTAATAAATCTTGTGTTAATGTTTGAATTTTTTCCAATCGTTCGATTGAAATTTTAACATAATTTTCATCTTTCTCGAAAGCCAAAAATTTTCTTCCAAGTTTTTTCGCAACTGCTGCAGTAGTTCCACTTCCAGAAAACGGATCAAAAATGATATCTCCTGGATTTGATGTTGATAGAATGATTCGATACAATAATTCTTCAGGTTTTTGAGTAGAATGAGCTTTCTTACCATTAATTTTAACTCGCTCTTCGCCTTGACAAATTGGAATATACCAATCACTTCGCATTTGCAAGTCGTCATTAAATATTTTCAATGAGTGATAATGAAAAGTATAGTTCGAATTCTTTGATTTTGTTGCCCAAATTAAAGTCTCATGAGCATTATTAAACCTTGTACCTTTGAAGTTGGGCATTGGGTTAGTTTTTATCCATATAATATCATTCAAAATCCATAAATCAAGATTTTGAATTATTGTACCAAGCCGAAAAATATTGTGATATGTTCCAATTACCCAAAGACTTCCAGTATCTTTTAGAATTCTTTTACATTCTTTTAGCCAGAGAAAGCTAAAATTATCATACTCTTCAAATGAATTAAACTTATCCCAATCATCATTTACAGCATCAACTTTCGTTTGATTTGGTCGGTAAAGTTCTCCATTTAATTGCAAGTTGTAAGGAGGGTCAGCAAAAATTAAATCAACCGAATTGTCTGGAATTCTTCTCATTAGCTCGATTGAATCACCTTGATAAATTCTATTAAGCTCGAAATCTCCTAATTTTAAGGGCATACTCACTAATTATTTTTAATCATTTGTTGAATTTCATTGATATTTCTTGAAACAAATTAACATTCGATGCAAAGATAAAAAACATGAAAAGATTACTTTTTCCCATTAAAAAAGGTAAAAAATCATTTAAGCCAGAAAAATCCTTCATTTTTATCTTTCTTTTCAAAATTTTATATTGCAAAACCTAAATATGAAAAAATTTAATATCAAAAGGATACTTGTACCAACAGATTTCAGTGAGATTTCTGCTCAAGCTTTTTCCTATGCCGAGGATATAGCTCGACAATTTGGAGCAGAAATTCATTTACTTCATGTACTTGAGAAGAATCCCCCAATTCTTCTCATTAGAACATTTGATATGACAACTGAAAGCGCTCTTCAAAAAATTGAAGATGACGCTAAAAATTTATTAAATGAGTTTAAGAAAAGATTTTCTGAAGATATAAAAGTTAAAGAAGTATTACTCCGCGGAAACGATTTTGAAGAAATAATTAAATATGCTGAAAAAAATGAAATTGATTTGATAGTAATTGCAACTCATGGCAGAACTGGATTACTTCATACATTAATTGGTAGTGTCGCTGAAAAAGTAATTCGTTACTCAAAAATTCCTGTGCTTGTGATTACTGCAACTAAAGAAGAAAATTGAGGTTTTCAAATGGCAAGATTAAAACATGTAGATGCGTTTTGTAGTTATTGCAACAAAGTTACAAAGATGGAGATAGTAGGTGACATCGCTATTCCAGGCGATAGAAGAAAATGGACACGATGCAAAACTTGTAAACATACAATGGCTTTGGATGTTGACTCTAACATTAAATCTTCTCAAAATCTTGACCTTTCTGCAATTAAAATTGAAGATTGCAAAATTTATAATCCAACTAATTCATACGAAATTGGCGATTCGATTTATCACAAAGAGTGGGATGATGTAGGTAAAGTTACTGGTAAAGAAACAACTTCGTCTGGTATTAAATCTATTATTGTTGAGTTTGAAAAATCAGGAACAAAAAGATTATTAGAACAATTTCAAGTACAACCAAATTAACGGAGGTAATTTTTGGTCGGAATAATTATTGGCGAAAACGAGAGCTTAGATAAAGCACTTAAAAGATTTAAGAAGAAATACGAAAGAGCTGGAATACTCAAGGAATACAAAAAGAGAACATTTTACTTGAAGCCTTCAGTTAGAAGAAAAATGAAAACTGCTAAGGCAATTAGAAGGCTTCAAAAATTAATGAAAGAAGAAATGGAAAAATAATTTCCATTTCCGTCTTTCCTATCATAAATAATTTTTAGTCAAGAAATTCTTTAATTCATTAAACGCTTGTTCGGGTGTATCGCAATAAGTAAAGATTTGTGTGTCTTTCTTATCAATACACCCGTGCTCTATCATTGCGTCAAAATTTATCACTTTCTTCCAGTACGAAGTACCATAAATAATCACAAGAATTTTCTTCGAAATCTTTCCAGTTTGAATTAAAGTTAAAACTTCCATCAATTCATCCAATGTCCCATAACCACCAGGGAAGATGACCAAAGCTTTGGCAAGATAAATCAGCCAAAACTTCCTCATGAAAAAATAATGAAATTCAAAACTTAACTCCTCGTTCACATATTTATTTACAAATTGTTCGTTCGGAATTGAAATATTAAGACCAATGGTTTTTCCTTTTCCAAGTCTTGCTCCTTTGTTAGCTGCTTCCATAATACCAGGTCCACCACCAGTACAAACTACAAATCTTCTCGATTCGGATGGTAACGAGAGCGACCATTCGGTTAACATTTTCGATAATTGAACTGCCTCTTCATAATATTTTGACATTTCCAAAGCAACTTGCGCTTTCCTTAATTTCTCAGCAAAATTTTTTTCTCTCTTAGGATCTAATTTTTTCACATCATTATACATTTTTTGTGCAGTTTTTCTATCAACGATTCGTGCGCTTCCAAAGAAAACAATTGTATCTTGAATATTTAATTTCTTAAATCTACTCTGTGGTTCAAGAAACTCAGCAATTATTCTAATTACCCTTGCATCTGGTGAATTTAGGAATTCAAGATTTTTATAAGCTTTAATTGGCATAATCTTACCCAAATTTTTTGATTAAATTATTGAACGTCCACCGTCAACAGGAATTGTAATTCCTGTTAAGTAATCATTTTTTATTAGGAAGTCTATTGTTTGTAAAATGTTTTCAATCTTGCCATATCTTCTCAAAGGAATTTTCGATAGAGGCATTTTCTCATCAATCTCAGAGTCTGTTTCTATAAATCCTGGTGCAATTGATACAACTCTTATTTTTGGTGCAAGTTCAAGTGCGAGTGAGCGTGTCAATGCAATTATTCCAGCTTTGGATATGTGATATAAACTCCTATTTTTCCAAGGGATTATTCCACCAACTGAAGAAAAATTAATAATGACTGAATTTTCACTCATTAAACTCTGAAATTTTTGAACAAGAAAATAGACCGATTTCAAATTAATGTTCATTACATAATCATATTCGTGTTCATCAATTTTCTCGAATTCGTTTTTATGAAAAATTCCTGCACAATTAATCATTAAATCCAATGAGTTATATTTTGTTTTAAATTGATTTAATAAATCATCAATCTCAGCTTTATTCGATAAATCACATTTGACTAAAAATAAATTTTTACTACTATTACTATTTAACTTTAAGAGTTGCTCTATTTTATTTTCCGAATGAAAATAAGTAGTTACAACTTCATAACCTTCATTAAGAAGATGAAGGACTATTTTACTACCAATTTTCCCACTTCCACCAGTGACTAAGGCAATTTTCATTTTTGTTTCAATTTAACAAATACTAATTTTGCACGCAATCAAATGGGTTGATAAATGCTATTAAAATTAATTTTAGTTTTATTTCAATTCTACACACAGAATTACGACTTTCTTTATGAAAAAATCTCAGAGATGTTAAAGAAGAATCTTCCAAAAGGTTCAAAATATTCATTAACATGCTTTTCAACTCAAAAAAAAGATTTTGTGATTAAAATAAATTCAACTGAGCCACTAATTCCTGCATCTACAAACAAACTAATTACAACCGGTATTGCTCTTTTAAACTTAGGTAAAGATTTCTCGATTAATACTGAATTATATACTGACGATTTAAACTTAAACGATGGAATAATTAATGGTAATTTATACTTAAAAGGATATGGAGACCCTACTTTAGAAACAGGTGACTTTGTTAATCTTGTATCGAAGATTAAATCTCAAAACATTCAAGCTATCACAGGAAATTTATACCTTGATGATACTTTCTTTGACGAAATTTTTTATCGAAATGAATGGATAGAAGATGAGAACATTTCTGTTCCATTACCTCCCATTTCAGCTATAACAGTAAATAATAACTCCATTTCATTAACCGTTTCTGCCTCAAATAAATTAAATAAACCAGGTAGTATTTACATAAATGATAATTTAGAATACTTTCAAATTATTAATCACACAAAAACCATAAGAGGTAAAACAAGACTTTCAGCATCGTCAAAGATTGAAGATGGAAAAGAAATAATTATTGTATCAGGCACAATTAGAAAAAATTCCAAAACTAATCTAAGAGTTCATGTGATTGAACCAGCATATTATGCTGGACATCTTCTTAAAAAATTGCTTCTTGAAAATGGAATTAGTTTTTGGGGTAAAGTAGAAAAAAATAAAATCCCAAAACTTTCAAATAGAATTGGATATATTTCCACGCCATTAGTTGAATTCTTAAAACCGATTAATAAAAATAGTAACAACTATTATGCAGAGCATTTATTTTTAATTATTGGAGGTCATTTTGCCAAAGGGCAAGGAAGTCCTTTTGATGCATCAAGAGCAATTGTAACCACACTCAAATCCCTTGGGATTTATGAAGAAGAATTTAATATGGTTGATGGCTCAGGTATTTCTCGACAAAACCAATTCACAACCGAACTGCTTGTTAAATTCTTATATCAAATTTATCTAAACCCTGATATCTTTTATGAATTTTATAATTCCTTATCAATCCCTCAAAGAGATGGTACTTTAATAAAAAGATTTCACGAGCTATTTCCACCAGAAAGATTACGTGGGAAAACGGGCACACTAAATGGAGTAACTTCTCTTGCTGGTTATATAACTGCTAATTCGGGCGACTTACTAATCTTCGCAATAAATTTTAACTATTCGAAAGGTAGCCAAGTTAAATTAAGAACTATACAAGATAAAGTAATCACACTTTTAGCAGAAAAAATGTAATTTAAACCAAAATCAACTACAGTCATCAAACTACTTAGAAAAAATTGGAGGTTAATATGAAAAAAATTCTTTTTATAGTTCTCTCTATTCTAATTCCTATCTTAATGATAAGCTGTAAATCAAATGTTAATGAACCCGACTATCTTGATGACGCAACTCTATTATCAATGATTGAAAATGATGAAGCTCTTGCAAATTTTGATCAAAATTTTAATGATGAAGAAGCAACTGCTTTCTTAATTGGAAAGACACAACTTGATTTATATCCAATCAAAGTTGGAAGAAGAATAACAAAAGTTGAAAGAACTTTTGAAAAACAAGTAGTCGGTGATTCTGCTAAAGTTACAGTTACAACAAAATACACCGGTAATTTAATTATTGCTGGTAAATTTACACGAATTACACTTGGTGATACATCATATAGACCAGACACTATCGTATCCAAGCCATTCGTAGAAACTGTGAAAAGAAATCTCACATTTATTCGAACAAATTCAAAAAATGATAAATCACGTGGTTGGAAGTTACAAGCAATTTCACTTCCAGAAGGCTCAACTGAACTAAAAAATATCAAAATCAATAAAGTTGAACTAATTTCTTCTGGTAGAGAAATTTTGTCAATAACTTCACCATTAGATACATACTTCTTCATCGGTGATTCAAAGAAAGACATTCCGGAAAGGAAAAAGAATGAAGATGTAACGCTTAAAGTGTATCTAACAAGTAATTCCCCTAAAGAAGATTTCGTTACAATTACTTATGGTAGAAAAATTGCCGGTCAAACTTATAAACTCAAAAGAAAATTAAACCTCGTTTCTTCAACACAAGTTGGTGACAAGTGGGAAAAAGTTTATCAAGGTAATTGGAATATTTTTGTCGTTCATCCTTTTGGAAAATTCCATTCAGTAATAAATGCAGTTACGAACGAAACAATATTTACTGTAGAAGGAAGTGTTTCAAGTTCGACATGGGGAATTCCTTATAAAGTCAATTAACGAATTCGCAAAATAAATCAATAAAAAAGGCTGTTTCAGAAAACCTGAAACAGCCTTTTTAGTTTTAAACTTTTTTGGATTACTTATTCTGTTGTGTTTGTGGAGGGAGTGTAGGTCTTTGTGGTAATGATTGTAATCCTCTTTTCTGAATAATACTTTCCTTCATCTTTTCTTGAGAAGAAGTAGGTAGTGCAACTAAATTAATTACAATAGCCAATAACATTAATGATATTGCAAGAACCCAGGTCGTTTTCATCAAAAAATCAGCTGTTCTTCTTACACCAAAGATTGCACCCATTTCACCAGGACCACCAAAAGAACCAGCAAGGCCACCACCTTTACTTGATTGCATAAGCACAACTGCAATCAATAATATTGAAATAAAAATTGTAAGAACAATTAATAATGTAAACATTTCATCTCCTTTTTTAGTAGCGAGGGAGGGATTCGAACCCCCGACACGTGGATTATGATTCCACTGCTCTAACCAACTGAGCTACCTCGCCAGAATTTCAAAATCACTAAAATCGAATACAAATATAAATGAAATTGCTCTAAGGCAAAAGTGAAATTTAAAATGAAAAAGGGTCCTACCCTTACGATCAAGAGTAGAACCCTTAGATTATGAGAGATTAAATTTTAATGTTTAATGAGGCACTAACTGAATTGTACTTTGCAATGTTGTAGTCAACACTCAAACCAAGTAAAGCTAATTTAAGTGTTGCTCCAATTGTTATTCTGGTGCTGTTTTCACCTTCAAGTGTATACTTGATTTTTGCAGGTGAGGGACCCGTTGGAGTATCATAGACTACATCGTATTGAACATCAATTGATGAACTTTCAAAACTCAATCCAGCATAAGGTTCAATGTTTAATGCACCGGGACCAAATCTCTTGGAAGCAAAAATTCCAAACATTGATGCTGATGTCTTGAATACTTTTCCAACTTCAAGTGATTGTGTAAAATATCCAACTGAAACATTCACTGGAATTGGGAAAGGAACCCACATTGTTGGGTTATGTTGAATTCCAAAACCGGTGTATTTGAATTTTCCTAAATCAGGGCTGATATCAAATTCAGGTAAATATCTGAACGCCACTTGAGTTCCGAAAACAGTTCCAAGTGTAACTTGTGGTACTGCCAATGGTAAAGCTGGTAATTCTTCAAGGTAACCAGTTACTGGCAGAACAATTGTTCTTTGTGCGAGTGTTTGTCCCTGAATTGTTGCACCAGGGAACACAACTTTTACAGAATCTTTCTTTTTACCAATAATGGTTGGACCACTAATTGTTACTGTAAAATCACGGCTAAGTATTTCATTTTTAATCTGTGTACGAGTTGTACCCGTAATATTGCTCGGTATAAGTTGCTCAGCTTGTGATGAGTTGAATCGGAACTTACCACTTGAAGAAAAAGTCTGGTTTTGAGAACCGAAAAGTGTAGCCATTGCAACAAAACCAACTTCGATATCTAAGCTGAATTTTGTCGCTTTCGGTGCACCATGAATCCAACCAGAGTTCAAATTAGCCCCAAAGGCAGATGAGATTGGTGCAACATAAGCCTTACTTGCATCACCTGTAATTTTAGCTAATGTTTGCTCCAATTCTGAAGTCTGTGCTTGCAATAATCCACAAGCAACGAATATAAAAGAGAACAGTAAAATAAGGCGTCTCATAGGACCCTCCAGTTTGTTTTTGTTTGAGTTTTTGTTAATTATTTTTTGTTTAGTATACATTACATTCATCTAATTTATTCACCTGCAAACTAAACAACATATAGTGTTATGCAATAAGTCAAATGCCGTATTTTATTTCGGTCACTCACAACACAATATTAACAAACATTACTTTAATTTCATTCAATTATATCTAACTTATTTACGCCTTTTACTCATTAAGTTAAATTTCATTTCATCAGTTCTTTAGTTCTAAAAAATTTCAATCGATGCAAATTTTGAAACTATTTGTGAAGTAAAAGTAATCTTTTTGTTAAAACATTTTGTCAGTAAATATTTATTCTAAAAACAAAAAAATTCATCTCTTAATAGCAGTTTATTCTGAACAATAAACTGAAAATGGACTGTACCTAATAAATATCATCAAAAGCTTAACTTTGAAATTCAACATAAATAATCAAAATTTTTGCATTATGTTAATTGCTCAAATACCTCTTCAACCAATCGTGAACTTCTTTGTACCAATAAATTGAATTTTGTGGTTGTTGTATCCAATGATTTTCATCAGGATAATAGACAAGTCTCGCTGGAACTCCTTTACCTTTGAGAACACCATACAATTCTAAACCTTGCGTTACAACAACACGATAATCTTTTTCACCATGAATAATAAGCATAGGAGTTTGAAAATTATGAGCATAAAAAGCGGGACTCCATCTGTTTATATTTTCATATCTACCTTGCCAAGGCGCACCATCATAGTTTTTGACTCTCTCATAGGTCAAATCGCTCGCAAATTGTCCCATCAAATTATAAACACCAGCATGACTGATTAATGCCTTAAAACGATTAGTATTACCTGCAATCCAATTCACAAGATAACCACCATAACTACCACCAGCTGCAGCCATTTTTGATGAATCAATAAAATCAAAATTTTTAACTAAATAATCTGTTGCAAGCATAATATCTGTGAAAGGTTTATCGCCGTGAGCACCGACAATGGATTTTCCAAATTTCTTACCAAAACTGGTTGAACCATGAAAATTCACCATTGCTACAACATAACCTGGTGCAGCAAACAATTGGGCATTCCAACGATAATGAAAATCGTCTCCAAATGTTTGATGTGGTCCACCATGAATTAAATGAACAAGCGGATATTTCTTTGTTTTATCAAAATCAGGTGGAAGTAGAATATACATTTGAACTGAGTCACCATCTGCACCAGCGAAATAATGTTCCTCAACTTTTCCAAATTTTATTTGACTTAATATTTCACCATTGAAATCAGAAATTTTCTTCACTGAGTTTGTCTTCATGTTTAATTCAAAAATTTCTGATGGTTCAGACAAAGAATTTTTCAAAAAATAAATTTTATCTTTTTTGATATTAATAGATGAAAGCGAGCCACCAGTGAAAATCTTTTTAAGCTTCTTAGTTTTCAAATCAAATTCGAACAAACATATTTTAGCTCTCTCTTCAGCAAGCATATATACTTTAGTGTAATCATCTCCTTGAGTGAAATTTGAAAATGATAAATCATAACTCTCAGTAAGATTTGTGATGGATTTATTACTCAAATCGTACATCACCAGACGAACATTATCGGCTGAGTAATCTGGATCAAATTGACTTCCAAAGAAAAGATATTTTCCATCTTTAGAAAAGTAAGGGGATGAATCATCTTGGTAATTATTAGCAGTGATGTTGATTACTTCGTTTGGATTATTAACATTTATTAGAAAAACATCTTGATTAAGTGAGTCATAAGGTGGTTCTGTATTGTTTGCTGTGAGAGCAACTAAATTTCCATCTGGTGAAACGGAATAATTAATTCCACCATCAAGATTAAAAATTTTTTTCCAACCTTTTGTTAAATCTTTGAGCTCTTTCTTTTCTAAATCATAAACATAAAGTCGAGATACATATCCATCAGTCAACCAACTATCCCAATAACGATACAAACGGTCTTCTGTAACTTTTGCTGTTACTTTTTTGTCTTTTCGATTTTTCAATTCTTTTTTTAATCCTTCAAAGTCATTTTCAAATTCAGGTAAAATTCTCGAAACAAAAAAGATTTTCTTTCCATCACTCGAGAATTGGGGATTTGAAATTCCCATAGGCATTTCATACAACAACCTTGCTTCACCCCCATCAATATCAATCTCATATAATTGAGAGTAATCACCTTCTCGTTTTGAAATGAAAGCAATTTTTTTACTGTTTGGATGCCATACTGGAGAATTATCAGAACCTAAGTTAGTTGTCAACCTTTTTTGTTGATAAGTCTTAAGATCAATCAACCACAAATCAGAGTTACTTTTGTTCTCTTTGATATTAAATTCAGTCACAACAAAAACACCATAATTACCATCAGGTGAAACAACTAAATTTGAAAGTCTTTTTAGCTGCCATAAATCTTCTGATGTGAATGCTCGTTTATTTTGAGCAAAGATTGTTATATTTTGAATAAGAAAAACAACAACAATTAGATGAAAAAATTTTTTCATTTTGTTCCTCATAAGTTTATTATTATTCATAATATCAACTCAAAGATATGAACGAAGCTCACTTATTCAAAGATATATTAATCGTTCTGGCTTTCGCAATTCCAATTATCTATTTATTTAACAAACTGAATTTACCATCTATTATTGGATTTATAGTAACTGGCGTCATAATTGGTCCAAACTTTTTAAAGATTATAACTGACTTCGAAGGAATTAATCAACTTGCTGAAATCGGTATTGCTCTGCTTCTTTTCACGATTGGAATTGAAATTTCTTTCAATAATTTTATCAGAAATTTCAAAGAGATAATCTTAATTGGTGGCTTTCAAATTTTGGGAACAACACTACTCGGATTTTTATTTGGAGTAACAATTGGATTTAATATTCAACAATCAATCTTTATTGGATTTTTGATAACTCAATCGAGTTCTTCAATAATATTGAAAATGATTTCTGATAGAGATGAGATTGATACTCCCCATGGAAAAATTGCAACTGGTATACTTGTCTTTCAGGATTTAATGGTTCTGCCAATGATGTTGTTAATTCCAATACTTGGCGTTTCAACTGAAACTACTTTTATTGAAATCACATTGCGTTTAGTTGGTTCATTTGCATTAATTGTTCTTATCTTTTTTGTTGCGAAGTTTTTGATGCCTTATGTGTTGTATCAACTTATTCAAATTCAAATGAGAGATGTGTTTATTATTGGTGTTTTTGTATTAAGCTTTGGAATTGCTTTCTTAACTCAGATGATTGGATTATCTTTTGCAATTGGTGCATTTATTGCTGGACTTGTAATCTCCGAAACCGATTACACTCATCAAGTCATTGGAGATATAATTCCTTTCAAAGAAGTTTTTACTTCCTTTTTCTTTATTTCATTTGGAATGTTATTGAATTTGGAATATTTACTTTTGAATCCATTTATTTCATTAATTCTTGTTATATCTGTAATTGTTTTCAAGGCAATAGTTGTGATACTAATAATTCTGATTCAAAAATATCCGTTACGAATTGCTGCTTTGGTTGGATTGTACATTGCACAAATTGGTGAATTTGCTTTTGTATTAATTTTGAAAGGAGCTGAATACTCATTGTTGCCCGAAAGTTTTCTTAATCAATTTATTTCTATTTCTATTTTAACAATGTTCATCTCACCAATTCTTCTGAAAATTTCTCCTTACATTTCATCTAAGATTCCACATTTAGAAAAATTATCATCCGAAGACTTTTTAAAGAATTTAAGGAACCATGTTATAATTATTGGTTATGGATTGAATGGTAGAAATGTCAGTAAAGTATTGAGAGAAGCTCAGATACCTTATGTAGTGATTGAAGCAAATCCGAAAAATGTAATACATGCAAAAAAAGAAGGCGAACAAATTATAAACGGTGATGCAACAAAAAAAGAAATACTTGAACTTGTGAACATTCATAAAGCTAAAATTGTTGTTGTTGCAATTTCTGATTCAATGGCTACGAGAATTATTGTTCGATTGGTTCGTGAATTAAATCGTGGTGTATATTTAATTGTTCGAACAAGATATGTGAGAGATGTAGAAGATTTAGTTAAACTTGGTGCTGATGAAGTTATTCCAGAAGAATTTGAAACATCAATTCAAATTCTAAGTCGAGTACTGAAAAAATTCCATATTCCAAATAGTGTGATTCTCGCTCAAGCAAATACATTGCGTACCGAATCATACGGAATTTTTAGAGATGTTCGTTTTACCGAGCATGCTTTCGACCAAATTAATCAAATACTCGCTCAAGGTACGATTGATACAATCATGATTTTACCAGAACATGATGCAGCGAATAAAACATTAAAGGAAATAGATTTAAGAGCAAAAACAAACGCAACGGTTATTTCTGTAATTCGTGATAATCAATTCATTCCAAATCCATCTGGTGACTTTAAAGTTTATCCGAATGATTTGCTTGTATTATTTGGTACTCACAATGCAATTGATAGAGCAGTTGAATTATTAACAAAGAAAGTAAATGAAAATGAAAGAGTATGAATTTCCATTCAACACAATTCAATTCTTAAGTAAGCTTGCTAAGAATAACAATCGTGAGTGGTTTCACGCTCATCGAAACGAATATGAAAAAAATTTTTTACTTCCAGCAAAAATGGTCGTAATTGAACTCGGAAGTTTTATAAGAGAATATTTCCCTCAGATTATTGCTGAACCTGAAATTAACAAATCAATTTTCAGACTTAATAGAGATACGAGATTTTCGAAAGACAAAAAACCATACAAAACAAATCTTGGTATCTATTTCTGGGAAGGTAAAAGAAAAAAACTTGAATGCTCTGGATTTTATTTTCACATCGAACCAAAATCATTCTTAATTGCTGTAGGTTTTTATATTTTTCCACCTGATATCTTAAAAAAATATCGTCATCATCTATTACAGCTAACGAAGAATTCAGATCTTTACAAAATAATTTCAAAACTCAAAAGCAAAGGTTATTCAATCGAAGAGAAAAAATTCAAGAAACTTCCCTCAGGTTTCACATCAGAACATCCGTTTGCTGAATTATCAACTTATAGTGGTTTGTATGCAATGTTCGAAACTAATGATTTCGATCAATTCAAAGAAAAAGATATCATAGAATTTTCAAAAAAAATCATTAAAGATATGATGCCCCTTCACAAATGGATTGTCGAAAATCTTTATTAAGTCCTACTAATGCTCTCCAATTTTATTCAAACTGCTTTATCGTAAACATTAATATTTTTCTATATTTTCAGAGAAATTTAATCATACCTCAAAAAATAATTACTGATAAATTTATTTTTGTAAAAAAACTGGAGAAGAATGCGCTACTTATATTTAACTCTTTTGTTAATCTATTCAATAAATCTTTTTGGTCAGAACAATAAAATTATCATAGCAACAAAAGTTAATGGCTCACCCGAGCTCGATGGATATTTAACTGATTCACTTTGGTTACTTGCAGAACCTGTTAACGATTTTCTTCAACAAGAACCAATTGCAGGTAATCCAGCATCGTTCAAAACAGAAGTAAGAATTATTTATAATGAGTATGCTTTATACATTGGTGTAATGTGCTATGACCCTGAACCACAAAAAATCATCGCAAGAGAATTAAAGAAAGATGGTAATCTTCGTGGTGATGATAACTTCATGCTTGTGTTAGATACTTTTAATGATAAAAAATCTGCCTATTGGTTTGGAACAAATCCACTTGGAATGCGAGACGATGCGTTGTTATCTGGTTATGACTTTAGAGGTTTCAATGAGGATTGGGATGGTATTTGGGATGTTCGTACAGCAGTAACTGATAGTGGTTGGTCAATTGAGTTTGAATTCCCTTTCTCAACTTTCAAATTTCATAATCAAGTTGAACAGGTCTGGGGAATAAACTTTGCTCGTCAAATTAGACGATTGAACGAACAAGTCTTATGGTCTTCAGTTGGACTTAACCTTGGTTTATTCAAGTTAGCTTATGCAGGAAAACTTTTAGGAATTAAAAACATTCAAAGAGGCAATCCAATTTATTTCAAACCTTTTCTCAGCGCAGGAATTCAACAACATAACGGTCAAAAAAAATCTTTAATCAAACCAGGAATTGATATTAAATATGGTTTAACGCAAAACTTATCACTTGATTTAACATTTAATACAGATTTTGCTCAAGTAGAATCAGACAGAGCAAGAATTAACCTATCAAGATTTCCTTTATTCTTTCCAGAGAAACGAGACTTCTTCTTGGAGAATGCAAGTATTTTTGATTACACTTTTGGTTTTAGAAATAATGTTTTTTACAGTCGAAGAATTGGTTTAAGTAGAGGAACAGAAATTCCAATAAACTTTGGTGCAAGAATTGTTGGAAGAATTCACGATTTAGAAGTTGGTTTCTTAAATGTTCAAACTGCTTCTAAAGGAAGCGAACCAACAACCAATTATGGTGTCATTAGAACTAAATATGATTTGCTTGAACAATCTTATGTTGGTTTAATCTTAACCAATAAAATGTCAAAGAACGGATTTAACAGAGTTTATGGCGGAGATTTTAATTTTACTTTTACAGATTTTCTTGATAACCAAACAATTACATTTGGTGGTGGTGCGGTAAGGTCAGAAGAAACAAATGGAGGAAAAAAGAACATTGCTTACAAAGCATTCATAAGTTTTCCGAATGATTTAATAAATGCATTCTTAAGTTATCGAGAAGCTCAAAAAGATTTCAATCCTGCCATGGGCTTTTTCTTCCGAACTGGATTTAAATCAATAACTTCTCACCTAAGAGTTTCTCCAAGAATCAATTACATGGGAATAAAAAAATTAAACTTCACCATCTTTGAATCTGACATTTATTGGAATACAAACAACGAACTTTCAACTTCAAATCTCTACTTTTCACCTTTTGGAATTACAACAAATGCAGACGACAATTTTAGAATTGACTTACATCGAAATTTTGATTTAGTTGAAAATGATTTTAATCTCTTCGATACAATCGTAGTTAAGTCTGGTAAATATAATTTTAATTCAACTGGATTTTCTATTAATACATCACGAAGTAGAAAAATATTTGTTGAATTGGATTTCAATGAAGGAACTTTTTATTCAGGTAAAAGGAGAAATATTTCATCTGAACTTACTTACATGTTTTCAAGCAACTTATCATTAAGTACTGATTTTGATTTAAACCGCATAGATATTCAAGGTGCAAAATTTTATACAAAAGAATTTGGTATGCGAATAAGATATGACTTTTCTACAATGACATATAGTTCAGTTTTTGCTCAATGGAATAATGAATTGAAAGAATTAAATATTAACTACAGATTTTTATGGCAGCCAAAGATTGGTAGTAATTTTTATTTCGTCATTAATCATCTTCTTTCAACTGAGAACAAAATCAGAACAAAAGATATCGTAATACTTACCAAGTTTGTTTGGTTAATAATCGTCTGATTCTTTTTAGAAAAACCTTTCAAAATCTATCAAAAGCAAATTTTTTTTCGTAATTTTATTGAAAAAATGAGTAACAAATGGAACAAGTAACTGCAAACAACGGGAAATATGTCATTGGTATAGATGGCGGAGCAACTAAAACAACCGCTGTTCTTGCTGACCTGAATCGTAATATTATCGCAGAAAAATCATCAGGACCAGCAAACTTTCTTATCATTGGAACAGATAAAGTCGCAAAAACAATCTCAGACCTTATTCTTGATTTATGCAATGAGGCAGAAGTCAACATTCAAAACATCGAAGCCATTTGCATGGGATTAACGGGCGCTGGACGAGAAGAAGATGCAGAGAAAATTAAAAATGCTGTTCTCGATTACTGGCAGAAAAATTATGCGAATCAAATTAAAAACTTAATCGTTACAAGTGATGCTCGTATTGCTCTTGAAGGTGCTTTCTCAGGAAGACCTGGAATTATTCTAATTGCAGGAACAGGTTCAATCATTTTTGGAAAAGATAGAATGGGTCAACTTTATAGAGTTGGTGGTTTTGGTAGATATATTGGTGATGAAGGCGGTGGTTATTCAATCGGCAGATTAGGTCTTCAAACTCTTGCTAAATTTTTTGATGGAAGAGGTCCTGAAACAAAACTTTACTACCGACTTAAAGATATCTTAAATATTAATACAGCTGAAGATTTAATTAACAAAGTTTACAAAGAAAATTTAGATTTCGCTACAATTGCACCATTTGTAATTCAATGTGCTGAAGAAGGTGATGAACCCTGCCGTGAAATTTTAAGAAGAGAAGCTGAAGAACTTGTTCTACACATTAAAGCAATTAAAGATAAAATCAAAGTTAGAACGGTTTACATTTCATTTATTGGTGGACTTTTAACTGGCGAAAATTATTATTCTAAGTTGCTCAGAAAAATTATTCTTCAAAAGATTGAAGGTGTAAATGTAATTCTTCCCGAACATCCACCAGCTTATGGTGCAGTTTTGCTTGCCATGGAAACAATTGAAAGTGAAGCAACTTAATAAACGATTGATACAATTTTTTTAATAAAAGTTCTTTTTGATTTTGTCAGGTTCAAATTAATTACATCATAACCTGCCCACCAAAAGTTTTTCAAGAACCTGACAAAATCTTTTTTATTTTTGATAAACTCAAATCACTAATCAACAAAGAGTGCATCAATGAACAAATTCTTTTCTCCATCAAACAAACCAGAAAAAAGAAATCCTTGGCTCTGGGTTCCATCACTCTATTTCGCAGAAGGAATTCCATACATAGTTGTGATGACTGTTTCAGTTATCATGTACAAAAGATTGGGAATTTCAAACACTGATATTGCTTTGTACACAAGCTGGCTTTACTTACCATGGGTTATTAAACCTCTATGGAGTCCAATTGTGGATTTATTTAAGACAAAAAGGTTTTGGATTATCTTAATGCAATCAATAATTGCAATTGGACTTGGAGGTGTAGCGCTTACCATTCCTTTACCAGATTTTTTCAAATACACACTTCTTTTTTTCTGGTTACTCGCTTTCAGTTCAGCAACACATGATATTGCTGCTGATGGCTTTTATATGCTTGGTCTTTCGCAACACGATCAAGCTTTCTTTGTTGGAATCAGAAGTACATTCTATCGCTTAGCTATGATTACTGGTCAAGGACTTCTGGTCATCCTTGCTGGTTATGTAGAAAGCTCAACAGGACTTGAACCTGTTGAGATAAAAGCAATTGCTAAACCTAATATTGTTAATGAAATTGTTTTACCTGATACTAACCTCATTCAGCAGAATAAAGAAAATTTGTCGTTAAAAGCCTCATCGAATCAAATCATTATTGGTACAATCAAAAAATCGAAAAGTGAAATAGACTCGATTCTAAAAATTGTAAAAGAATGGAATTTGAAAAATGGTTTTTACACAGAAGAAAAAGTAAACCAAGCAAAAGTATCTCATAAGGAAGAAATTTCTTGGTGGAGTAAATATGTTGCTAAGCCTTTAGAAGAATTCCTCCGTGAAAATTTTGGTGAGAAAAAAGTTGAATTTAAAAAAACTGATTTTGCTGGCAATATTGGTTTAGTTTATTTCTACTTAAATCAAAAACCAGATAAAGAGTACATAGTTCATTTTGGAAGAGAGAAAGGAGATAACAGCATAAATTTAATTGAAGGAAGTAGATTTATTTTTAATGAGAAAAATTGGAATAAACCTGCAATTGCAATCATTCAACTTGATCCCAAATTAAATTATGAAACAAGTGCTGTATTTCAAGCTCGTTCAGGTGATATTCCTTTTGCATGGAAAGTTACTTTCTTGTTTCTCTCAGCCTTATTCATTCTATTTTTTGTTTATCACTTCTTCATCTTGCCTTATCCAAAAGATGATAAACCAGTAATTTCAGAAGGTTCTAAAAATATTATCTCAGAATTTTTCAAAACATTTGTTTTATTCTTTAAGAAAGATGGAATCTTAGCTGCCCTTGGATTTTTATTGTTCTATAGATTTGCTGAAGCACAGCTTGTTAAACTTGCTTCACCATTTTTACTTGATGTGAGAGAAGCTGGTGGACTTGCACTTACAACGGGTCAGGTTGGTTTTGTTTATGGAACAGTTGGTATTATTTCATTAACACTCGGTGGATTGCTTGGTGGTTTTGTTGCTGCAAAGAAAGGTTTGAAGTTTTGGTTATGGTGGATGGTTGCTGCAATTAATCTTCCAGATTTAGTTTATGTTTATCTTTCTCAAGCTTTACCAGATAATTTCTGGATAATTAATGCATGCGTTGCAATCGAACAATTTGGATATGGATTTGGATTTACTGCATACATGTTATTTATGATTTACATCTCTGAAGGTGAACATAAAACGGCTCACTTTGCAATTACAACAGGTCTAATGGCATTAGGAATGATGATACCTGGTATGTTCAGTGGATGGTTGCAAGAAATTATTGGATATAAAAATTTCTTTATTTGGGTATGCATTGCAACTATTCCTTCTTTCCTTGCAGTAAAATTCATTAAAGTCGATCCAGAATTTGGAATTAAAAAATAATTCGTGAATCTTTTTTGATAATAAAAAAGGTCATCCAACTCAAAAAATATTGGATGACCTTTTGTTTTTGACGGGGGGGGTAGTTTGAATTACTTGAGTAAAATCATTTTTTTAGTTTGAATGAATTCAGAACCTGTCTTAGTCCCTTTCGCAGAAATTCTATACAAATAAATTCCGGTACTGACTTTTCTTCCATTCATATCGGTTCCATTCCATTCAACGCTGTGATATCCAGCATCTTTTTGTTCATTCACTAATCGTTTTATCAATTTTCCGCTAACATCATAAACAGAAATTTCAACTTGTGATTTTTCTGGTAAATCGAATTTAATTTTAGTCATTGGATTAAACGGATTAGGATAATTTTGATGCAATTCATATCTCACAGGTAATGATGTAGTTGAGAAGTAATCGTAAATTGAAGTTACAAAACTAGAATCAGCACAATACTCAAATGTTCTTCTCAATAAAGTATCAAGATTGGCAGATGAAAGTTGATCGAGTGAAATTGTATAGAAAACACTTTTCCATTTTTTAACTGAATTTTCACCTCTTACAGCTGCAATTCTAATCGTATCTCCTGATCCAGTACCATGATGGAAAGAACGGAAGTAACCAGTTCCAAATGCATCCGTTGTCAATCGAACATAATCTTTACCTGTACCAAGCAAACTGAAATTCAAACCATTACCAATGTAATCATTAGCAAATCCTTTTAATCCGTTCGCAGATGTGTTAGAAACAAATCGTACACCAAAATATTTACTTAACAAAACATCACCTGTATCTGAATATTGAGCAATGTTATTACCAGCAAGAATTACTCTATGTCCATTTTCAAATTGATTGATAAGAGTTTGTCTTTCTGAAGCAGATAAATTTGAAGTAGTTACGCCACCAGCAATCCAGAAAATTGTTGTCGCTTGTGTAAACTTATTGAATAATTGTTGATCTGGTGGTGAACCTTTAAGATTAATATCCCAATATGCATAAGCTAATTTTAATCTATCGAGTGAGTTTAGATACTTTTCTTTAACAGAAGCTGAGGTGTCATTTGCCACAAAGAAAATTCTTGATGGTTTGACTGCAACATTCAATATTTTATTAGAAAGACCTAGGTAAACACTATCAATTACAACAGTTCTTGGATATGGAGGTTCAAAATTCAATGTAAGACGATACAATTCTTCTCCAGGTAAAATAATTTGATACTGACCATTTGATTGAGAATCATAATCACCAACTTTCAAATTATAATTTATTGATGAAACTGAAATCCTTGCAGAGACACCTTGATTTGTCAGTTCGTCTACTATTTGACCACTTAAAGTTACATTGAATTTTGGTTGTAAACCAAAATTAAGTGTAATTGTTTGTGTTTGTCCTATTCCACCTGGGGGATTAAAATTAACTTGAGCTGAATCTGGATAGTAACCAAACTTTGTAACTTTGACTTTAAAAGATGGATCTTTGACTGCAGATTTATAATTACCAGTTGAATCAAGAACTATTTCGTCAATTGCAACTCCAGGTCTACCATATCTACCTGAAAAGGTTTGTTCAACCACACCAATTGTACTTGCATAAGTTCCTTCGAATTTAATTTTTGCACCATTAAGGCCAAGATTAGTTGCACCATCAACGACTTTTCCTTGAATAACCCAAACAGGATAAAGTGAAATAGCTCCCATGATATCATCAAGATGTAAATAACGGCGTGTTGTATCTCCGCGAGAGACAGCATACCACATCACTGCTCTTTGATTTAATGGACCACAACCATTAGAACCAGCGGATGGGGATGGTGGTTGTCCTGCGTGGTTTAATCCCATGTGATGTCCCAACTCATGAGTAATAACGGTTAATAGATCCATTTTATTTGGATCACCATTTGTTGCAGGTGGAAAATCTCTACCGTTCCAAATTAAATCAGAACCAACTGCTTGAAACCCACCAACACTCGTTGTAAACGTAGAAGAAAAAGCAATAACATTTGGATCAGAGAAGTTTACACCTTGCATGTCAAAATAAACTACATTAACACCATCATTAGCCACTACCGAGACACTTGTATTTTCACCACGCTGGAAAACAAAATAACATCCAGGAATATTTGTCCATTGATTTGCACCCGCCTCAATAGTTGAAATAAACTCAGTTGGTGTTGATGTATGCAATTGATATACAAATGGTAAACGACTTGGAAAATAAATTCGATATTCACCATTTTGATTTGTTATTAAACAAAAACCCAGAAGTACGAAAAGGCTTAATGCGAGTAATGATGAAATAAAATATTTTTTCATTGCTCCCTCCACTACATCTTTGCATAGTTTTTAATTTGCTGAATGAATGCATTCAGTTCAAATCTATTTTCAAGTTTAGATACATCAGTAATTAATTTTTTAGTTGTTGGATCAACAAGACCAACATTATTCAAACTGTTAACAGCATAAACCTTACCATTCTCTTCATAAACTTGAAAATAACCAAGTACAATTGAATGTATCCAATACGCACCTTTCCAATCTCTCAAAAACAAAACAACTTCCTTCCCAATTTCAAGTTTGGGAGTTCCATCAACTACTTGCGAGATGTAGCCAACAGTTCCACCCATTTGTTTAACTACAATTTTCTGAGAGGAATATTGTCCCTTTATCAATTCTTTTATCTCAATGGTCGTATAGGTAAAAATTGATTTATCTTCCCAAACTGAATATTGAGATAAAACTCTGCCATAGATAACAAGTTGGGATTCTTTTGTCATCCTCTCAATACCAATGTACTCTACTGTTAACGGATACAGCGGATGAAAAGCTGTTACAAGTATTAACAATAGAAAAACAAATTTTAATTTGTTCTTCATCTTAGCACCTCATTTTTGTTATAGTTAATCAAATGAATTTATTACTCATAATAATTAAACAATTTGAAAAAATCTATTGTCAAACAGACTGAGTTCAACAGTAAATTTTATTGCAAAACAAATTCAATTGAATAAAAATTTTATTTCATTAAACTCCTAATTAATTTTAAGAAAAATGATTAACAAAAATGAAAAGCAAAATCCTACTTCTCTTGATTCCATTCCTGTTTATAAAACCATTTATAATAAATGCTCAAAACCCTGTTGATATTGTTAAAAGAGCACAGGATTTACTCTACGCCAAAAGTAGTTATGTTGAAATGACAATGACAATTATCAAACCAAATTGGCAAAGAAAACTTGGAATGAAAGTTTGGGCACTTGAACCTGATTATGCAATGATATTTATAACAGAACCTGCACGAGATAAAGGCACGGTTACGCTTAAAAGAAAAAACGAAATCTGGAATTATCTCCCAACCGTTCAAAAAATTATTAAAATTCCTCCTTCAATGATGAACCAATCTTGGATGGGCTCTGATTTTACTAACGATGACCTTGTTCGTTCTTCTTCTTATGTGGACGACTACACTCACAAATTATTAAGCGAAGAAAAATTTTCTGGTTACGATTGCTATAAAATCGAATCAATTCCCAAACCAAATGCAGGAATTGTTTGGAGCAAAGTAGTATCATTCATTTCGAAAAATTCATATATGCAATTGAAATCTGAATTTTATGACGAGAACGGAAAGCTCATTAAAATTTTTGTTGGAAGCGAGATAAAAAATATGAGTGGAAAAACAATCCCAACAAAATGGGAAATGATTCCACTCGATAAAGAAGGAAGTAAAACTGTAATCGAGTATCAGAAAATTGAGTGGAATATTAAAATTGATGAATCTTTCTTCTCACAGCAAAACATGACAAGACTAAAATGAAACTTTATCTCATTCTTGCTTGGCGAAACATATGGCGAAATAAAAGAAGAACAATTCTTGCTGCATCATCAATTTTTTTTGCAATTGTTCTGGCAATTTTTACCAGAGCAATGCAACATGGTAGTTACGATTATATGATTGATAGTGCCGTGAGAATGTTCACAGGATATTTACAAATTCACAGCAAAGGTTATTGGGAAGAAAAATCTTTAGAAAAAGCTCTTGATTATGATTCAAACCTCATAAAAAAAATCGAAGAAATTCAATCAGTAGAGATAGCTGTACCCAGATTGGAAAATTTTCTGCTCATAAGTTCTGAACACATTACAAAGGTTACATCTGTTATTGCAATTGATCCAGAAAAAGAAAATCAAATGACCAAGCTCAGTCAGAAACTTATCAGTGGAAGATATCTCAAGAAAGATGATAATGGAATTTTAATTTCTGAAGGTCTTGCAAAAATTTTAAATGTTCAAGTTGGTGATAGTGTAGTTTTGTATGGTCAGGGAATTTATGGAATTACTGCAGCAACTCTTTGTCCAGTAATTGGAATTGTTAGATTTGCTCTACCTGATTTAAATAACTCCTTAACTTACATTCCACTAAGTTTTGGTCAAACTCTTTTTTCCATGGAAAATAAAATCACAACAATTTCAGTCATAATTAATAATCCGAAAAAACTTGATTATGTTTTAAGTGAAGTGAAAAAAATAGTTGGCGATGATTATGATGTGATGTCTTGGGAAGAAATGATGCCAGAACTCGTTCAAGGAATTCAACTTGATAGTGTAGGCGGATTGATTATGCTTTTCATTTTATATCTGGTAATTGCATTTGGAATTTTTGGTACTGTAATGATGATGACAGCAGAACGAACAAAAGAATTTGGAATTTTAATTTCTATTGGAATAAAGAAAACTAAATTAATTCTTATTACAACTCTTGAAGCCATCTTTATCTCATTGATTGGAGCTTTAAGCGGAATATTAATTTCTGTACCAATGATAATTTATTTTCATAACAATCCAATCAGATTTTCAGGTGAGTTAGCTGAAATCAGTTTAAAGTTTGGTGTAGAGCCTATCATACCTTTAAGTAATGATCCAGGAATTTTGGTCGCTCAAACTTCAATTGTTTTAATCATTGCTTTTTTAAGTTCACTCTATCCATTAAATCATATTAGGAAATTAAAACCAATCGAAGCGATGAGAATGTAATAATGTTAATTAAACTTGCTTGGAAAAATATTTGGCGAAATAAAAAACGCAGTTTGATTATCATTCTATCGGCACTTTTTGGAATTTGGGGTGGCGTATTTACAAATGGAATTTTTATTGGTATGTGGGAAACTACTATTGAAGCTGCAATCAATCGTGAATATTCGCACATACAAATTCACCACCCAAATTTTAGAGATGAAAAATTAATTCATCAATATATTTCGAATATAAAAGATGTTGAAAATGTTCTTCTTGCAAATCAAAACATCCAAAACTTCTCTCTTAGAACAATAATTGAAGGTATGATATCTTCTCCTACTTCGGTAAGTGGAGTTAAAATAGTTGCAATTGAACCAGATAGAGAAAAAAATATAACCTCAATTCATCAAAAATTAATTGATGGAATTTATTTCGGTAATAAAGAAAATGAAATTTTAGTTGGAAAAAAATTAGCAGAAAAATTGAAGTTGAAAGTTAATTCAAAAGTAGTTTTATCTTTTCAAGGATTGGATAATAATTTAGTTGCTTCTGCATTTCGTGTTGTTGGAATTTTCAAAACAGAGTCAAAAATTTTTGATGAGACACAAGTATTCGTTAGGCAAGTTGATTTAAAAAATATCTTAGGTCAATCAGTTCCAATTCACGAAATTGCAATTCGTGTAAAATCGAGCGAACTCATCGATACAACTACAAATCTTTTGAAAGCTAAATTCCCTAATCTAAAAATTGAGAGTTGGAAAGAACTTGCACCTGAATTAAGTTTAACTTCAGGTTTTCTTTATCTCGAACTTAATATTTTCATGGGCATAATTCTTTTCGCTCTTCTTTTTGGAATTTCAAATACGATGATGATGTCGGTTTTTGAACGAATTAGAGAGTTCGGTGTTTTGATTGCGATTGGAATGAAAAGAGTTAGATTGTTTTTATTGATTATTATAGAATCGATGATTTTACTTTTTAGTGGTGGTTTACTTGGAACATTCTTTGGATTTTTAACTATTCAACTCCTCGCAAAAAATGGAATAGATTTATCCATATTTGAGGAAGGAATGGCTGCTTATGGAATGGCTGCAATTCTATATCCACAACTCCCGTTTCACATGTATTTAAGTTTATTCGCAATGATGTTAGTTACAGCGTTGATTGCAGCAATCTCACCTGCAATAAAAGCAGTTCGACTTAAACCTGCAGAAGCAATTAGAACTTACATTTAAGATTTTGGAGTGAACATGTCATTAATTGAAATTATAAATCTGAACAAAATTTATGACAAAACTAAAGTTCCAGTTCACGCATTGAAGGATATCAATCTAAAAATTGAAAGGGGAGAATTTACTGCGATTGTTGGTCCATCTGGTTCTGGTAAAACAACATTATTAAATATGATTGGGGGATTAGATACTCCTACAAGTGGAAAAGTATTGATTAAGGGAGTTGATATATCGAAAATGAAAGAAGATGAATTGATAGATTTTCGTTTGAAAAATATTGGTTTTGTTTTTCAATCTTTCAATTTAATTCCTGTTCTTACAGCCAAAGAGAATGTAGAATTCATTATGCTTTTGCAAGGAATTTCAAAAGATGAAAGGGAGAGAAGAATTATTGAGTTACTAAATGCAGTTGGACTTGGCGATAAACTTGACGCAAGACCATACGAACTTTCAGGTGGGCAACAACAGAGAGTTGCCGTTGCAAGAGCTATTGCCTCTCATCCTTCTTTTGTTTTAGCTGATGAACCAACTGCTAATTTAGACAGTGTCGCTGCTGAAGGTTTGCTCGATATAATGAAAGAATTAAATGAAAAGATTGGTATGACTTTCATCTTCGCAACTCACGATAACAAAGTGATTCGTCGTGTTCGAAGAATTATCACTTTAGAAGATGGAAAAGTTAAATCCGATGTTTTTCAGAATTAATTTTCTCATCTCTATTATTTTATTCAGTACCTCTCAACTTCATTCAAAAAATATTGAAATCATTCATTATCAAAATAAAAATTTCGTTGTCAGTGAAAAGTCACAATACTTACCTTCAAAAGTTCATTTATTAAAGACAAATCATTCAAATTTATTTTTTCATTCAAATGAAATTTCAAAAAATATCAATCACAAATTTTTAAGTGATGATAGTGAATCGTTGAATTTTCAAATTGGAGGATATTCTAAATACTTATTCAGTTCATACAGAATTCAAAATCTTTCAGAAAATTTAATTGACCACACACTCCACTCCCGAATAAATCTCAAATACTTTATCAATGATAACATTACCTTTAATCTTGGAATTCGTAATCGTATCATCTACGGTGAATCGGTTGAAAAAATTCCTAATTACATTAACTCAATTTCAGAAGATGAATATTTCTATAATCTAAAATCGTTCATTTGGAAAGAGAAAAAGTCGGTTAATCTTTTAGAGATAGACAGATTGTGGACAGAATTTAATTTTGAAAAAATTCAGTTTAGTTTAGGAAGGCAACGAATTGCTTGGGGAACAAGTTGGGTTTGGAATATTTCGGATTTGTTCAATCCCCTTTCAATTTTAGATTTTGATTATGAAGAACGACCAGCTAGCGACGGAGTTAGATTTCAGTACTTTCCAACTTCCACTTCGAAAATAGAGTTTGCAAGTAAGTTTGGAAAAAATAAAAAAGATTTGTCATCAGCATTTGAATTCTATTACAATGTTTGGGAATATGATTTTTATTTTTTGATTGGTTATCACCGCTTCAGACCTGTTACAGGTTTCTTATGGTCTGGTGACATTTCAGATGCTGGTTTTCGTGGAGAGATTTTGATTTCATCTCCACCTCAAAGCAATTCAAAATTTTCAAACAACACTTTTTCAAATGAGAAAAGAATTCAACTTTGCGCTGTAATTTCGCTCGATTATACTTTCTCAAATTCATTCTACATCCATTCGGAAATAATGTATAATCATATTGGAAAGACAAAAGACATTGGTCTATTCAGAAATGATGCATTTGAACTTGGTATGTTATCCCCATCAAAATGGAATCTTTTCTACCAGCTTGGTTATAATCTTTCTCCTCTAACACGAATTGATTTAATTACTCTTCATAATCCTCTTGATAAATCATTCGTAATCCTTCCAAATTTAAGTTACTCCGTTTCAGATAATCTTGACCTATCTCTGATTGCTCTTCATGTTGAAGGTGATGTGTTAGATGAGTATAGTCCAATGAGTAGTATGTTTTTTGTCAGATTAAAATACTCTTTCTAAAAAATTCTAAAAAGTGGATACACAAAAAACAAATTAATCTAAAGCGAACTACACACAATAAATCATCACATCGCAAAAAAACAACTTCGATTTTCCTTCAAATTTTTTCACAATCATTTTTTCAAAATCAAAAGCTATAAAGAAAATTTCTGTTCTCACTTAAAACCTTATAAAATAAAATTGAAAAAATGAGGCAATTGAAAAGTCTAACTTTGCTAATTAAAGCACATTTAAAATCAATAGAACAAAATTTCACTTAAAAACTATTGCCTTAAAATATAAGTCGTAAAAAAATATTTTTGTGTGATGAATCAGGAAAGAAAAACTGTAATCATTATCGGTGGTGGATTTGGCGGTTTGTCCGCAGCAAAAAAGCTTCGTAACAAAGAAGTAAATGTCATTTTAATCGATAAAACCAATCATCATTTATTTCAACCATTGTTGTATCAAGTAGCAACTGCGGGACTTTCTCCTGCATATATTGCTTTTCCTCTTCGATCAATTTTTAGAAAATCAAAAAATGTTCAAGTAATTCTTGGCGAGGTTAAACGAATTGACCGCAAGTCAAAGAAAGTATATTTGAACGGAGAAAATTATTCTTACGACTTTTTGATTGTAGCAGTGGGCGCAAGGCATCATTATTTTGGGAATAATGAATGGGAAAAAATTGCTCCAGGTTTGAAAACCCTTCAAGATGCAATTAATATAAGAGAAAAAATTTTGTATGCCTTCGAAAAAGCTGAAAGAACTCTTGACCCAAAGGAGCAACAAAAATATTTGAACTTTGTGATTGTTGGTGGTGGACCTACTGGAGTTGAAATGGCAGGTGCAATCGCAGAAATTGCTAAAAAAACTTTGATTGAAGATTTCAAAAAAATTAATCCATCAAAAGCAAAAATTTTTCTAATAGAAGCTTTAGACAGAATTCTTCCTACTTATCCACTCGATCTCTCGATTAAAGCAAAAAAAGATTTAGAGGAAATGGGCGTTAATGTTTTACTTAATACTCGAGTCTTAGACATTAGAAACGAAATGGTGATTACTGACAAACAAACAATAGAAGCATCAACTGTAATTTGGGCAGCGGGCAACAAAGCTAATCCTCTTATTGAGCAGCTTGAAACCGAAGTTGATAGAATGGGTCGAGCAATTGTTACTCCATACCTTACATTAAAAGATGATGAAAATGTTTTTGTGATTGGTGATGCTGCAGCTGCTTTCGATAAAAACGGAAATACTTTACCAGGAGTTTCTCCAGTTGCAATAACTCAAGGTAGATATGTTGCAAAATCAATTTTAAAGAAACTAAAAAATAAACCAATTAAACCTTATAGATATTTTGATAAGGGAAGTCTTGCGACTATTGGTAAAGCAAAAGCAGTTGCTGATTTTGGTTGGATAAAATTTTCAGGATTTTTTGCATGGTTGATTTGGGTCTTTGTTCACATTTTCTTTTTGATTGGCTTTAAAAATCGCTTCATTGTTTTGATTGAATGGATTTTCGCTTACTTTACTCATCAAAAAAGCGCAAGACTAATTGTTGACGAAAAAATCTTAAAGAGTTCATAATTCACAAATCAATTCAGGTCAAAAAGTAAATTTAATCCAATTCGTTAACGTTTGAGATATGACTCAAACGAAATCAATTTTTCACACTTTCATTCACACAAAATCTACCATTCAATTTTCATCTTAAATTTTTTTCTTCCTTTTATCATAATCACAATAAAATCAAATTAGAACAAGCTTGACATTGAAAGTTATCTCTCATAAAATTGAATTAAATTAAACATTAAAAGGTTTTACAATGAAACTAACACGATACATCACAATAAACTTATTATCAATTCTAATCATTGTTTATTTCAATAGCTGTGGAAAATCACCAACTCAACCCGATTCACCACAAGGTGACAATGTTACATTAAACGGTCAAGTAATTGATTTCGAAACTGGTCAACCTGTCGAAAATGCTGCTGTAAAAATTATTGCTGATACTGCTCAGTATGGCGTTACAACTGGTGCAGATGGAAAATTTTCTAAAACATTCAAAATTGTAAAGAGCATTGATTGTAAAGTAATTGCATCAAAAGAAAATTATAAAGGCGATACAATTACTGTCTTTGCAGTTCCAGGCAGAACCGTTGATGTACCGACACTCAAAATAGAAAAACTAAAAGCTACAACAACTTCTGGTTTACCTGCAAGTATCGTTCTTGTAAATCAAACTTTTACATCAATTGGCGTTCGTGAAAGTGGTGATAACGAAACAACTACTTTAACTTTTGAAGTTAGAGACTCAAGCGGAAATCCAATCGATATTACTCGTTCAGTTACTGTCAATTTCACATTAGGTGCAAATCCTGGTGGTGGTCTTTTCATAGATCCACCTTCAAAGAAAACAAACAGTCAAGGTCGTGTTTCGGTTAATATCACAAGTGGAACAGTTGCTGGTGTAGTTCAAATTATTGCTGAAGTAAATCTTGGAACAAGAATTATCAGGTCAAAGCCTGTTAATGTGGCAATACATGGTGGTTTACCCGATTTAGAACACTTCTCCTTAGCAGCTGAATATTATAACATTCCTGGTTTAGTGTTATATGGTTTTACGGATAAAATAACTGCTTATGTTGGTGATAAATATTCAAATCCAGTAAAACCAAACACGATTGTTTACTTTTCAACAACTGGTGGAATAATTCAAGGCTCTGCAAAAACTGACGAGATGGGCATTGCAAATGCTCAATTGATAACTGCATTACCAATCCCAATTCATCCAATCTTAGGACCTGGATTTGCAACTATAACTGCTTCCACAGCAAATGAGAATAATCAAGTTATAAAAAGAGAAATTACTGTTTTATTCTCAGGTTACCCATCAATTCTTCAAATCAATCCAACAAGTTTTGATATACCTAATCGTGGTGCTCAAGTATTCACTTATGTTGTTTCCGATGCTAATGGTAATCCAATCGCACCTGGAAATACAATCACAGTTACTGTTGAAGGCAATGTAAAAGCTCAAGGAGATTTGAGCATCAACATGCCCGACACACAAAGTCGAAGATGGACACAATTTAGTTTTGTTGTCCAAGATGCAGATCCCGATAAAGACGAAGCAAATACTGTTACAATCAAAATTGAAGTCAACGGTGTAAGTGGATATAATTCAATATTAATTAATGGAATAGCGAGATAAAAAAATAAGGTTAATCAAATGTATGAAATAGTTATTCTTGTTATTATAGGTTTAATAACTGGTGCAGTAAGTGGAATGCTTGGAATTGGAGGTGGAATGATTGTAATTCCATCTTTAGTAGTTCTTCTAAATTTTTCACAGAAGATGGCTCAGGGTACTTCACTTGCAATGCTTCTTCCACCAATAGGTTTACTTGCAGCTTACAATTATTACAAAGCTGGCTATGTTGATGTTAAAGCTGCTATAATTTTAATTATAACTTTTGTTATTGGAAGCTACTTCACTTCTAAAATAGTCGTTACTTTACCAGATCAATTAGTTAAAAAAATATTTGCAGCTTTCTTAGTTGTTTACGCTATTAAAATTTTTCTTGAATAAGAGAGTTAATTAAAGAAAGAGAATTCCAATTCTATAGACAAAGAAACAAATTATAAAAGCAACTGCAAGTGGGATAAGGTTGGAAAGTATCGTCCATTTTATACTTCTCGTTTCTTTGTAAATAGTCCAGGTTGTAGTTGAGCATGGATAGTGCAATAATGAAAACAACATCAAGCAAACAGCTGTAAGAACAGTCCACTCATTTTGTAAAAACAAATCTTTCAATTGATTAATCTCGAGTTCAATCATTTTTGTTTGATTTGAATAAATCATGATAATTGTAGGAATAATGATTTCGTTAGCAGGAATAGCAATTATATAGGCAAGTAAAATTGCACCATCAAGACCAATTGCTTTTCCAATAGGATTTAGAAAATCTACACCAAAGCTCATCAAAGTTTTACCGTTAACATAAATATTTCCAAGTAACCAAATTAACCCTCCAGAAGGAGCAGCCATTGTTACAGCTCTTCCCAAAACAAAAAGTGTTCTATCAATAAATGAAGTGTAAAGTATTCTCAAGATTTGTGGTTTGCGATACGGAGGCAATTCAAGTTTAAATGCTGATGGTTCACCTTTTAATAGTGTTTTGCTCAAAATTTTAGAAACAAGTAAAGTAATGATAATTCCAAAAATAGTTACAGCAACTACAACTCCAGATGCAACAATAGAAGAAATACTCGCTGGAAAAGAAGCAGCAATGAAAACACTTGCAAGCATAATTATTAATGGCCATCGTCCATTACAAGGAACAAAGTTGTTTGTAAGGATTGCAATTAATCGTTCTCGTGGTGAATCAATTATTCTTGTTGATACAACTCCAGCAGCATTACAACCAAAACCCATTCCCATTGTCAATGCCTGTTTTCCGTGAGCACCTGCCCACTTGAATAACTTATCTAAATTAAATGCAACTCTTGGTAAATATCCAGCATCTTCCAGGATAGTAAAGATTGGAAAAAATATTGCCATTGGAGGAAACATTACCGAAACAACCCAAGCTGTTGCCCTATACACTCCATCAATTAAAAAACCTGTCAACCACCAAGGTGAATTGAAATAATTGAATAAAATTTTTAATTGCCCTTCCAACCAAAAAAACATTGATGCCAATAACTTTGAAGGATAGTTTGCACCTTTGATTGTTAAAAAGAATACACCTGCAAGTAACAACATCATCAATGGAAAACCGAAATATTTTGAAGTGAGCAGTTGATCTAATCTCAACTCAAATTGTTCAAAACCATTTACTTTTTTCTTCACACTTCTTGAAACGATTCGACTTGCGGTTATGTAAATTTCCTCTACAAATTCATCGTCAATTTTTTCTCTTACCTTGGGATTGCATGAGTCAACTATTTCTAAAATTTCTTTTATCTCAGGTTTGTTCATTTCAATTCTCCGTTACCGTTTTCAAGACCTTTGTTAATCATCTCAAGCAAATTTCCGTTTTCTACTGCAGCCCTAATTTTTTTATCTCCTTCAAGTAATCGTAGAGCAATCCATTCGCTTGAATATATTCCAGGAAATGCTTTTTCGATTAATGGTTTTAGTTTATCAACCTTTTCTTGAATTTCTTTTCTTAAGTGAATTTTGCGTGGATTTGGTTTGATAATTCTATTTGCAATTGCATAGATTTTTTCTTTGAGTTCATCAATACCTTCGCCAGACCGAGCGTTAGTAAAAATAACAGGAATACCAAGTTCTTTTTCTAAAACATCTTTATCAATTTCAATCCCTTTCCGTTTTGCTTCATCAATTAAGTTTATGCAAAGCAAACATCGATTTGTAATCTGCATTATTTGAAAAGCTAAGTTAAGATTTCTTTCCAGTGCCGAAGCATCACAAACAATCACAGTTGCATCGGGATTACCAAAGAGAATAAAATCTCTTGCAATTTCTTCATCCTCTGAAGTAGATAACAGAGAATATGTTCCAGGCAAATCAATTAGCAGAAACTTTTCGTCATTTAAAATGAATTCACCTTCAGCTCTTGATACAGTTTTACCAGGCCAGTTGCCTGTGTGTTGTTTTAATCCAGTTAATCTGTTAAAGATTGTACTCTTTCCAGTGTTGGGATTTCCAGCAAGTGCAACAACCTTTGTCTTTCGTGAAGGTAAAATTTCGATTTGAACAAAGTTTAAATTTTGATTTTTTGTTTTTCTACCAAACATAAAGTTAATTAATTAATTCAACTTCTATTTTTTCACTTTCATCTTTTCTTAATGCGATTATTGTATCTCGAACAAGATAAGCAACAGGATCTCCAAGTGGACTTTCAAACAAAACTGATACAATTGTTCCAGGTATAAAACCCAAATCAAACAATCTTCGTCGTGTCAATCCATTAAGATTTACTCGTACAATCATAGCCTTTTCACCTTTTCGTAATTCTGAAAGTTTTTTTGTCATTTTATTTTTTCGACAAAAATGTTTTTTGAAATTTTTTCGCTTATAATCAACTGTTTCTTATCAATTTGAATAACGAGAGTATCATCAAATTTTCTTTTTTCAATTACTTTGAGACGATTGCCAATCATCAGTTTTGACTCGTATAAATACTTTAATAGTTCTTTGTTATAATCGTTTACTTTTTGAATACAAGCAGTTTCACCTGCGTTTAATTTCGCAAGTGGAAAACTCTTATTTTGTTTAGGTATTTTTCCGTTTCTTTTAGGAATCGGATGGCCATGAGGATCGAAATCGGGATATCCTAAAATCATTTCAAGCCTATCAATCAACTCATCAGACGAACTATGCTCAAGATTTTCAGCCTCTTCATCAATCTGATACCATGGCAATCCAACCACTTTGAAAAGAAAAGTCTCCCAAATTCTATGTCTTCGAACTATTTTAATTGCTTCACTTCTTCCTTTCTGTAATAGTTGTATACCACGATATGGTTCATAACTTACATACTTTTCTTTAGTTAATTTCCTGAGCATATCTGTTACAGCAGCGTTAGAAATATTTAAATGCTCTGCAACCATTGATGGACTAACAATCTCAGAATCTTCTAAACCTTTGTAAATTACTCTTAAATAATCTTCTTTTGATATGTTCGACATTTTTAAGTTCCTTTACGATTTAAATTTAAGCGCGCTTAAATATTATTTCAAGTGATACTTTTGGTTATTAACTACTTTTTAGTAATAAATTTGAAAAACGCAATCAAATGAACCAATTTGAAAAATTATTAATTTGCTTTTGAAGAAAATTAAATTTCAATAAAATCTTAAGGAGTTATGTTATGGAAAAACTATTGAATGAAAAGATTGAGCAAGCTGTTGAAATATTAAAAGAATTAGATATTGATTTATGGTTGACTTATGTAAGAGAGACCGAAACAACCCGTGACCCATCCCTCGATTTAATCTTAGGAACTAATTGTACTTGGCAATCTGCATTTATTATAACTTCAAAAGGAGATACAATTGCTATAGTTGGCTCGCTTGATGTAGCTAACATTAAATCAAAAAATTTATATAACGAAGTCATAGGTTATGTCCAAGGAATTAAAGATGATTTATTAAAAGTTTTGAACCGATTAAATCCAAAAACAATCGCACTAAATTATTCACAGAGCAACAATTTAGCTGATGGACTTACTCACGGAATGTATATTGATTTAATGGAAAAATTAAAAGATACACCATTCGTTAATAGAATTATCTCTTCTGAGAAGATAATTTCATTACTCAGAGGAAGAAAATCGGAAACAGAAATCAGATTAATGAAGGAAGCAATTAAAATCACCTTAGAAATTTTTGAAGAAACAAGTAAGTTTATTAAACCTGGCGTTACAGAAAAACAAATTGCCAAATTTATTCTAAATCAAGTTGAGCAAAGAGGATTAGAAACCGCTTGGTCACAGGAATATTGTCCATCAGTTTTTACTGGTCCAGATACAGCTGGTGCACATGCGGGTCCAACGGATAGACAAGTTGAATATGGTCATGTGTTAAACATTGATTTTGGTGTTAAGTACCAAGGATATTGTTCAGATTTGCAAAGAACATGGTACATTCTTCGTCCAAATGAAACAGATGCACCTGAAGAAGTAAAGAAAGGTTTCAATGTAATTGTTGAAGCAATTGATAAAGCTGCAAAGTTTATTAAACCAGGTTCGATTGCTTATGAAGTTGATGCAATTGCAAGACAACATATAGTTAACAATGGATACGAAGAATATCCTCATGCACTCGGTCATCAAGTAGGACGAAAAGCTCATGATGGCGGTGTAATTCTCGCTCCAAGATGGGAACGATATGGAGATATTCCATATCAAAAAGTTGGTATCAATGAAGTTTATACACTTGAACCAAGATTGACAATTCCAAGTTACGGAATTGCAACAGTTGAAGAAGAAATTGTAGTCCGAAAAGATGGAGCAGAATTTTTATCAAATCCTCAAAAAGAACTGTATTTGATAAAATCATAACTTCAGCATTTTAAGATTACCAATGTAATTAATCAATTTCGGGTCTTTTAACATCATTAGCTTTTGGGTAATCTCTTGCATCCTTTGAACTGATTGCTGAATTAACTTTATATCATCTTCCAAATCATTATAATTCTTGTTTTGAATATTTTTCTTCAACGAAATTAAAGCCATATTTACGGCGCTTAGAGGATTATTCATTTGATGACCAAGTGTTGCTGCCATTTCGATTAATGCTTTTTCATGCTCAAGTTGTTTGATTTCTTGTTGAAGATCATAAATTCTCAAACCACTTCTAATTCGAGCGAGTAATTCTTCATTCTCAACAGGTTTTGTAATGTAATCATCTGCGCCAGTATCTAATCCCTCAACTTTTTCGTGAGTTGAGGTCTTTGCTGTAATCATGATAAAATATATGTGTTTCAAGTCTGGATTTGTTTTCACTCTTGAACAAAGTTCTGCACCATCCATCTCAGGCATATTCCAATCAGCAAGAATAATTTCTGGTTTAAAGTTTGTCATTGTATTAAGTGCATCAATACCATTCTCAGCGGTTCTCACTTCGTAGTTATTAACAACCAAAAGTCTTTCGAGAAGGTATCGAGTGTGTTCCTCATCCTCAACTACTAAGATATTTCTTTTATTCATCTCCACGGATATAACCTCTGACTAAATTAATAAATTCATTATAGTTTAAAATTGGTTTTTTAATACATTCTTCTGCTCTGCTCTCTTTAAGAATACGGCTTATATCTTCATCGCCTGCATAAGCCGTTACAATAATAATTGGTATATCTTTTAATTCTTGATCGTTTTTAATTAACCTTGAAAGAAAAATTCCATCAACTTTTTTTTTGTTATAATAGGTATTATCTAAACTAACATCCATAATTACAAGGTCAACACTCCCATTTCTTAAATGTTCCAGAATTTCATCACCTTTATCTGTGATGATTGTATCAAATTTCCCAACTCTCTTTAATATTAATTCAAATAATTCAACATTAAATGGATCATCTTCAACAACTAAAATCCGAGGCATTTTTAATTTCTTTTGATTTGAACTGACTGGATCTTTTTGGAATGGAAATCAAAATCTCAATTTTATCCTGCGCATTTTTTGTAATTAAAGTACAATTGTTTTGCTTAAACAACCCTTTGATTTGAACAAAATTAATATTTGAATTCTCCTTCAACAAATTATTTAAACTTTTATCTGATACTTGAATATTTAATGATAAATTTATTCTTAAAGCATCTTCAATAGTCGAGACAAAAATTTTACTACAACCTTCTTCGTACAACTCCATAATTAATAACAAAAACGCTTGGAATAATTTATCATAATTACCATAAATTTTTGACTTCGATAAATGTTCTATAATTATTTCAAAATTGTTGGCAATTCCAGAAACATCAATAAATTCTTTTATTTCAAAGATAAACCTATCAATTTCAAAATACATCGGTGATTTCTCAGATATCAAATTTTTAGAAATTTCCGAAATCATTTTTATAGACTTCGTAAAATCTGGAATTTCTTTATTTAGTATAGAGAATATTTTTTCTAATTTTTGATCAGTAGAGTCAATTATTAATTTTTGAAGCAAGTTGAAAGAACTTACAATAACTTGTGTTCGATTTTTCAAGCTATGAAATGATCTAAGACAAATCTTTCCAACCGTAGAATAGTTAAGCTCTTCTTTAATTACAAAATCCTTTTCTTTCAAAATGCTTCTTAACATTCCGTTTTCTTTGTCAATGATTTTTGTAAGAAGCGAGTTTGCTAAAGCATTGAAAATTAATTCAAATAACACAAAGTATTGCTGGAAATATTCATCTCTTTTTCCTTCCACAACAATTCCAAAAATTATATTTGAAAAATTATCAGTGGTTACTGGTATAATCAAGATACTCTCTTCTTCATCATTATTTTGTTTAATCGGATTATTTATGAATAAACTTCTTTTTTCCTCAATGGCTATTTTAATAACTCCATAATCTCGAAGCATTTCTTTGAAACTAATCTCACAATCTTTCATAAACTCAAAAACTAAACTTCCTTTGTAGAATATATCAATGAAATAAGATTTGTAGCTCAGTAATCTTTGAATTTTTTGAAAGACTTGCTCTGTAATCTCTTTCAGTGTCAAATCTTTCTTTAAAGTATTATTGATTTCGTTTACTAATGAAAGTATCTCAAAATCATTAATAATTGATTTTCGACTTAAGGATATATTAGTTTCATTATAAATTTCTTTATTACTTAATAAATTTTCGTTAAATAATTTTATTTCTGTATTTAGCTTTAGTGCATTCATGTTAATATAATCCAACTGTTGAAATTAAATTTGAAACATTATTTATCACATCATACAAATAACTCTCATCAGGTATGTTCAAAATCGAAATGATTGATTTGTCTAAGGGTTCGTCTTCGGAACTGAGTAAATACTGTGGTGCTTCTTTTGAAGCAATAAAATCAGCTAAATGTACAATTGAAACTAATTTTTGATTTTTTTCCGCTGACGAAGGTGTGTGATGAAATCTAATTGCATCAATTAAAGGCTCAGGTAAGTTCCATTTCTCTGCAATTGATGCACCAATCTCACAATGAGTTTTTCCAATAATTAAATTTTCTGCTTTAGTTTGATTAATCTTTTTATAAAACTTTAATTCACTAACTAACTTAAACTCTTTATTCAAATAACGGTGACTGATTGCAATTCCAATATCATGTAATAGCCCTGCAACAAAAGCTTCGTTTTTAACTGGATAATCGAAATCATTTGCAAGTAACTGCGAAATATAACCGCATAGATAAGAATGTTGATTAAAAGCATCAGCAATAAAATATCTATCTTTATCTTTTAATGTCGAATTAATTATTGAAAAACCAATCACTAAATCCTTAACTGTATCAATTCCTAAAATAGAAATTGCTAATTCGATTGTAGAAATTCTTTTTGTTAATCCATAAACGGGTGAATTCGCAAGAGCTAAAATTCTTGCAGCTAATGAATGGTCTTTATTGATTATTTCCACTACTTGTTGAAAAGAAACTTCGTTAGTTGATAAAATTTTTAATACTTCCAAATCTAACTTTGATGTATTTGGCAAATAATCAAACGACGAAGAAAAATAATTAGTTAACTCATTTTGAATTTGCATGTAATCACCTCAATATTTTTCTTAATCTTTTTCTTAATTTTTCGATTACTTCAGTATGAATTTGTGAAACCCTTGATACCGAAACATTCAATACATCAGCAATTTCTTGATAATTCATATCTTCGTAATAATAAAGCGTAATGATTAAACGTTGCCGTTCTGGGAGTTTATTGATTTCATTTATTATCAATTCTTTGACATTTTCTCGCTCAGCGATCTCTTGTGGTGTCTCTGCCTTACTTGGTAATAAATCAAGAATAGTATCATCTTCTTCACCAACTTGTTGAGAGAGAGAAAGTCTTTGATATTCTCTCAAATAATCTGAGATTGTTAATTCATATTGGTCATTCTCTCTTCGACGAGCATTTTCTTCTTCAAGTTCTTTTTTGACATTCTCTTTGTATGACCTTGGAATGAAATCGAGTTTTCTAAGTTCATCAAGGATCATTCCTCTTATTCTGGGAATTGCGTAGGTTTCAAATTTAACCCCGTAGTTTGGATTAAATCGGTCAATTGCCTCACTTAAACCAAGGATACCAAATTGATAAAAATCCTGTTCGTTAAGTAATTCCGCCCCTTTCAACTCAGTTCTATGAAGTACATAATGAACCAGACGGAGATACTGTTTAATCAATGCCGTTTTCAATTCTGAGGCTTTTGTTTTTTTGTATTCTTTCCAAAGTGTTGTAGTTGTCATTTTATCCTCCTGGGATTATTTAATTTTTCCCCAACTCCCAATCGCAAATTCCCGCTCCATATTTTGAAGATGATTGCTAATGCAATCAAACAAACTATTGAACTTAGAATTAACCAATCAAATTCTTTCACAATTGCGTTAAAGAACACAAACGAAAGCACAATTGGAATAACCTGAGTGTTTCTAATTTCCTGATTATATTTAGATTTCAATTCCATCATCTTCTCCACTTTTTTCCTTTTAAGTCAATCATAATGCCAGAAATAACTTATTATTTTTGATTGCTGTAAGTGATTTAATTTCAATTAGTTATAACGATTGATTTTTTTGGTGGGGCAACTTTGAATTACAAGAAGTGGCTGAAATTAGCCAATTGTGGATTATTATCACGCAGTGTGGACGATTTTAGGAGATGTTTTAAAATTGAAGAATTAAATAATAGTAAGTCGACTTAAGAAGAAGTGCATTAATCTTATTGACTGAATTGTCAATAGTAATTTGAAAAGATTTTTTTTCAGTAATATTTTGAGATAATGTGCTTAATTCTTTTTTCTGTTCTGAGAAAATTTCATAAAAATATTTTTTCCAACCATCATTAAACATCACAGATGATGATAGTTGAGGTAAATCTTTGTATCCTCCAAGCACTTCGATACAGTTTTCAGTTTCATCTATTTTTAATACTAACAAATTAGATAAAGTGTTAAGAATATACTTTAATGAGTTAAGTTCTTGTTCAAATTTTTCAAATGACCTTTTAAGAATTAAATCATTAATTTTTGAAACCAAATTTGAATAACTTCTATCTTTTACAATTAAATCTGTTGCACCAGATTTTATAATATCTTGTTCAATTTCATCTCGTTCGAGAGCGGTGATTAAGTAGGTTGGAACTTCTTTATTAAAATTTCTCAAATCTTTAATAACCTCAAGTCCATTTTTCTCAGGTAATCTATAGTCTATTATTATTGCATCAATATCTTGGTTTTGGAAAAAAGAAGACCAATCTGGAGGTTTAGTTAGTGTAAAAGTTTTAAGCTCTGGAAAATTTTTTTGGATGACGAGTCTAATTAATCCAAGCTCAAGTGGGTTATCGTCAATAATTAAAATTTTGTATTGATGTTTAATTTCTTGGCTCATTTGACTTGTCTTTTAACTTCAATGTTTAGTTGTTCCATTCTGTATCGAAGTTTTGACCTTGAAATACCCAATATTTTTGCTGCTTGAATTTGATTACCATCAGTAATTTCGAGAGTTTGTATTATCAAATCTCTCACGACTTGATCCATTTTTACACCACTTTTTGGAATCTTTAAAATATAATCATCGTTGGAAAAGGTTGTTGGTTCTTTTTCCTTTTCAAAAAAGTTTAAGTGTTCAGGTTTCAGTTCGTCGCTATTTGAGAGTAAAACAGCTCTTTCAATGGTGTTTCTCAATTCTCTAACATTACCAGGCCAGGAATACTTTTGCAATAATTCAAGAGCTTCAGAAGAAATTCTTTTGACATTTTTATTCATAGCTTTATTAAATTCATCAATAAAAGTCATAGCTAGTAAAGGAATATCTTCCTTTCTTTCTCTCAAAGGTGGAACATAAACCGAAGCGACATTTAATCTATAATAAAGGTCTTCTCGAAAAAGCTTATTGTTTACAGCTTCTCGAAGGTCTTTATTTGTAGCAGCAATAATTCTGACATTCACACTTATTTCTTTAGTTCCACCAAGTCTAAAAAATTTCTTCTCTTGTAAAACTCTTAACAATTTTACTTGTAAATCTAAGCTCAACTCACCTATTTCATCTAGTAAAATAGTTCCACCATCAGCAAGCTCGAACTTGCCAATACGAGTTTTATCACCTGCGCCAGTATAAGCACCTTTTTCACTTCCAAATAACTCACTTTCAGCTAATTCTTTTGGAATTGCTCCACAGTTAATCGCTACAAAAGGACCGTCTCGTCTACTTGAAATACTGTGAATATAGCGAGCAATCATTTCTTTCCCTGAGCCACTTTCACCTTCGATTAAAATGGTTGTGCCTTCACTCATAGCAATTTTTTCAACCGCATCCAATGTCGAACGCATAACTCGACTGTTACCAAACATCTCACGAGTTATTTCACCTTCTTTAGCAATAAGTTTTAACCGTTGAATTTCTTTTTGAAGAGCAACCTGTTTTAATGTTTTATTAATGATAACTTCTAACTGGTCTAAATTTATTGGCTTAAGAATGAAATCAATTGCCCCCATTTTAATTGCATTGACTGCAGTTTGAACATCTGCAAAGCCTGTAATCATTACAACAGGTAAATCTGGATTAAATGATTGAATACTTTTCAGAACATCCATTCCATTCAAATCACCTAAGAAAATATCCAACAAAATCATATCAGGCTCATAACTTTCAATTTTTTGTAAACCATCACGTCCACTTAAAGCAATTTCAACATCATAACCACTTTGTGTCAAAGCTCTTTTGAGTGAAGAACTCACGAGTTCATCATCATCAATTACAAGTATTTTTTGTTTCATAATCTATCTCCAAAATTCAATATTTGATAATCTTCAACTTACGATTAGACTCATTCCTAATGCGAAAATACTTAATGAAATAATTTTCTGAAATTATGGTAGGCTATAGTATTTAAGAAAGTTACTTTCTGAAAAATTTGGTTATGTCACCTAAAATTTTATCAGCGACTATTTGATTAATTTTTTCTTCGTTGTAATAATTATTATGTAATCTTGATAAAATTAACGCTTTTAATTCAGAATAATCTCTTGCAACTTTTTTTGCAGGTAGTTCTTCAAATTTTTTTTGCCAGTCAGTCGAGTAAGGCTTCAATTTAATTCTCAAATCATTCGTTGTTAATCAAATTTCATCGTTATTATCGGTAAGGTGTTATTCAAGTTTAAAATTTATTATCTGAAAAAAATAGACTAATAATTCGATAATCTTAGTGAAAAACTATCTTTACTGGAGAAATAAATGTGAGTTTTGAAACATATCAAAGTTTGATTTTAATTTCGATATTGTTGAATACAATCAATATAGTAATAAGTATTTTATTACTCAGGGACTTTGAATTTAAAGGCGGATTTTTTCTGATCATTGTTGGTCTTGGTATAATTACATTAATTCAATTTTATGATTTGTTAACTAAGGAAGTTTTGTCGACTGATGTTATTACAATAAGTTCGTTTGAGTTAGTTTCTTTCATAGGTAGTATAATTCTTTTTTTGATACTTTTCATTTTTTTAATAACAAGAAAAGTTGAGAGAAAACCTATTGAAAGAGAAAAATTTTGGTATCAAGAACCTTCATATAATTTTTATAGACCAAAAGAACCCACAAAAAAATTTGATGATGTTCAAAATTCAAAACCTGTAGAAACAAAAATTCAGACGCCTAAAACAGAAACAAAAAATTTTTCTCCAAAACAGACACAATCAATTCCTTTAACAGAAATAAAAGTAAAAGAAGAAACCGTTGTAAAAGAACATGTAAAAGAAATTCCTTCAAATGGTAAAGCTGTTGTTGCAAAGTTCATAAAAAAAGAAGAACCAAGAAGTGAAGTTGATAAAATCAAAGATGAACTTGAAAAAATAAAATTTCAAAGAGACAAACTTGTATCAATCATCTCTCATGATTTACGAACACCATTAACAAGTGTTTTTGGATATTGTCAATTGCTTAAAGAAGGACAATACAAAAATCGAAGTGAAGTAAAAAAATTCGCAGAAAATATTTTTGAACTTTCTCAACAACAATTAAATGCGCTTAATAAAATTATTGAATGGACAAAATACGAGTCACCTTCCCTCACATTAAATTCCACAGAATTTGATGTGACTTCTACAATTAATTTTGTTGCAAAGACCATGTCGAAAATTGCAGAGAGAAAGAATATCAAAATTTTAGTTAACTCAAAACCAGAACTCTATGTCTATGGGGACGAATTTTTAATTATAGAAGTTTTGAAAAATTTACTTGATAATGCGATTAAATTTTCTCATCCCAATAGTTCAATTGAAATTCATACTCATTACCATGAGAAAATAAATAAACTTGTTGTACTTGTCGTTGACTCTGGAGTAGGAATTGACCGAGAAATATTAATGAACCTGTTAGTTTCAACGAAAAAGTTTACAACTCGTGGAACAAGCGGTGAGAAAGGTCTTGGCTTAGGTCTATTAATCGTCAAAGCTATTATTGATAAACATGGCGAGCACTTCTGGATCGCAAGTGAAGAAGGGAAGTGGACAAGAGTTTATTTCACTCTTAAACCAGCAAACATTGCAGAGGGTTAGATTTTAGTCTTCTAATTTCCTTCTGTTTCTATCAAAAGAAAAAATTCAATTTCAATTCTCTTATATTTGTACTGAATTTTCGTTCACTTCAAGATTTATCAAACGAGCGGGGCGTGGCTCAGCCCGGTTAGAGCGCCTGGTTCGGGACCAGGAGGTCGGCGGTTCGAATCCGCCCGCCCCGACTCCTCAAGTTTTTATCTAATCTGAACCTTAATATTTTTTCACAATAAAACTCAATTAATTGAAAAACCAAACCCATTTCTTTAAATTTGAAAGAAAGGAATAACATTGTATACTAAAACTTTCACAACCACTCTTCAAAAAATCAGAGGGCTTTATGCGTAAAGAAACTTTAGAAATTATTCGAGAAGTACCTAAAGTATTACTACACGACCACTTAGATGGTGGATTAAGGCCACAAACAATCATAGAACTGGCAAAAGATATTAAGTATAACAAGCTTCCAACTTCTGATCCTGAAGAACTTGCAGCTTGGTTTCATGAAGGTGCAAACAAAGGAAATCTTGTTGAATATCTCCGTGGCTTCGAACATACAACTGCAGTGATGCAAACAAAGGAAGCACTCGAACGAGTCGCCTTTGAAATGATTGAAGATATGTACTATGATGGAGTTGTTTATGTTGAAACTCGCTTTGCTCCTGTGTTCCATACTCAAAAAGGATTGCATTGGGAGGAAGTTGTCCAAGCAGTTTTGAATGGACTTGAAAAAGGAAAACAAAAATATGGTGTTGGTTACGGTTTGATTATCTGTGCAATGCGAAATATGAAGTTAAGTCTTGAGATGGCTGAACTTGCTGTAGATTTTAGAGATCGAGGAGTTGTTGGATTTGACCTTGCTGGAGAAGAAGGTGGATATCCTCCGAAAAAACACATCGAAGCTTTTCAATATATTCAGCGAGCAAACTTTAACATTACAATTCATGCGGGTGAAGCTTGGGGGAAAGAATCAATTTGGCAGGCACTCCAGTGGTGTGGTGCACATAGACTTGGTCATGCAACAAGATTAATTGAAGATATGACTGTTATTGATGGACAGCTTGTTGCAATGGGGACATTAGCACAATATGTTCTCGATAAAAGAATTCCACTTGAGATTTGCTTATTAAGTAATGTTCATACTGGAGCTGTAAAAAGTCTTGAGCAGCATCCATTTGGAATTTATTACAAGAATAAGTTCCGAGTTTTCTTAAATACTGATGATCGATTGATGTCAAATACAACAATGTCAAATGAGTTCAAAGTAGCAGCAGAAGTTTTTGGATTGACATTGGACGATATGGAGAAACTCACAATTAATGCAATGAAAAGTGCTTTCATTCATTACAATGAGCGAATTGATTATATCTACAATGTAATAAAACCTGGTTATCAAAAAGTCAGAGAAAAATTATTGGCGTTTAAGTGATATGAAACCATTATTTAAAAATTACAATTTTGATTTCGATGCATCTGAGAAAAAATTACTTCAAACAATGGTAAAACAAATTCTCAGACAAATTGAAGGTGATAATCGTTACATAACTGAAATAAGAATTTATCAAAGCCTAAATGAAAAACTCTCGTCTTCGCAATCACCAATTAGACTCACTAAAGAAGAAATAAAAAGACTTGAACTTCAACTCACGGAAAACGCAAAACTATTGAGAGAAAAAATTAAAAAATCAATTTTCTTCATGAAGTGGATTTATAAACCATTACTTAAACAATATGAAAACATCTTAAACAAACATTTCAAACAATAACTATGAATTACAAATACGAACCAATTAGAGCACCAAGAGGGACACAATTAAACACTAAGGGTTGGATTCAAGAAGCAGCCCTCCGAATGTTAATGAATAATCTTGACCCGGAAGTTGCCGAGAAACCTGAAGAATTAATTGTTTATGGTGGAATTGGGAAAGCTGCTCGAAACTGGGATTGTTATCATGCAATTGTGCGTGAATTAAAAAATTTAGAAAATGATGAGACGCTTTTAATTCAATCCGGAAAACCTGTTGCTGTTTTCAAAACACATACTCTTGCGCCACGAGTTATTATTTCCAATTCAATGCTTGTTCCAAAGTGGGCAACATGGGATGAATTCCGAAGGCTCGAAGCACTTGGTTTAATTATGTATGGTCAAATGACAGCAGGTAGTTGGATATATATTGGAACACAAGGGATTTTGCAAGGGACATACGAAACATTCGCAGCATGCGCTGATAAATATTTTGGAGGCTCATTAAGTGGAAAATTTCTTTTGACCTCAGGACTTGGAGGAATGGGCGGTGCCCAACCTCTTGCTGCAAAAATGAACGGTGCAGCATTCCTTGGAGTTGAAGTTGACCGCTCGAGAATTGAAAAAAGATTAAAAACAGGTTATTTGGATATAATGAGTGAAAGTCTTGATGAAGCTCTTGAACTTGTTTTAAACGCTAAAAAGGAAAAGAAAGCCCTTTCAGTTGGATTACTTGGAAATGCTGCAGAAATTCTACCTGAAATTTTAAGACGAGGAATTATTCCTGATGTTCTTACAGATCAAACCTCAGCTCATGATACTTTAAATGGTTATGTGCCACATGGTATACCCTATGAAGAAGCTCTCAAACTTCGAAAAAGTGATCCAGATAAATACATTCAAATGGCAAAGCAATCAATTGTTATTCATCTTCAAGCAATGTTAGAATTTCAAAAGAAAGGTGCAATTACATTTGATTACGGTAACAATATTCGTGGAGAAGCTTTTGCAAATGGAGTAAAGAATGCGTTTGATATTCCAGGATTTGTACCCGAATACATTCGCCCACTTTTTTGCGATGGAAAAGGTCCTTTCAGATGGGCTGCACTTTCTGGTGACCCACAAGATATTTATGTAACTGACGAAGCAGTTATTAATACATTCCCTGAAAATAAATCTTTAGTTCGTTGGATAAAATTAGCTCAAGAGAATGTAAAATTTCAGGGATTACCTGCAAGAATTTGTTGGCTCGGTTATGGAGAACGAGCAAAGATGGGATTAATTTTCAATAAACTTGTTCGAGAAGGAAAAGTTAAAGCACCAATTGTTATTGGACGAGATCACCTTGATTGTGGATCGGTTGCTTCTCCAAATCGCGAAACTGAAGGAATGTTAGATGGAAGTGATGCAATTGCTGATTGGCCCATCTTGAATGCAATGCTGAACACAATTGGTGGTGCAAGTTGGGTTTCGGTACATCACGGTGGCGGAGTTGGAATGGGTTATTCAATCCACGCTGGAATGGTTATCGTTGCTGATGGTTCAAAAGAAGCTGATGAAAAATTAGAAAGAGTACTCACTTATGACCCTGGTATGGGAATTGTCCGCCATGCTGATGCAGGTTATGAAAGAGCAATTCAAAATGCAAAAAAATTTGGAATTAAAATACCGATGTTAAAAGAATAAGATAAAACTATGTTAGATTTTCAAAATAAAGGTAGAAGTCCTTTCTATCCAGGTCAACCAGTTCCAGTTGAGTTATTTACAGGCAGGAAAGATGAATTATCAAGAATTGAAAAATCTTTTGTTCAAAGTTCCTTAGGGAAGATGCAGGTTCTTTTTTTGACTGGAGAGTATGGTATTGGGAAAAGTTCACTAGCTAATTATTCAAAAACCTTAGCAGAAAAAAATTATCATTTATTAGGTATCCATGTTTTTCTTGGAAATACAAATTCAGTCGAAGGGTTAGCTCAAAAAACAGTTGAGACAATTTTAAGAGAACAGCTTTATAACGAAAAAGTTGTAGATAAGATAAAGAATTTTTTATCGAAATATATTGGCAAACAAGAGTTGTTCGGTCTTTCTATAAATTTTGAAGCTCTTAAAAATGATGCTTTAGATATTTCAAAAGGTTTCTTGCCATTTCTTAAAACACTGTTTGAAAAAATTAAAGAGGAAAACTTTAAAGGGATATTTTTAATATTAGATGAAATCAATGGAATATCTAAAAATCCTGAATTCGCACACTTCATTAAAACTTTCGTTGATGAAAATGCAACTTCAACGAGTCCATTACCTCTGACTTTAATGTTGTGTGGAACTGAAGAGAGAAGAAAAGAAATTGTAAGTTTACATCCCCCTACTGAAAGAATATTTGATGTTATTAAAATTGAAACTATGAATAAAGATGAAATGAGTGAATTTTTTTCAAAAGCTTTCAATAGTGTTGATATGGAAATCGAAAGTAACGCTTTGGATTTAATTTGTGAGTATTCTTCAGGTTATCCCAAAATTATGCACATAATTGGTGATTGTTGTTTTTGGGTTGATAAAGATAAAGTTGTAGATATTAATGATGCTTATCAAGGAATATTTATCGCTGCTGAAGAAATTGGAAGAAGATTTATCGATGTGCAAGTTTTAAATGCAATTCAGAGTAAAGACTATAGAACTATTTTAAGTAAAATCGTTGAAATCCCTAAGAAATCCTTTAGTAAAAAAGAATTGGAACAAAAACTCTCTCCTTCCGAAAAGAAAAAACTTCATAATTTCTTACAGAGGATGAAAAAACTGAAAGCTATTAAATCTTTAGAGCGCGGAAATTATGAATTTGTGAATTCCATGATTCCACTTTACCTATATCTTTTCAATATCAAGACAAAAAAAATAAATCAAATAAATAAAATCTCTGGGAGGTAAAATGAAAGTACTTATTGCTGATAAATTTCCTGAAAAATATATCGAAGACCTAAAAGCATTAGGTCTTGAAGTGATTTACAATCCAAAACTCGGTGAAAATGATTTACCCGAAGCTGCAAAAGAAGTTGATATACTGGTTGTTCGTTCAACAGTTGTCAATGAGAAGACAATTTATGAAAGTAAAAATCTATCTTTAATCGTAAGGGCTGGTGCAGGTGTTAATAACATCGCAATTGCTGCTGCAAATCGTAAAGGAGTTTATGTTAGTAATTGTCCAGGTAAAAATGCAATTGCCGTAGCTGAGTTAACAATTGGATTAATGATTGCATTAGATAGATGGATTCCTGATAATGTGATTGATTTTAGAAATGGTATTTGGAATAAAGATAAATACTCAAAAGCACAGGGACTTTACGGTAGAACGCTTGGTGTTATTGGAGTAGGAAATATTGGAAAAGAAGTTGCTAAAAGAGCATTAGCACTGGGAATGAATGTTTATGGTAAAGATATCTCAAGAATTGAAGGAGTTGCCATTAAAGATTTTTCAGAAATGGATCAACTACTCCCACTTTGCGATGTAGTCTCTGTTCATTTACCACTTACTGATCAAACAAGAAATCTATTCGATCAAAAAATGTTCAGTTACATGAAAGATGGTGCGCTGTTCATAAATACATCTCGCGCTGAAATTGTTGATGAAGATGCTCTGTTGTGGGCAGTTGAAAATAAAAAAATAAGAGCTGCCCTTGATGTTTTCAAGGATGAACCCGAAGCAAAATCAGGCATTGTTTCATCTAAACTTCAATCTAATCCAAACATATATGTAACTCATCACATAGGTGCTTCAACAGAGCAAGCACAAAACGCCGTTGCAGAAGAAACCGTGCGAATAATCAAAGACTATTTAACAAGTGGAGTAATTGCTCACTGGGTGAACAGAGCAAGAATTACTGATGCTAAATATCAACTTGTAGTTAAACATTATGATAAGCCAGGTGTCCTCGCTTCAGTACTCAACATAATTCGAGAAGCTAATATTAATATTGAAGAAATTGAAAATGTAATTTTTGAAGGTGGTATTGTTGCGTGCTGCACAATGAAACTTAAAGATCCTTTGCCACAAGAATTGCTTAATCAAATTTCAAGCAACGAAAATGTGCTTAGTGTCTCTCATGTAGCAATTTAATTTTTAATTTATCTTAAATAAAAAAGGCTGTCATCTGACAGCCTTTTTATTTTTCATATAAAATTTAAACTTTACTTACTCTTAATTTTTGCTGCTTTTCCAGAAAGTTTTCTTAAGTAATAAAGTTTTGCTCTTCTTACTTTTCCTTCTCGAACTATTTCAATTTTCGCAATTCTCGGTGAATGCATTGGAAAGATTCTTTCTACTCCAACTCCATCAGAAATTTTTCTAACAGTAAATGTTTGATCAACTCCACTTCCTCTGATAGAGATTACATCTCCTTCAAATTGTTGAATTCTTTCTTTGTCTCCTTCAATAACTCGGAAGTGAACATTAATTCTATCTCCCGGTTTGAACTTTGGTAGGTCTGTTCGAACCTGCATCTTTTTAACTTGATCCAGTTTATTCATTTTATCATCTCCATTAAATTTTATTCAACTTTCTTTGAATAACTTTCTTTCCATTCTTTTATCTTCTTATGGTCACCTGAAAGCAAAACATCAGGGACTCTTAATCCTAAAAACTCTTGTGGTCGAGTATAAATTGGTGGTTCAATATAATCATCTTCAATAAATGAATCTGTTAAAGCTGACTCACTATCTCCCAAAGCTCCTGGTAATAATCGAACAACAGCATCAACAATTACCAGTGCTGGAAGTTCTCCACCACTCAATACAAATTTTCCAATTGAAATCTCTTTTGCATTAAAAATATCTATTACTCTTTGATCAATTCCTTTGTAGTGACCACAAATTATTATCACATTTTTAAGTAAGGATAGTCTTTTTGCTTCGCTTTGATTAAAAATTTCACCTTTTGCTGAAGTTACTATTATTTCGTCATAATCTCGTTCACTCTGTAATTTTTTTACACAACGATAAATTGGTTCTGGTTTAAGAACCATTCCACTACCACCACCATAAGGCTTATCATCTATTTGCTTATAATTACCATCACCATAATCATGTAAATTGTGAAGATAAATTTCCACTATGCCTTTCTCTCTTGCTCTCTTAATTATACTGTAACTAATTGGACTTTCAAGTATTTCAGGAACTGCAGATATTAAATCAAATCGCATCATTGCTTTCAAAAAAATCTTCGTAGTTTTTAATCTTGATTATTCCCTTCTCGATATTTATTTCTTCGATATACTCTTTAACCGCTGGATAGAAAACTTTTTTCTTATTCGACAATTCAATTTCATATATATCATTCGAGGCAAGTGAAATTACATCAGTAATTACACCTATTTCTTCGTTACTTTCACCCAATACTTTCAGTCCAATCAAATCATGAATATAGAATTCATTATCATCAAGTTGTTTTAATTCATCTTCACTTATGACAATATCACAATTTCTAAATTTCAATGCTTGATTAATGTCTTCTATTCCCTTCAATTTCAAGCAAATAAAATTTTTATGCAAAAAAGATTCTTCAATCAAAAATTCAAAGAGCGAATTTTCAAATCTAATTTTTACAATATTATTTTTTTCAAACCTTTCCAGAAAATCTGTAAAAGGTTTTACCTTTAATGTCCCCTTAATGCCATGAGGACCAACAATCTTACCGATTAAAATCATTAAATAAAAAATTATTTATCAGCAATTTCAAGAATTGCTCTTTTGCCGTCTTTAGCAGCAACTGCAGTTAAAAGCACCCTCATTGCCTGAGCCGTCTTACCCTGCTTCCCGATAACTTTTCCAATATCTTCTTTTGCGACTTTAAGGGTAAGAACAATCTTATTTTCAGTTACTTCTTTCTCCTCGACCTGTACCCCATCTGGCTTATCAACGAGGTGTTTCGCCATCATTTCGACGAATTCTTTCATCAGTATGTCCCTCCATATTGGGGTGCAAGAGTATTTAACAGGCAGAGGCTCTAAATTTAGCTTCCGCCATCAACCTTCAGAAGCTGCACCTTTTCCTTCTGAGGCACCTTTCTTTTTCTTCTGTTTTGGCTTCTCTATTAATTTTTGAAGCTTTTCCTTTTGTTTTTCTTTGAATTCCTGTAATGCTGCTTCAATTTTTTCTGGCTCAACCTTCTTTCTCATCAAATGATATTTTAATAAGATACCTTCTCTTCTTAAGAGACTTCGTACTGTATCAGTTGGTTGAGCTCCATTCTTGAGCCATTTTATTGCTTTATCTTCTTTAATAACTACTTCTGGGGGATTTTGTCGAGGATTGTATGTTCCTACAACTTCAATAAATCTACCATCACGAGGTGAACGTGAATCTGCTGCGACAATTCTATAAAAAGGTTGTTTCTTTTTACCTAATCTTTGCAATCTTAACTTTACTGCCAAAGTTATTCCTCCATATGATTCTTAGTTTAGTTTCAAATTAAAATTACGAAATGCTTTATTAAAATCCATACTGTTAAGCTTTTTTATCATCTTTTGCATTTCTTCAAATTGTTTTACCAACTTGTTCACTTCCTGAATACTTGTTCCACTTCCTCGAGCAATTCTTCTTTTTCGACTTGCGTTAAGTATCTTTGGATTTCTTCTTTCTTCCTTAGTCATTGAGTTGATGATTGCTTCTACCTTAATAAAAACTTTTTCATCAACTTGAACATTTTTTTGAATACTCGATAGTCCAGGTATCATAGAAAGCAGTTGTGAAACAGAACCGAGACGTTTAATTATTTTTAGTTGAGAAAGAAAATCTTCAAAATCAAATTTATTAGCTCTTAGTTTTTCTTCTAATTTTTCTGCTTCTTTTTCTTCAAAAGCACTCTGAGCTTTTTCAACAAGAGTAACAATATCACCCTTTCCTAATATTCTCGAAGCCATTCGATCGGGATGAAATACTTCAATGGAGTCTAATTTTTCGCCAACACTAACAAATTTTATTGGTTTATTGACCACAGCTCTAATTGAAAGAGCACATCCACCTCTTGTATCACCGTCAAGTTTTGTTAAAACAATTCCGTCATAACTTATTCTATCATGAAAAGCTTTTGCAGTATTAACAGCATCTTGACCAGTCATTGAGTCAACAATAAAATAAGTTTCAGTGGGTTTGACCGTTTCTTTTATCTTCGCAATTTCTTCCATCATCTGTTCATCAATGTGAAGTCGTCCTGCAGTATCAATTACAATAGCATTGTAATTATTTTCTTTTGCATATTTAAGTGACTGTAAAGCAATATCTACAGGATTACTATCAATATGAAAAACATCTATATCAATTTGTTTTCCAAGCTGTTTTAATTGTTCAACCGCTGCAGGTCTATAAATATCACAGGCAACAAGAAGAGGTTTTTGTCCTGCTTTCTTAAGATAGTTTGCTAATTTTGCTGCAAAGGTTGTTTTACCTGAACCTTGCAATCCTGCTAATAAATAAATTGATGGCGGAACATTTGCTAAAACAAGAGGTGAGGTAACTCCACCTAAAAGTTCAATTAATTCATCATTAATAATTTTGATAATTAATTGCCCAGGAGTAATTGATGCAATTACTTCTTTGCCAAGGGATTTTTTCTCGACTTTTTCAATGAAATCTTTTGCGACTTTGTAATTAACATCAGCATCTATCAAAATTCGGCGTACTTCTCGTAATGCATCTGAAATGTTCTTCTCCGTTAGTTTGCCTTGACCACGGATTTTCTTGAAAGCCGTTTCTAATTTTAGAGTTAATTCTTCGAACATAATTATTATTGATTAAAGCTTACAAAATTACGGAATAGATTTAAAAAATAATAATTTGGGCATTACCCCTGTTCTTTCATTGCGTCGGCACCAGCAACAATTTCGAGTAATTCTTTCGTAATTGCTGCCTGACGCGCTTTGTTGTAAGAAAGGCTAAGAACTTTAAGTAATTCTTTTGCATTTTCCGTGGCGTTATCCATTGCAGTCATTCTCGCACCTTGTTCTGATGCATTTGATTCAAGTAATATTCGCCACATCTGAACATCTAAATATTTTGGTAATAGAGTACTTAAAATTCTCTCTTTTTCAGGTTCGTATATGAATTCAATTATTGGTTTGAGACCAGAAATTTTTGTTTCTTCTTTCTTTTCAACTTGAATTGGAAGAATTTGAACTGTTTTAACTACTTGACTTATTACTGATCGAAACTCATTATAAATGAAAATAACTTTATCTGTTTTCTTATCAAGGTAGTTATTAGTTAACTTAGAAATAATTTCACTTGATTTTTCATAATTCAAATTCGAAAAAACATTCAAGTAACTTTCAATTACGGGATATTTCCTTCGACTTAAATAATCGTGCCCTTTCTTACCAATACAAACTATTTCAAGATTGTTACTTTGATAGTAATTCTTTAATTCAGTTTTGATATATTCTTCGGTAAATCGTAAGAGGTTTGAATTAAAAGAACCACACAATCCTCTATCAGATGTAACAACAACCAAAGTAATTTTATTGACTTCTCTAACTTGTATAAGAGGATTATTCAATTCAGAAATATTAGAAATCAAATTGTCCAAAAGATGAGTGATTGTATTAGCATAAGGACGAAATTTAAAGATTGCATCTTGCGCTCTTCTTAATCTTGCAGCAGCAACCATTTTCATTGCTTTTGTAATTTGCTGCGTGCTTTTTATTCCGACTATTCTTCGTCTAATTTCTCTTAGTGTTGCCATTAGCTACTTTTCTTAAATGTTTTAAGAAATTCATCACCAATTTGTTTTAATCTTTCGATTAATTTATCTGACAGGTCTTTAGTCTCTAATATTTCCAATAAGATATCTTTATGTTTTAATTCGATATACTCAAGAATTTCTTGTTCGAATCTTCTAACATCTTGAACTGGTATTTGATCAAGATATCCTGAAGTACCGTAGAAGATAGATACAACCTGTTTTTCAACTGGCATTGGTTTGTATTGGTCTTGTTTTAGAAGCTCAACAAGTCTTTGTCCTCGTCGCAATTGTTTTTGTGTTGCTTGGTCAAGGTCAGAACCAAATTTTGCGAACGCTTCAAGTTCACGGTATTGTGCCAAATCCAATCTCAATCTTCCAGCAACTTTTTTCATTGCTTTAATTTGGGCATTACCACCAACTCTTGAAACTGAAATTCCAACATTAATTGCAGGTCGAACACCAGCATTAAATAGATTTGGTTCAAGATAAATTTGTCCATCAGTAATCGAAATTACATTTGTTGGAATGTAAGCTGAAACATCACCTGCTTGAGTTTCAATAATTGGAAGGGCTGTTAAACTTCCACCACCAAGTTCATCGCTAAGTTTTGATGCTCTTTCGAGTAAGCGGCTGTGAAGGTAGAAAATATCTCCAGGATAAGCTTCTCTTCCTGGTGGTCTTCTCAATAACAATGAAACTTGACGATATGCTTGAGCATGTTTTGATAAATCGTCATAAATAACAAGAGCGTGTTTACCATTATCTCTGAAAAATTCACCAAGCGTTGCACCTGAATATGGAGCGATAAATTGCATTGGTGCCGGATCACTTGCACTTGCAAGAATTACTGTTGTATAATCCATTGCACCTTCTTCTTCGAGCTTTGCAACAACTTGTGCAACTGAAGAACCTTTTTGACCAATTGCTACATATATACAATAAACTGGTTTAACACCATATTTCTTTGCTTCTTCAGTATGAGTCCATTTCTGGTTAATTATTGTATCAATAGCAATGGCAGTTTTTCCAGTTTGACGGTCACCAATAATTAATTCTCTCTGGCCTCTTCCAATTGGAATCATTCCATCAATTGCTTTCAAACCAGTTTGAAGTGGTTCCTTAACTGGTTGTCTATAAATCACACCTAAAGCTTTTCGTTCAATAGGAAGATATTGATTTGTCGTTATTGGTCCTTTTCCATCTAATGGTTGACACAATGGATTTACAACTCTTCCCAATAATTCTTCACCAACTGGAATTGAGGCAACTCTCTTTGTTCGTTTTACGATATCACCTTCTTTAATCTGTGTATCGTCACCGAAGAGAATTGCACCAACATTATCCTCTTCTAAGTTCAATACCATTCCAAAAACACCATTAGGAAACTCAACTAATTCGCTTGCCATAACCTTAGTAAGCCCATAAATTCGAGCAATACCATCTCCAACTTCTAAAACTGTACCTACATCATAAGTATCAACTTCAGATTCAAATCCAGCAAGCTCTTTGCGAAGAATTGCAGAAACTTCATCAGGTCTTACATCTGCCATTGCGTTTTACCTCTTTTGTTTCTAATTCAATTTTTCAGTTCCGTATAAAAATTTTTTCCTTAAAAGTTCAAGTTGATGTTTGATTGATGCATCAATTACAGTATCATCAATTTGAACAATAAATCCACCAATTAATTTGGGTTCGACCTTAAATGAAAGTCGTACTTTTTTATTCAATTGTTTTTCAAGAATATTTATCAGTTGATTAATGTGCGTTTCTTCGAGTTCAACTGCAGATTGAACTGAAACAGTTTTTATGTTAAAATATTCATCTCGAAGCTCAAAAAATCTTTTAATGATTTCAGGAAGCAAATCAGCTCTTTGTCGTGTAATTACCAATTCACAAAATCTCAAAGTCAAATCTGAAACTTTCCCTTCGAAAACATTATGAATAATTTTTCTCTTCTTATCCCTCTTCACAATTGGACTTTTAAGCAAAAGAGATAATTCTCGAATTGAAGAGATTGTGTTAAGAACGAACTCCAAATCTTTATTTACCTCATCCAACCTGTTCTCATTAATAGATAAATCCAAAATTGCTTTGGCGTATCGATTTGTTACTTTAGTGTAAAGCATATTAACCTTTCGGTAAATTTTGAATTAACTTCTCAATTAATTTTTTATGCTTTTCTCTGTCTAATGACTCTTCCAATATCTTCTCAGCAGCTTGAATGGATAAATCTGCAACAATCTCTTTCAATTCAAGTAACGCTTCCTGTTTTTTAGTCTCGATTTCTTGTTTAGCGTTATCTATCATTTTTTGAGCTTCTTCATTAGCTCGAGATATTATTTCATTTCTAAGCTTATTTGCGTATTCTTTTCCTTCGTTGATAATTTTTCTAACCTGCTCTTCGGCTTCAGCTAAACTTTTTTGATTCTTTTCGAATATCTCATCTGCTTCTTTGCGTGCTCGTTCAGCTTTCTCAAGAGCCGAGCGAATACTTTCTTCTCTTTCTTTCAATGCTGTTAGAATTGGTTGCCAAGCAGTTTTCTTAAGAATAATTAATAAGATTATAAAAGTGACGATGGTCCAAAAGATTAAACCAGGATTAACATCAAGTAAACCACCTTTTGCTCCACCGCCATAGAGCAGGAGAAAATTAATCAACCCAAAATTAAAAGACATTTTTAATTTCCTTCTTATTTAAGGGCTAAAAGAATACAAATAACCAAAGCAAATAGAGAAACACCTTCAATCAATGCAGCAGCAATAATCATTGAAGTTCTGATATCTCCAAGTGCTTCTGGTTGACGGCTGCTGGCTTCCATTGCTGCACTTGCAAGTTTACCAATACCAAAACCAGCACCAATAACTGTTAATGCAGCACCAAAACCTGCTGCTAAATATGCAAATAATAATGGATCCATATTTTATCCTCCGTTTTTTGTTTTAATGTTCTTGATGAATTGCCATTCCAATGAATAATGATGATAACATTGTGAAAATATAAGCTTGAATTAATGCAACCAACAATTCAAGCAAGTAAATAAATAACGCAAATAAAATTGAAACGGGTGAAATAAAAGGTGTTTTGAGAATAAAAATCAAACCAATCAATGCAAGAATTACGACATGTCCTGCTGTCATGTTTGCAAAAAGACGAATCATCAAAGCGAATGGTTTTGTAAACAATCCCAAGACTTCAACAACAAACATAATTGGCAATAGAAAAACTGGTACTCCATGTGGTATCAATCCTTTGAAATATCCAATCACACCATTCTTCTTCATTCCAGCAAATTGAATCATAATAAAGCTAAGAAGAGCAAGAGAAGCGGTAACAGAAATATTCGATGTTGCCGTTGCTCCGTATGGAAGTAATCCAAGTAAATTACAAGTTAGAATGAAAAAGAAAACCGTTCCAAGAAATGGAAGGAACGACGGGACATATTTTTCTCCAATAGTAGGAGTTACAATCTCATCTTTAATAAATTGAATAATCATTTCAACAAGATTTGCAACACCACGAGGAATAAAACTTTTTTTATAACTTCGAGCAGTATATATCAAAAGTGAACCGACAATAAATGCAGCAAGCCAGAGAAAAACTACATGTTTTGTTATTTCAACATGTAATGTGATTCCAAATAAATTCAACTGAAAAGTTGGCAAGTGAATTACACCAAATGGTTCAAAATCTAAAACATTACTATCTACAATATGCTCAATTATCCAACTTCCACTTGAGCTTTCTGTATTATGTAAAGTATCAGCAACTATTTTTGTTGAATCTATCATCTCTTAGTCAATGATTTAGTTATATGTCTTAGCTCGATGATCTGATTTATTATATAGAAAATGAATAGCGAAAATAAAAAACTTATGGGATTTATTCCAATGAATTTTAAGGTACCAAAAATTATTATGAGTAAAATAATTAATCTTAGTATCATCCCACCAAAATAAATTTTCAAGAAATTTTTATTGTCTTGATTTTTCGAAAGATTAAAAGCAATAAGACCAATAATAAAATTAATAAGCACAACCACCCATCCAAAAAAAATGCTCTTCAAAATTACTCGATCTGCTACAACAATATAACCAACAAGTAATGGTGAAAAATTAAAAATGAAAAATTCTTTTATGACTGTTCTCATTTTTTATTCTTTGTCTCTTGATTTGAAATTTTTAATACTGATCTAATAAAGTTGTAAATAGCAGCAAATGCACCTAACATTGAGAATACTATAACCAAAATTGGTTTTGTTTGAAATTTTTCGTCAAGCCAATAACCCAGATAAAACATTACTATGACCGTTGCTGCGAGTTGAGTTCCTAATCCGAGATATGGTCCGATTTTTTTATAACCTTCAATAACCTTTCGTTGATTATCAATAATCTTAGAAGACAATGTTAATTTTCCTCTTCATAATTTTTAAGAGCAATACATTTGCCGTTCACCTCTGCACCTTCTTCAATTATCAAAATTTTTGTTTTTATATCACCAACTATTTTTGATTTCGAACCTATTGTTAATTTCTCTTTTACAAATATGTTTCCTTCTACAATCCCATTGCATTCAAAATTATTCGCATTAATATTACCTTTGATAGAAGCTGAGTCCGATAGAAACAAATTTCCATCAAGAGTTACATCTCCTTCAATTTTACCATCTATCTTTAAATCTCCTGCTCCAATTAAGTTACCTTTAATATCTAAATGCTTTGCAATTAGTGATAACTCGTCAATCGTTTTTAATTTGTTTTTCATTTCAAGTCCACCAAAATTTTTTGTGGGTCAATTGGTGTTTGGTATTTCCAAATTTCAAAATGTAAATGAGGACCAGTTGTTAGTTTGCCAGTATTCCCCGAGAGAGCTATAATGTCGCCTTGCTTTACATAATCTTTCTCTTTTTTCAAAATCTGACTTAAATGCTTATAAATTGTAAAATAACCTCTCGAATGCGAAATGATTATTTTATAACCATCATTAATTGTATAATCTGCGAAGACAATTATTCCTGATGCAGAAGCACGGACTACAGAACCAACAGGAACACCAAAATCTATTCCAAAATGTGAAATGTCTTTATTAAATCCTCTTGTAATCAATCCCTCAGTTGGTTTGATGAAGAAGATAAATTCTTTTTGATTTTGTGTATCATCACCTTGATAATTTTCTGAAATAAAAGTTGTTAATAAGTATTTGAAAATTTGGTAAATATTATTTGAAAAATTATTTCTCTGAAGGATTCGTAAACTATCTCTTCGCATTTTTTCTTTTTGATAATTTGTATCTAAGTCTCTTGGATCAATTGGTATTGGTTTTCCTTCAATGATAAGATTCAATCTTTCGTTTATCTTCTGCACTCTTTCTACTTCTCTTGAAAGTTCTAAAACTTTCTGTTTAAGCTCAATTACTTGGGAATAATTTTCGTTTGACGAAAATGGTGTTTCAGGTAAAATTCTACCAAGAGGTGTGTATGAAATTAGAGCAATCAAAATTAAATTTGAAACAATTAACACAATCAAAATAAGAAGTAATGCTTTGAAAGATGTAAAGCGATATGTTTTATTATTGGAGGATGTATTTCTGGGAACTAAAATTAAATCATAATTGAAGATGAATATTTTCTTAAACTTATTTAGCTTCATCGATACAAAATTAAGAATAATGTTTTATTTTTTTTCTAAGATAGAGACTGCTTCTTTGAAAACTATTTCAGGTTTTAAATCAATCATACATTTAAAGTGTTTTTCAGGACATTTTTTATGACCATGAATCCCACAAGGTTTGCACGATAAATTTTCTATTTGAACAATTCTATCAAAATCTCTAAAGGGATAAAATCCGAAACCAGGAACCGTTGAACCATAAATTGTTAATATTGGTGTATCTGTAAATACTGCCATGTGAGTTGGTGCGCTATCATTGCAAATCAATAAATCAGAAAGATTAATTAAGCTAATGCTTTCTTTTAGTGTTAGTTTACCAATTAGATTAAGCAGATTAACTTCATCCTTTACTTGTTTTTCAATCCTCAATCCAATTTCAAAATCTTGATTTGCTCCAATCAGAACAACTTTAAATCCCTGCTCAATAAATTTTTTTGTAAGAATTCCAAAATAATATTCAGGATATCTTTTCGTTTCCCAATTAGTTCCTGGAGCAATTACAATTATCTTTTTATTGTCATATCTCCAACTCATAAAAGTATCATTCATAATATAATTATCAAGTTTTAGAGATATTTTTTCTTTCCAATTAATCTCTTTAACAATTGGTTGGATAAGACTTAAATTCCTCTGAACCTCATGATAATCTTTTCTATAATTAATTAAGTGTGTATACAAAAAATTTAATGACGATTTGTCAAAAGAAATTCTAACAGGTGCCTTACTAAAAAATGAAATTAATGCTGTTCGACTTGATCTATGTGGAGCAATAATTACATCAAACTTATTCTGTATTTTTTTCAAAACATCTTTAATCGAAGAAAAATATTTTGATTTATCTATCAGAATGTATTCATCAATTTGATGAAAGATTTCAGAAATTTGTGATAACTCTTTTTTAATTAAATAACTAACCTCATAAGCAGGATTATTTTTTTTTAGATGATGTGCAATTGGTAATGATAAAAGTACATCACCAAGAAAAGCCGTTTGAATTACAAGAATTCTTTTTATGGAATTACTCCCTAATGTTTCCATCTATTGTGAAACCAAAACCATTGTTCAGGATAAGCTCTAATGTAATTTTCCAGAATCGTGATATAATTTTTAGTCATCTTATAAATTTTTTCGTTTTCAGTACCATTTTCAGGTATTGGAATTTCAATTAGCTCAATTAAATAAATATTATTTGGTTGGCGAATTGGAATAGCAAAGATAACTGGCGCACCAGTTTTGATTGACAAAACCGCTGGTCCTTCATAGACATGTGTCTTCTTACTAAAAAATTCCATTTCCAAAGAATTTAAACTTGCACGTTGATCAGCTAAAAGTGCAATTACTTTCTTTTCAAGTAATTCACGATAAACATTTTTTACTGATATTCCTAATGGTATAACTTTATTACCGAATTTCGTTCTCCAATCATTAATGAATGCATCTACATAAGGATTTCTTAATGGTTTAATTACTATTGAAAATGTTTTGTTAATTTTAATTGCGGATGCAATTGCCATTATTTCCCAATTTCCAAAATGTGCTGAAACAAAAATTAATCCTTTGTCCTTTCGTAAAGCTTTTTCAACCAAATCAATATTTCGTACTTCCACTAATTTCTCAATTTCTTCTTTACTTAAAAAAGGAAGGTAAAGAATTTCAATCAACACAATAAAGAGGTTTTGATAAACTTTTTTTGTTAATCTTGTTAAGTCTTTATTTGATATTGATGGAAAGGCAATTTTTAAGTTTTTAGTAACAACCTTTTTTCTAATAGGAATGAAATAAAAAAAAATAAAGGCTAGCAAATTTGCCAGCCTTCTTGCATTAGTTAAGCTTAAACGAGATACCAGAAAAGAAAGAAACTTTAATAAAAAATATTCAAACTTATTTTTCATTATTTAGAATTAACGACTTTTTTGAACACGACGGAACCAATTCTCATCGTGCATCTCACCACGATGTGTCGAATGAATTAAAATCATTTGCCCAGTTCCAGTTATATCTCCAAAAACAAAAATCACACCACCTTCAATGTTATTATAAGACCATATTTCGTAAGGGAATGCATCCATTTCGTTTGGATATCGATCAATTTCAGATGGTTCTCCATAAACAATATATACTCTACCTCTATCACTTCTCCATCCTTTTTCACGAGCACTTCTAAACATTTCATCGGCTCTTCTAACTCGATCAAAGTATTCAATTTTTCTCTCGTTTTCAGGAGTGTTCGGATTTGGGTCTCGTTGTTTCCAAAAATTAAATAGAAATACTCTCTTAGATTCAATATCACTCAACAAATTCCATCTTTTTATTTCATCGGTTGATGCTATATAACGCGATTGCTCAAATGCTAAATTTAATTCTTCTTCACTCATAACATTAAATTCAGAAGAGAGCAAATCTGCGTCACTTCTTCTGGTTTGTAATTCTTCAGTAATGTGAGGATTAAATACAAAAAATTTTTTCGATGAAACTAAGCCAAAATTATTTAATGAATCCAAAAGATAGATTGCTAAAGTATATGTACCACTTGAAAATTTCGTAATATTAATTGCGCCAACTTCAACTATTGAATTATATCTACGTTGAATTAGCTTTTCTTTTGAATATTTTTCTCTACCTTGTGCATCAATTACCTTAGCAATGTATTTGAGACTATTTTCACTGCCTGATTTTTGTAAATCATATAATTCTATGTAATAAAACACCATTGGCAATTGTTCCCCATAAACATTACTTGGATTTGGATATGTTTCATAAGTATTCTTATAAAAATATGACTCTTGGTTATCTGAGTTTTCAATTATATTACTGCAAAGTTGTATATCACTAATTGCAAAATTTTTTGTGCTTATACTTTGAATTTTAATAGGAAATGTAACTTTGTAAATATTGAGAGTATCAAAATAATCAATTACTGTAAAATCAATTAAATAATTTCCTTTGTTTAACTTAAAACCGATTATTCCAGTCAAATATTTTTCATTTTCGTTTTGAACATTTTGTTCACTAACAATTCTAAAATTCCGATATCCAACAATATTATTATTAATGGTATCTCGTATAAAAACTTTTAGTTCAGCTTCATTTGAATTATTCTTAAAAGTTAAAGCCCGATTAGAGATACCATAATAAATTTCCAGATAAACACTATCAGAATTGTATCTGAATCTTGAGTAATCAATGTAAACAGTATTTTCGCTCAATCTTTGAGCGAATGCATTTGAGATTAAAATTAATACGAAGATTAAAAAATTTTTTCCTTTCATAATATTCAAAAATAAAGGCTACCAAAAGTATAAACAAACTTCTGGTAGCCTTCCTTTCAAGCTTGTTGGTTAATGATTACAAACCTAATTTCACTGTGAATATATGTTGTGCACCAGTTGGAAAGTCTCTAACTGCACGATAAGCATAATCAAAATCAAAGAAAACTGAACCTTCAAAACTATAACTCACACCAGCACCTAAGGTCAAACCATATAAATTATCTTCTGGTTTACTTCCAACAAGATAGTTATAACCACCTCTCAAGAAGAATGTATTCAAGAATCCGTATTCCAAGCCAAACGACAAGACATCTTCAAAGAAGTTGTTGTTTGTAAATTTTCCAGCAAACATTAAATAGTTCTGCTGGTTGAAATCATATTTATAAGATGTACTTAATTCAAAATAACTTGGAATTTGGAATTCTTCTGTCGATGGTTCAAATACACCGAATCCAAATCCTGGAGGGTTACCAGGAATTTCCATTTTTTGCTGCATATCTGGTCCACTATATCTCATATTAGTACCAATGTTTGTAACAGCAACGCCTAATCTCATATTATTCGGGAATTGATATTGGACACCAAAATCCAATGCAGCACCAGTTGCCGAAACATTCGTAATTGCTTCATAAATAACTTTGACAGTTGCACCAGCAGAAACTCTATCTGTAATCTGCTTTGAATAGGTTAAACCACCTGTAATTAAAGTTGGAGAATAAGTCGCGCCAGTTCCATCTGGTTGTTCAAATGTTGTAATAGGAATATCACCAAGGTTAAATGATTTTAAGCTTAGTCCAAATGTACCATAATCACCTAAATTAGCGCTCAATGCGAAATAAGATACCTTAATATCAGCTAAATAGTTCATATAACTGAACATTGCTTCTGAACGACCTGCCAAATCCAATCCAGCTGGATTATAATAAATTGCTTCAACACCTTTAACATCACCTAAAAATGCTCCACCAGTAGCAATACTCTTAGCTCCTACAGGCACAAGCAATTGTTCAGCTCCATTTGTACCTTTACGGGAGACATCTCCCGCAAAGGTTAAATTTGAACTAATTAACAAAATCAAGATTAAAAAACTTATCTTTTTCATGACTTTTTCCCTCATTCTTGTTAGAATCGTTTAATTTGCTTTTGAGGTTGAATGATGGAGAACTTCAAAACTTTCTCTCCTAATCCAGGTGACGATACAACTGCAAGATATACACCTGATGCAGCTCTTAATCCATCTTTATTCTTCAAATTCCAATTCAAAGTTGTCTTCTTATCGTTCTTATAAAGAACTTGTAATAATTGTCCAGACAATGTATAAATCTTAATCGTCACTTCCTCAGGCAAATTCGTAAATGTTACAAATGGCTCATCGTTCTTTGGATTAGAAACATCACCATAATAACCTACTGCAGGATTATAAGCATACAATGGATTAGGATAGACATTCACTCTATCAAATAACGATTTCTTGTATTCCATTGATACAGGTGTTCCAGCTGGTGTTGTTTTGAATGTAAATTTATCAGCAGGTGTAATTGGATAGCTTATCGGTATTACAATTTTATCTCCATCAGACCAAGTATCAGCTGAGGTTCTCTTTTCTAATGCAACAAGATAAATAGCTCCGAGCCACCTTGCTCTTGCGCGATTTAATTGTTCAGCACTAAAGTTGAAATCAGCAGCAGGATTCCATCCCATCAAACTTGCAGCACGAGCTGTGCTTGTTGAAGTTGTATCACCAATATATTCTCTCTGTCTCATATTTGGATCATAATCTTGGTCAAAGATTATGATATATTCTTTGGTTGCCGCAATATTTGTGTCAGGATCCCATACACCATCTGGTTTACCACCGCTTGGAACATATTCCATAATACCACAGGCTAGTTGTCTGTTTATACCTTTTCGTTGATCAACCATCCATACTTGGAAAGGAACATCAATCCACCAGCGTTTATTTGGACTGGTAGATAAATATCCTGATCTATACACATTTGCAGTTGTATTGGAAACAAATCTATATGCTTTGCCAAAGTTACTTTGTGAGCTAAATCTGATTTCAATCTGACCTAATTTATCAGCGCTGAAATTACCATGCCTATCCACAGCTAACCTGTTGCTTACAGTTATTGGAGTTAAACCATAAATTGTATCTGAAGTTATATCATTTGCAAGATAGAATACACCAGTACTGTTCTTTACAAAATTTCTTAACCAGTTATTTTTCAACGATCTAATTGGAGACTTTATCTCGGCAGGTACCCAATTGATTCTAATTGAAACACCATCAACAATTGGCGTAGTTGATTTTTGATCATCTGGCAACAAGTTATAATATACACGTGAATTTGAAATCAATGTTTGATTCTTAGTTAAGTTTTTCAAAGACCAAGTCATGAAATACAAAGTAGAGGATGGGTCTCTACTAAATGTTATTTCATAGTTATCGCCAGTAAGTTTTGATTTTTCTACTTCATCAAAAAATGCAGTAGCTTCAGTTGCACCAGCTACAGTTGTTGGCAGATTAAAGTTGTATGGATCATTCAAATCTTGACCTGGAATAATACCATCATTAATTATTTTCTTAACAGAAACGGTATTTCCAACGAATGCAGCTCCACTAATGTAGTAATTACTTGTTGGTGCACCTGGATTTACTGGAATTAAAACATCATGGTTCAATGCATAGGTCACAAGAGCAAAGTAATATTTCTTACCTTTTACAATTGGACCACCAGTCCATGGGTCAGTTGTAATCTTGTATCGTATGTAACCTCTTACAGGATCTAAATAAATGTTGGTATCTAATTGAATTCCTTTTTTATGAATTGTACTAATAATTCCAGTTTTTGAGTCTTGTTGTAAAACATCGTCAATTTTATTCTTAACATCCCATCGCTCAAGAATCTTCGCATTTTGAACACCACCAAATACATCACCAACTGAATTTGTTCTGAATGTCCATAGCTCAAATCCTTCAAATCTCATATCATATGCTACAGTCTTATCTCTAAATCCAACTGCTTCAGATGTTTTCCATACTAATTCAATTGAATTTTCAGTTGTGATAGCTGTAACTTTTGGTACTGGAGGAGCAGGTGGTGATTTAAAGTTTTGGTCATAAATAAATTGTGCGAAATCAGAAATTCTTTTAGCTTCTTCAATACTTGCAGTTGCACTTGTACTTCTTCCAACTACATAAGCAGCAGTAATAATTACTGTATCTAAATAGGGTCTTAATCTAAATTTTCCTGTATTAACCATCATTCTTTCATCAGCAGCAGTGGTTTGAATCCATCCAATATTTCTATGAGGATCTCCAGAGTAGAAAAATCTTGGATCAACATTATTACAATTTACACCACCAACTACACTACCAAATCCCCAAGTACATGGATTAAGTGGTCTACCCTGTCTATTATATCCTAAGGTATAATATCTTAACTCAAATCTATTTGCAGGATCAGCTTGATCTGGCGGTGTTGATTGGAAATATTGTAAGAAAGAACTAATACCAAGTTGTTTGTATCCAACTAATGTATCTATTCCTAAGTATGGTCCTTTAATGTTAAACGCAGTATCTGCGTTATTACCAGTTTGAACAAATGGACCTTGGAAGAAATCAATTAAGAAAGTTGGTGGATTTGGACCATAAGTTGGATCTGAACCTTCATTATAAACATATCCTGCATTTCTACCTTCAGGTGGAGTTTTTGGATAACCTGAAGCAGATGCTGGAACATCGCAACCAACTAAGTCATCTGTATAATCTCCAATATCAGGGTCAGCCCAAACACTGAAATAAACACTATCTAAAACTTTTCCTTGTGCATTCTTATTGATTACCTTGTATCGAACAAATAAAATATTACCTAACAAACCAGATGAAGCAAATCCAAAAACTGTTTGATGAATCTCTATTCCTAATGGATTAACATCTGTATATCTACGGTCCTTAGCGGGAACACCATCGTTAATTACACACCAAACAGTTTCATCACCAAGTAAATCAGGACGGTCTTCATCAGGATCCCACATACCATTGCCATTTTTATCAACGGGCTCATATTTTCCATTTTTATCACCATCATAAAATTCTGCACCCAAAGCTACAGCATCTTTCCATTCTTGCCAAGATGGACCAAAGGGTTCTTCATCCGACCTTACAATATATAATACATGTTTTGGGTCATTTGGATCTGAAGGCGTTCCATCTGCCTTCACAGGACCAGCTTGATAATCCCTAATTCTCGATGCAGTTGCAACAGCGTTTGCCCACAAAAATTCAGTAGGTTGTCCTAAGTCAACATATCCAGACATTGCAAAACCTGAAGAGAACAAAAACGGTAGCCCATCAAACTTACCTTCGGAAGTATAAGGGGGTATGGTTACATCAGCAATAACACCTGCGTTGTTCAATGGTAGCTCAATGTTATTAATTTTCATATAATAAGCTCTTGTAGTCTTATCAAGTCTCTGGCTTGAACCTTGTCCATCTTTTCCCTTTTCTACTGAGTAGAAACCTACCATACTTCCGATCGAAAGAAGAATAAGCCAGGTAAAGATTAGATATTTAATTCTTTTTTCTCTGTTCATATCTCTCTTCCTTCCTTTAATTAAAATTTAATTCCTGAGAAGTTAACTTTTAGACCAAGCTTAATTTGTCGAGGAATACCAAAGTTATTAGGATTCTTCTCAAGAGTTTCGTAATCAGCTTGATAATATTGTGGATATTTATGACCACTCAGTACAGCCTGGCCCTTTGCAGTTTTCAAATACCCAGTTGTCCATGGACTACCAGTTGATCGATAAACTTCAACGATATTATCAGCATCAAATACATTATCAATCCAGAGGTATGGTGTAATTAACATATTTCCAAATGCTTTGAATGTCTTTTCAAGCTTCATATCAACTCGGAATCTACCTGGGCCAAATCTACTATTAACATATCCTTTTGTATCGCCATAGTTTGTTTCACCACCACCTGCTGGAGAAATATCTTGCATTTCAAGTGGTGTGTATGGTCTTCCACTAGCAAATTCTGCAACAACATTTAATCCAGTTCTTTCAAAAATTCCTAACTTACCTTCAGGAATAAACATATCAAAAATGATTGTACCAGTATGTCTTTGGTCGAAATCTAACGGTGCAATAACTTTTGGAATTTCTCTATCTGGGTTTCTGAATGTTGCTACATAAGAAGAGCTAGTTGATGAACCAGTACCTTCTGCAATTTGATATGTATAGTTAAACGATAATGCAAAGAATTGAATTCTTGCAAGGTCAATTGTTAATGTTAATCCTTTGATTGTACCAAAATCGGTATTTGTTGGTCCGAAGTAACTATCCATTTCACCACTTGGTCTGTAGTAAAATGTTGATGACCAGTTAATTAATCCTTTGGTGTTCTTATAGAAAGCAGTTAAACCTAAAGCTGCAACATTATCACCAAATATTTGTCTAAATCCTAACTCATATTGTGTTGTAACTTCACTTGTAATATGTCCAGTTCTTGCTAATCTATTACCATCTGTCTTAAGTACTTCAAAATGTCTTTGCCAAGTGAAAATATCAGCTAAGGATGGGGCTTGAATAAATTTACCATATTGTGCATGGAAAACAGTGGTAGTGGTAACTGGGAAACCGATACCTAATCTCGGACTGATGTAAAATTCAGGTTTCTTCGGTTCAAAGTCTTCAGGGTCAATTAGGTCAGGGTTACCAAATCTAAATGGTCTGTTTGGATCTTTAATTACATCACTCTTGGAATTTAGATAATCAAATCTCAAACCGAAATTGATTACAAGGTCTGGTAATTCAAATCTATCTTGAATATATGCATAAGCAATAATTGGTCGTTTTGGTGGAATTACGCTATCTCCTTCAGTGAATGAATCACCATAGATATTGTAACCCCAATAGAATGGAATTCTTTCCTTATATCTTGTGAATTTGTCTTTCACTAATGGGTCTTGTGGTGTTGCACGAATATTACGAGCAATAGCTAAAGGTCCAATTGAATATCTATGTAATTCATGCAGTTGAGCACCCACACCGAATTCTAACAAATGTTTTCCAATTTGTGATGTAAAGTCAAAATCAATTTGGTATGCATAGTTTGCGTTTTTACTATAAGCATAACCGAATGAACCTTCATCATAAAAAATACCAATAGAATCTGTATCAAAAGCGAAACCTTGTCTGAAACCTAAGAATTTATAATATGGATTATATAGTGTATCACCCCATTTCTCTAAATCATCACCAAAGATTGGGTGAGTTTGTTTGTCTTTGAAAATTTTATAACCAAAGTTCAAATTCCAGAAGGAATTAGAACTGATATTTTGGCTAATTCGTGCGGAGTAAGAATAATTCTGTTGTTCATAAACAGGGTTCATAAATGAATTGTTTTTCACATAGCTATAGTCAAATAATCTACGATTAATTGTATTAACTATTGCGCTGAATCTGAGTGTAAATAAACCAAAGTCATGATATGTTTTTCCAGTAAATCTCCAAGTTCCACGAGTGTTATGTGGTTTATATTTATAAGTGAAAGGACCCGAGCTAAATGTTGCATCTTTCATTTTAACCTTTGCACCAGCGGGAATTTCCATTCCTGGTTCCCATTTCACTTCAGAACCATCAACATTCACAATGTAAAGAGCACCGCCTGTTCTAATTGGTGAATTAAATGTAATTGGAATAGCTCTTGGATCTTGATCAAGGAACCATCCTCTTTCTGCTGAGAAGAAGAATGTATGTTTACTGAAGTTTGGTACAAAAGGACCGCCAAGATTTACTGTATAAAGATTATAGCCATAATCATCAGTAAAAGAGCTTGTTACTACATCACCAAAGAAGGAGTACAAAGGACCGCCACTCTTTGTAGTAACATTAATTATACCACTTTGTGCTTGACCATACTTTGCATCAAATCCACCAATTTGGAAAGAAATTTGTTCGATTGCTGAGTTTGAAACTTGAGTGAAGGCAGCATTCCAATATGGGTCATTTTGAACAACACCATCAATAATGTATAAAACTTCGTTGCCTCTTCCACCTTTGACATTGATGGTAGCGTTACCATCAACTCCTCCTGAACCTTCTTCCATAACAACACCTGCATTAAGAGCTGCAATTTTTTGAACACCCCTCACTGGTACTCTTGAAATTTCTTCTTTATCTATTACTTTGACAGTGTTTGTTGCTTTTTGCTCAAAGAAAGTCCTTTGAGAAGTAACTACAATTTCTTTTAATTCAGCAGTTGCCTCTTCAAGTGAAACATTTAATTCTTTTGTTATACCTGCTACAATACGAACATCTTTAATTATTTGAGTAGCATATCCAACGAAGCTCACACGAACATCATAAGTTCCAGGAACAATATTTATAATGAAATATTCGCCACGAGCGTTTGTAGCAGCACCTAACTCAGTACCCATGATTAATATATTAGCTCCTGGAAGTGGGTCACCTGTTCTCGCATCCGTAACTTTACCTGCTAACTTTCCCGTTGATGTCTGGGCATAAGTAATCCCAAACATAAGGGAAAAAGCCAAAACGACGAGTAGAAACTTTTTCATTATTTCTCCCTCTCTATTGTTTAACTTTTGTAGTTTCGAAATTTTAAACAGAGTGGGGAGAGTTTAAACCACTCTCCCCTGTGACAAACAAAAGATTACTTAACAAGCATCATCTTCTTTGTGACTGAGTAATCGCCTGCATTTAATGTATATAAATATACACCAGTTGGTAAATCTTTAGCATCAAATTTTACAGTGTATTGTCCTGCATCTTTAACTTCATTAACTAATGTTGCAACCTCACGACCCAGCACATCAAATACTTTGAGAGTAACATGGGATTTTTGAGCAATAGAGAACTTAATATTTGTAGTTGGGTTGAATGGGTTCGGATAGTTTTGTGAGAGATAGAAGGTATTTACAACATTTGGATCATCAACGCTTGTCTGAACTGGTGCAATAATATCATAAGTAGTGTAAACGATAGGATTGTCTGTTAAAACGTTGTCAAATGGTCCAACACCAGTTGTTAAGTCTGCAAGATAAACAATGTGAGCACGGTAAGTAGTATCGTTCAATTTTTCTAAATGTTGAACAGCATGTCCGTAAGTTTCACTCTTATCATTCTCGCATTCTGGGAATTTTTGAACTGGTTTGAATGTGTTACCACCATCGACTGAATAGGTGAAATACAAATCTCTCCAGAAATACATAACTGGTGTTGCTGCACCGTTTGCTGCAGTATCCAATCCACCAGTCGCAGTTAATTGTGGACCTGTCCACATCAAGAATACTACTTTACCATCTGGGCTAACTGATACACTTGGATAAGATTGACCAATTGCATTTGTTGGATAGTATGAACCAATTGCTTGAATTGTATCCAATCTAACACCAGTAGTTGGATGAATGTATGTTAAAGCTTTCCAGGTATTTAATTGTGAATTCCAATAAAGTACTGGGAATAGACTTCCACGCGAATAAACAGTATCATTAATAATTTCTAATCTCAAACCGTAACCATTTGCAACAACATGCATTTTACCATTGTTATCAATTGCACCATCAATCTGACCGAAGTTTTCAAATAATGGAGCATAACCTTGGATGTATCCGGGGACTGCGTTAATTTCTCCATCCCAACCAATGGAACGACCTTGGAAAGTATTTCCACCGTTTGTAGAATAAATTATCCATACATTATCTGCAGAATCTTTTGGCCAACCTGCATAAATATGACCTTGAGTCGAACCAACACCACCTTCATTTGCACCTAAGTACATAAAGAATCTTTCATTTGCAGATTTTGCAGCATTAACTTCAACAACACCATTTGCTTTATAGAAAATCGGTTGTGGAGACCATCTACTAATAGAGTCAAATCTTACAATGGTTTGACCTAAGTCATCTGATCTAAAAAAGTAATATTGTGTTCTATTTCCTGATGATGCCATAAACATTTTATCACCAACAATTTGAAGTGTAGGATCTAATGGATCACCACCAGGGAACAATGTATAGTTATAACCGGTCGAACCATTCCAAATTGCTAATCTATTTGTGGTGTGGAATACCATTGCAACGGTTCCCTTAAGTGATAATCCCGTTAGTCCTAAATCGATTGATGGCCAACCACCAGCATTGTTTGAAGTTGATCCTTGGCTTACAGATTGGCTTACCCAGTCACCACTGACTTTAAATGAGTGGACAACATGACGAATTGTTGGTGCAGCTGGGTTAAATGGGCGAACCATGTTGAAAAGATGTGGAGTTTCAGTGGTTCTATCGTAAACGATTTGGTCACGAATAATTGAGTTTGAGAAATAATCGTAGTTAGTTGTGATTACGGTCTCACCCAAAATTTTTGGTGGTTTTGTTTTCAAGTAAATAACTTTGGATGGGTCCAATTCACCAGCAATTTGCTTCTTAAATACAGGAATATCTTTTGCAACTTTTACTCCTGTATTAGCTAATACCAACGATGTGGTAACGAAAAGAAGAACAAATATGGTAAGTGATTTTTTAAGCATTGCGCTCTCCTTTATTTATTTGTGGTTGATGATTTGATTATTTGAGTTCTCTCTAATTCTTTTCATTCTATTTTAATACATAATAATCAAGAAAAATATTTTTGTCAAGTACCACTCTTTACATTTCAATATTAAACACATTTCCAATGCCATTAATCATCTTTATTTCGTCAATAACTTGGGTTGCTAATTTAGAATCGAGATTTATCAAAGTCAATGCCTTTTCACCAATTTTAGTTCTACCTAACGATAATCCTGCTATATTTATATCATTTTTTGCTAAAATATTTCCTACTGCTGCGAGCATTCCAGGTCTATCAACATTTTCATATAAGAGCATATAATTACTTGGATGTATATCCATTGAAAACTCGTTTATTTGCACAATCCTTAATTCTTTTGTTCCGTAAACTGTACCACTTAATAAATTAAAGTAGCCCTTGTCATCAACTTCAATTGTCATTAGATTTTTGTATGTAATGTGCTCACCTTCAATTGATTCAACAACTCTGATTCCAGTTTCTTCCGCTAAGATTTGTGCATTTACAAAATTTACTGAGCCTGTAATTTTTTTCGAAAGAAATCCGATTAGGAAAGCAGCAGTTAAAGTCTCTCGATATTTATGAAGGAGTGAACCAAAATATTTAAGCTTAATTACATTCACATTACCAGAATGAATTTGGGAGAAAAACTTTCCAAGTGTAGTAGCTAATTCAATAAATGGTCGAATTTCATCAGTAATATTTTTTTCTAAAGAAAAAGCATTGACTGCACCAATTAATATTCCATTTTTATAAAATTCAACTATTTGATTAGCTATTTGAATAGCTACTTTCTCTTGAGCTTCTTTAGTTGAAGCTCCTATATGAGGGGTAACAATAACATTGGGATGTGAAATTAAATCGTTAGGAAAAATTGGTGGTTCAACTTCAAATACATCTAAAGCTGCACTTGAAACTTTTCCTTCGTTCAAAGCTTCAAGCAAATCTATTTCATTAACGATTCCACCACGAGCGCAGTTGATAATTTTCACTCCATACTTACACTTATCAAATATGCTTTTATTAATTAAATTTTTTGTCTCACTTGATAATGGAACATGAACAGTAATGATATCAGAATGTTTAAATAATTCTTCCAAGCTTACAAGTTTGACATCTAACTTTTGCGCAGTATCTTGCGTAATCATTGGGTCGTAGCCCAATACCTCCATTCCAAATGCTTTACATCTAATTGCAACTTCTTTTCCAATTTTACCAAGTCCGATAATTCCAATCTTTTTTCCGAAAAGCTCAGTGCCTAAGTATTTTTTTCGATCCCAAATTCCACTTTTCAAATCATTATTGGCTCTTGGAATATTTCTACACATACTAAGCAGTAAAGCCATGGTATGCTCGGCAGTTGAAAGTGTATTGCCACCTGGAGTGTTCATTACAATTATTCCACGATGCGTTGCTGCATTTACATCAATATTATCAACACCAGCACCTGCGCGAGCAATCAATTCAAGTGAAGTCGAGTTATCAATAATTTTTTTTGTTACTTTCGTTCCACTTCTGACAATGAGAATATTATAATCACTAACAATTCCAACAATCTCGTCTTCTTTTAATCCAGGTCTATAGTCAACTTGAAAGTTCGACTGTTCCAAAATATCTATGCAAGTTTTTTCTATCGGATCGGTAATAAGAATTTTTTTCATATTATTTAGCTATTTAATACTTTACTTATTTCTTCAACGAGCTTAGGTTTTGGTACTGCTCCAATTAAAGATGATACTACTTTACCATCTTTAAATATCATTAATGTTGGTATAGATCTAATCCCATATTGCATAGCTGTTTTAGGATTAACATCAACATCGAGTTTTGCGAATTTCATTTTTCCATTATATTCTTTTGCTAATTCTTCTATAACAGGTGCAATTAATCTACAAGGTCCACACCAAACAGCCCAGAAATCAACTAAGACTGGAATTGACGATTCGAGTACTTCTTTTTGAAAATTATCATCAGTTACTTCAATTGGTTTCATATTTACTCCTTTATTTAGTTAAAATTTACCATTCTTTTTAATTATATCTCTTGCGATAATTCCTTTTTGAATTTCATTTGTTCCTTCAAATATTCGATTAATCCTTGCATCGCGATACATTCTTTCAATTGGCAACTCTCTTGAGTAACCCATTCCACCATGAATTTGAACAGCATAGTCAACAATTTTATCAAGTGCTTCGGAACAGAAAAGTTTTACAATTGCAGCTTCTCTCGTTACATTTTCACCCTTATCGTATTTTGCTGCAGTGCGATAAACCATCGATTCCATTGCATAAATTAGTGTCGTCATTTCGGCAAGCATAAATTGAATTGCTTGAAAATTACTTATTGGTTGGTCGAATTGAATTCTTTCTTTCGCATATTTGGTTGATAATTCAAGTAATTCTTTTGCTGAACCAATACAAGCGGCTCCAAGTCCAAGTCTACCTGCATCGAGCGTTTTCATTGCAATTAAAAATCCTCTTCCCTCTTGTCCAATTAAGTTTTCTTTTGGTACTTTAACATTTTCAAAAGAAATTGGATTTGTTGTACTTCCACGAATTCCCATTTTCTTTTCGGCTGGACCGATTTTCACACCTTCCCATTTAGTTTCAACGACAAAAGCACTAATACCTTTTTCCGTTCTTGCAAAAACAGAGAGAACATCTGCAATTCCACCATTTGTAATCCAAAGCTTTTCACCATTCAAAATGTAATAATCACCATCAAGTTGAGCTCTGGTTTTAATATTAAATGAGTCTGAACCTGCCTGTGATTCAGTCAAACAAAAAGCTGCTATCATTTTACCTTGAGCAAGAGGCACAACATATTTTTGTTTTAACTCTTCATTTCCACCGATAAATATAGCGTTAGTACCAATTGATTGATGTGCACCTATAAAAGTTGCAGTGCTCAAACAACCACGGGATATTTCTTCTTGTATGATACAGTAACCAACTTCACCAAATCCACCACCACCATATTCAACAGGGAAAGAGGCACCAAGTAAACCAAGGTCCGCAATTTTTTTAATGAGTTCTTCAGGAATTTTTTCTTCTTCATCAATCTTTTTAGCAATTGGTTTGATTTCATTGTTCGTAAACTCTCGAACCATTTCTCTAAGCATTTGTTGTTCTTCTGTAAAAGTGAAATCAATCATTTATTCCTCCCTATAGAGTTGTAACATGGATGAGTTATTTTTTAGTTGGTATTTCTGTGACAAAACCAACAATGTCTTCTCCACCATCAACACCAATTACATTTCCAGAAATCCAATCACAATTTTCACTACATAATGCAACTATTGCTTTTGCCACATCTTCAGGAGTTGTAAGTCTACCTCGAGGATTTTTCATCTTAGCAGCATTTATCATTAAATCGGAACCAGGAATTTTTCTAAGAGCTGGAGTATCAGTAACACCAGCCATAATTGCATTTGCAGTGATACCACGTGGACCAAGTTCAAAAGCAAGTTGACGAATATGGGATTCAAGTGCAGCTTTAGCAGCAGACACTGCCCCATAATTTGGAATGACTGTATGGGAGCCAGAACTTGTTAATGCAAAAATTCTTCCACCATTTGCAAATAGATTTCTGAAAATTAATCCTTGTGTCCAATACACAAGAGTATTTGCCATCACATCAAGTGTCATTTCCATTTGAGCTTGAGTGATTGCATTGTTTTGCGAGTCAGCTATGAAAGGTTTTAATGTACCGAATGCAAGAGAATGTATTAAAACTTTTATTACGCCTTTGTCTTGTTTGAATCTTTCTTCAATTTCATCGAGGACTTCTTGTCTTTTAATTGGGTCAGCAGCATTAATGTTAAAGAAAACTGCTTGTCTTCCAGCTTTCTCAATCTTTTTAATTATTTGATTAACTTGAGGCATGGTAATTTGACGATCGAGGTGAATTCCAAAAATATTATAACCAGCTTTTGCAAGCTCAATAGCGGATGCACCTCCAAATCCGCTTGAAGCTCCTAAAATTAGTGCCCAGACTTTTTCCATATCTATCCTTTCATTTTATTTTTGTTCATAAATTAAGATAACATAAAAAATCAAGAAAGATTAATCAATATCGTTTGCCTCCGTTATTCTTTAATATAGTAATGTTCTCTGGCGAAGTTACTCGAACAAGTTCACTTATCAATTCATTCGAAAGTTTAACTTTGAAATCAGACAAAAACATTTCATTCGAATCGTTTGAATAAATTAGATTGATATAAACAGGTTTAGTTCCTTGATGCTTTCTGAGAATGTTTGAAATTTTTTCAATTTCATCTTTATTAGTTTTTTTGGCATAGATATCAAAAGAAATTCCTTCACCAAATCTACTTATCACTTCGCTTAATGGATAGACTTCATCAACATACAACACAAGTGAATCGCCTTTAACCGAACCTTTACCAATCATATAAAGTAACGAATATTCATTAAGTAAATTTGAATATTGTCTATATGCTTTGTCAAACATTATAAATTCCGATTCACCAGTTAAATCAAACACTTTTAATCTTGCCATGATTTGATCATCACGATACATTTTTGTTTGTACTTCTGTTAACACTACACAAACTGCAACTCGTTCTGGTAATTCAAAATGGCTTTCGTATTCTTCTTCGTTCATCATTTCATCGTTATCGCCTCCTAAGCCCACTACATCCGAAAAATAAACATTGCTAAAACTTCGAACTATTATTTCATAATCAAGCAATGGATGACCTGAAATAAAGAAACCTAAAACCTTATGTTCTCTCTTCATTCGCTCAAGGGAACTCCAATTTTGAACTTCTTTCAAATTTGGTTTTAGGTCAATTCCTGTTCCTTCAAATAATGAAAATTGTCCAACTGATAGATTTTCTTTTTTTCTATTACTGTACTTTAAAATTTCTTCGATGTTTTCAAAGAGTTGGGCTCTGTTAGGATGGAGGCTATCAAAAGCACCTGCTAAAATTAATCCTTCAATTGCTCTTTTATTCACATATTTTGAATCGATCCGCATACAAAAATCAAAAATATCTTCGAAAGGCTTTTCCTTTCTTACATTAATAATTTCTTGAACAGCACCTTCACCAACATTTTTTATTGCTGCTAAACCAAATCTTATTTTTCCATTTTCAGTTGCGAAATCTAATTCACTTTTATTAACATCTGGTGGTAAAACTTCAATTTGATGTTTTCTACAATCGTTAATGAATAAAGTAATCTCTGATGTTTTGTGTTTATTTACCGAAAGATTTGCAACGAAAAATTCAAGCGGATAGTGTGCTTTCAAATATGCAGTTTGATAGGCAAGGAAAGCATAAGCAACACTGTGAGATTTATTAAATCCATAATCTTTAAAGCGATAAATTTCATCAAAAATTTTCTCAACGATTTCTTTATCCAAACCTCTTGCAATTCCTTTTGAGATAAATTCGCTTCTTTGGGCTGCTAAAGTTTTTTCATCTTTTTTACCCATTGCTTTTCGCATTGTATCAGCTTGTGCTAAGGAATACCCAATCAATTCATGAGCAATTCTCATTACCTGTTCTTGATAAACTATGATGCCATAAGTTTCTTTTAGAATTGGCTCGAGTTGAGGGACAATATACTTCACAGGTTTTTTTCCATGCTTTCGATCAATAAATTCATCGATGAATTGCATCGGACCAGGACGATTTAGTGCATTCATCACCGAGAGTTCTGAAATAGAAGTTGGTTTTAATCTTTTCAAAAATTCTCTTGTATGAGGTTTATCAAATTGAAATACACCGATTGTTCGACCTTGTGCAAAAAGTTCATAAGTTGATTCGTCATCAAGTGGGATATTATTAATATCAATTTCTATCTGATGATTTTGTTTAATCAACTCAAGAGTCTTCTGAATTATATTCAAAGTCTTAAGTCCAAGTATATCCATCTTAACTAAGCCAATCTTTTCAATATCATCTTTATCAAATTGAGTTACAATTCTTTTATCAGGAGTAATGCAAAGTGGAGTGAAGTTAACAATATTCGTTGGAGCAATCACAACACCAGCAGCATGAACAGAAATGTTTCTATTCATGTTCTCAAGCACTTTAGCATATTCAATCAGTTCTTTTTCTTTTTCATCATTTGTTTTTTTCAAGTATCTCAGTTCAGGCACTTCTTCGATTGCTTGTTCGAGCTGTAGAACTTTACCGAATTTAATTGGAATATATTTAGTAATACTTTCAACTTTTGGAATTGGAATAGAAAGTACTCGACCAACATCTTTAATTATTTGTCGTGCTGAGAGTTTATTGAAAGTTATTATTTGAGCGGTGTTATCTCGCCCATATTTTTCTACAATGTAATTTATGATTTCTTCCCTACCACTATCAGCAAAATCGGAATCAATATCGGGCATAGAAACACGATCGGGATTCAAAAATCTTTCAAAGAGTAATCCATATTCAATTGGATTAATGTTAGTAATATCAAGAGCATAAGAAACCAAACTTCCTGCAGCAGAACCTCTTCCAGGTCCAACTGCAATTTTTCTTTCCTTAGCTGCTTTGATAATATCCATGACAATCAAAAAATAACCCGAGTAACCCATCTTCTTGATTACACTAAGCTCATAGTCAGCTCGTTCTTTAACCTCAGGAGTAATTTTACCGATTTTTCGTTTCAATCCTTCGTAAGTAAGTTTTGTTAAGTAATCATCTAAGTTATAAACATCTTCATTTTCAGGAATTTTAAAATCAGGAAGATAATTTTTCCCTTTTTTCAACTGGAAATTTACTTTCTCAGCAATTTCGATTGTGTTTTTAATTGCATCAGGAAAATCTTTGAAGAGCTTCACCATTTCTTCGGATGATTTGAAATAAATTTGATCGGTACCATAACGAAGTGTCTTGTAATCGCTTTCGCCTCTGGAGTTAGAAATTTGTAAAAGTACATTATGAGGTATGGCGTGCTCTGGTTTGATGTAGTGAACATCATTTGTAGCGACTAATTTAATGTCAAGGTTCTTTGCAATCTTTGGAAGTTCTTCTAATAAAGTTTTATCAATATCCATGAAATGATTTTGAAGCTCAATGTAAAAATCATCACCAAATAGTTCTTTATACTTTTTAGCATTTTCAATTGCTTTATCCAGATTATCATTTAAGATATGATGTGATAAAACTCCAGCAGCACAAGCCGAAAGACAAATCAAGCCCTCTTTATGTTGAGCTAAAAGTTCAAAATCGATTCTTGGTTTATAATAAAATCCTTCTAAATATCCTTTTGTAGAAAGTATAGATAAATTTCTAAAGCCAATATCATCTTTTGCTAAAAGAACCAAATGATTGTAATGTTTTTGACGACGAGTTTTTCCGTTGTAATCATTATCATCAACAACATTTTGTGGTCTGGAAAATCTATCACCTTCGATAGTAATGTAAGCTTCCATTCCAATTATAGGTTTGATGCCCCTACTAACTGCTTCTTCGTAAAACTCAACTGCACCGTAAAGATTTCCATGGTCGGTTAATGCAACTGCCCGCATCTTATTGTCAACTGCTGCCTTAACTAAATCTTGAATTCGTGCAGCACCATCCTGCAAACTGTAATCACTATGATTATGTAAATGGACAAATTCTTTCATCAGAATTACCCTGAAGTTTCTTTGAGATTTTTTTTAATGAGCAAATTTATCAAACATTTAAATATTAATTATCCCTCAAGCCAGATAAAGTTTAATAGAATTAAAATTTTGTTTCTAAGTGAATTAATTCAACTCTCTCTCAAAAAATAAAGAGATTAATAAAGCAGTAATTGGAACAGAAATTAACATTCCTAATATTCCAGCGAAATAACCAAAAACGAAAATTGCTAACAAAACCAGAAGTGGATGAAGTCCAACTCTCTCACCAATTACTTTTGGTGTAATCAAACTATTTTCTAAAATGTTTTCTCCAAAATATACGATTGGAACAAATAGCAATTTTATTCCACCAATACCACTCAAAAGAGAAATTAAAAATCCAATTGCAAAACTAATTATCACACCAAAGTAAGGAATAAAATTCAATAGAGCTGATAGAATTCCAAGCATAATTGCATAAGGCACACCAATAATTGATAAACCTATAGTCACAACTAATCCATTAATAATTGAAACAGTCAAAAAACCACGAATGTAATTACCAAAAATTTTATCAACTCGTCTTGATATAACTGTGACTTTCTCTTGATAGTTTGAACTAAAAATATTCTTAATTGCATCCAATATTTTTTCAAAATCTTTCAAAAAATAAAATGTCATAATTGGGATAATCACCAAGTTGATGATTTGATTAAATATTGCACCAAAGCTACTTATCAACGATAAGATATTATTAAGAATTGAATTCAATAAACTTTGTAATCTCACTGGCAATTCTTTTGATAAAAATTCTTGAAAATCGGGATAAGCTAAACCAATTTGATTTAATTCAGGTAAAATTTTTGAATTGAAATATTCAGTTAATTGAAAAATTTTTTCAGGAGCCGAAGAAATTAATAAACTCACCTGCTCCACAAATGGTGGAATAATGAAAGATAGTAATAAAACGCCAATCATCAACAATAAAAGAATTGTAATTGATGTTGCGAGTGTTCTCGAAATTTTCTTCTTCTCTAAAAATCCAACAAAAGGATTTAGCAGATAAGCAAGAACAAAGGAAATTAAAAATGGAGTTAGTATTGCCAACAATTCATAAAAAAACCAGACTAAAAAAATTATTGTTGATAGAACAAAAATACTTTTGATGACTGGAAGTTCTCTGTTAAGCAAATAGAAAATTAAAATTAAAACATAAACAAAGATAGGATTGATAATTGACTTTGACGAGTAAAGTAAAATTCCAAAAAGTAAAACACCAATTAATGAAATGAATATCAATACATAATTTTCGTATTTGTGGAATTTCTGTTCCATAATAAAACCTATTTTATTCCAGTATGACCAAATCCACCATCATTTCGTTTTGTAGAATTTAAATCATCTGTTTCGATGATTTCAACTCGTTCGACTTTTGCAATAACCAATTGAGCAATTCTATCACCACGATTGACAACAAAATCTTCTTTACCAAGATTAGTTAAAATTACTTTTATTTCACCACGATAGTCAGCGTCAATTGTACCAGGTGAATTTAAAATAGTAATTGAGTTTTTTGCAGCGAGACCACTTCGTGGCCGCACTTGTCCTTCATAACCGAAAGGGATTTCAACGGAAAGATTTGTTGGGATTAGAACTGTTTCGAAAGGTTTGATTGTAATTGGTTCGTCTACTGCTGCACGCAAATCCATTCCTGAAGAACCTTCAGTTGAATATTCTGGCAAAGGAATATCATTAAACTTATCAGATAATCTTTTGAACTTAATTGTTATGTGTGATTGCATAATAATTTTCTCTTGAATTAAATAACTGAGTTATTCGATTACGAAATAAAATTTAGTATCCCAAAATTCAAAAAAATCATTGATGGAAATTGATAATTTCATTGACAAAAATCTGTTGAAATTTTTTTATCAAAATTAATTCGACTTAATTTCATTCCATTCATTAAAACAATCAGAACCATTTGAACATAAGACTTAATCTTCATGTCAATTTTTCTTTCATACCAAATTAGAAAATACAATCATTCATCACTAAAAAATTTATACTTTTCTCTCAGTGCATTTGTAATTATCTCAGATAGAAAACCTCTCGATAAAAGATGATTATAAATTTTTTGCAACTCTTGCTTCGTTCTACATTTTTTGGGGAATTTATTTTTGTCTAAATACCTAAGGATTACATCCTTTTGAAGATTTTCATCATTTACATATTGCTTCAAAATTTCATCAATCAAGTTTCGGTTAATTCCTCTCTTTATAAATTCATTTTTAATTTTCAATGGACCATAAAATTTTCCCACCAATTCGTTATAAAATTGTTTTGCAAATTTTTCATCATCAACATATTGATAATCTTTTAAATCATTTAAAACACGATCAATAATTTCAGATGGGATTTTTTTCTTTAATAATTTTTGCTGCAATTCTTTAGTTGAATGATTTCTAATTGAAAGAAATCTAAGAGCTGAGATTTTTGCTTCGTAAAGATTATTTTCTTCAATTAATTTCTTTAGTAATTCTTCTGTTAAACTAATTCCTTCAGATAAATTGAACTTCTTAAAAACATCTTGTCTAATTTTTAAGATGGTTGAATCAGAAAAGGTAAGCTGAACATTCTTACCTTTTCTTTCAACCTTAGTAAGATAAATCATTTAGCTTTTTCAGTTTTGGATTTTTTAGTTGGTTCTTCAGGTTGTTGTTCTTCTGGTTTTATCAAACCAAGTTTAACTTTAACCTGTCTCTCAAGTTTTGCCATCAATTCGGGATCTTCTTTTAATTTATTCTTCAGTTGTTCTCTACCTTGAAATCTATCACCATCAAATGTCAACCAAGCACCACTTTTTTGAATGATACCATGCTCAACACCTAAATCAATTAATTCACCTGCTTTAGAAATTCCTTCATTAAATAAAATATCAAATTCAACTTCTTTGAAAGGTGGAGCTACTTTACTTTTAACAACTTTCACTTTAACACGAGAACCTACAATGTCATTTCCTTCTTTAATTGCACCAATTCTTCTTATATCTAAACGAACTGATGCATAAAACTTCAAAGCGTTTCCACCAGTAGTTGTTTCGGGATTTCCAAAGGTTACACCAATTTTGCTTCTTAATTGATTCGTAAAGATTACACATGTATTCGATTTCGAAGTGACACCTGTAATTTTTCTTAATGCTTGAGACATTAATCTCGCTTGAACAGCCATGTGAGCATCACCCATTTCACCTTCAATTTCTGCTCTTGGAACCAACGCTGCTACGGAATCAATTACAATAACATCAATTGCATTACTGCGAATTAAAGAATCAAGAATTTCCAACGCTTGTTCACCAAAATCAGGTTGAGCTAAGATTAAATTTTCTGTGTCAACACCTAACCGCTTTGCATAATTAATGTCGAAAGCATGCTCAGCATCAATAAGAGCTGCAATTCCTCCATTCTTTTGTGCTTCTGCAATGATATGCAAGCAAGTTGTAGTTTTACCTGATGACTCGGGACCGAAAATTTCAATAATTCTACCTCGTGGAACTCCACCAATGCCAAGTGCATAATCCAGTGATATTGAACCAGTAGAAATAACATCGTATGATTGAGCAGGTTGGTCGCCCAATCTCATTATCGAACCTTTACCATGAGTCTTCTCGATCAGAGTTAGAGTTTCTTTCAATAGTTTAAGTTTTTCTTCTCGTTCGTCAGCCATTTAATTGCTCCTTATTTTTTAGTTTAGTTCTTAATTTAATTTGTAAAATTAGTCTAAAAATTTGAAATGTAATTTTTTCGAAAATAGTTTCAACTCAATTCAAAACTTTTCTTAATAAAATATTTTGAACCTTCTGGTGCAAGAATACTCTCCATAAGCTCAAAAGATTGTACATCAGCAGAAAATGGTTCAAAAGAAAAGTTCTTTAAGTATTCTATGAATTTTGGTGATAACTTACCTTTTACTCTTCCCAAAGTTATGTGAGGTGAAAACTCTTTCTCTTCCGTTATTATTCCAAATTGAGTTGAAATGACTTTTAATTCATTTGCTAAGTTCTTTAAGATTAAATTTTCTTCAGTTCCAATCCAAATTACTCTTGGTTGCTTAAAATTTTTAAATACACCTAACTTATTAAAAGTAAGATTAGTCTTGGAAAATTCTTTTAATATTTTTTTTATTCGTTCATCGAAATGGTGAATTAAATTCTCTTCAACACTTCCAAGAAAAAGTAAAGTTAAGTGTAGTTTTTCAATTGGTTCATATTTAACTGGTTCTTGAAATTCTTTTAATTTCTTAGTTATAGAAAAAATTTTTTCTTTGACGCTATCATTAAAATTAACTGCAAAAAATAATCTCAATTTCATTTTGAATCTTTATTAGTTTTCAAAAAGGATTTTAAAACTCTCTACTGAATTACCCAAAGTTGATATTCAAAAATAAAAATCTATTACAAATGCAATTAAATAAATTCACCAACTTCCACTTGCACCACCACCGCCGAAAGAACCACCACCACCACGAAAACCGCCACCACCAAATCCTCCGCCACCAAATCCTCCAAATCCACCCCAAGAACTTCTTCTTGGAAACGAATGCCATCCACCACCATAATAAATCCATCCACCTTTCGATGTACCACCAATTCTGCTAACAATTGAAAAGAAAACAATAATAAAAACTAAAATTGCAAGTGCAGTTAAAAATCCGATCTTAGTATCTTCTCTTGGTTCAGCTTGATAAGTACCAGCAATTGCATCTTGAATTGTTTCGATACCTTTTTTCAGTCCCTCATAATAATTTCCAGCTTTGAAATATGGTGCAATTATGTTTCGTATAATTGAACTTGCAACAGCATCAGGTACAACTCCTTCCAGTCCATATCCAACTTCAATTCTAATCTTACGCTCATCTTTAACAACAAGAATTAAAATTCCATTGTCTTTACCTTTTCTTCCAATTTTATTTTTTTCAGCAACTTGAATGGAATAATCAAACAAATCTTCGCCTTCTAAGGTCGAGATAATTAAAATCACAATTTGATTTGAAGTTGTATCGTCATAAGTTTTCAAACGATATTCAAGGTCTCGGATTTGCTGTTCACTTAAAGTATTAGTGAAATCATTTACATAATTTTTAAGAGTCGGTACTTCAATTTCTGCCCATAGAAACTGAATAAATAAAAAAAGTATAAAGAAGATTTTTTTCATATAGAGATAAAACAAAAATTAAAATTTAACTTTCGGAGCAGTTTCAGCACCAGTTACAGCTTTGAAATATTGTTTCTCTCTAAAACCAAAGATGCCTGCAATTATGTTTGTTGGAAATCTTTTTATTGCTGTGTTGTATGATTGAACTGCTTCGTTAAATCTTTTTCTTTCAACTGAAATTCTGTTTTCTGTTCCTTCAAGTTGTGCCTGCAATTGAAGAAAGTTTTCATTTGCTTTGAGTTGCGGATAATTTTCAACTGCAACTAAAAGTCGTGAAAGTGCTGATGATAAATTATCCTGTGCTGCTTGAAATCTTTCAAATGCTTGTGGATCTTCAAGCATCTGTGGTGTAATCTGAATTTGACCAACTTTTGCTCTCGCTTCTGTAACAGCGATGTAAGTTTCTTTCTCGAAGTTAGCAACTCCTTTAACTGTCTCGACTAAATTTGGAATTAAATCGTACCTTCGTTGATATTGATTTTCAACCTGCGACCATGCTTTGTTGACTTCTTCATTTAAAGAAACAAGTTGATTGTATTTTGAAACAGCATACGAGAACACTAAAAATACAATCAGTAAAATGACTGCGCCTATTGAACAGCCAATTAGTAACCCTTTATTTCTCATACTCTCTCCTTTTTTATTTGTTGGTCTATCTAAAATAAGATATTTGAAAATAAAATGATAGAATTCAGAATAATATTTTTATTAAACTGAAATGAAATTAAATGTCTCGATTTATTTTTTAACAAATTACCATCATACTTAAATTTTACGGAAAAAATTTTTCGCATAAACTTTGAACTAATTTATTTCAGACAAATCAAGTAAAATGTTCTAACTATTAGATTTAATTATAAATCAAATGATAAAAACTGAATTACTTCTTTCTACTTGACAATTTCCAAATGCAGAAAGATTCAAATGAAACATTGATTTAAAGTTAAATGGCAATCTTTGATGGTATCTAAGAGTTTGTTTTTGGTTATCATCAATCAAAAATTTTTTCATTCTATTTTTATAATTTTTGGAATAAATTTTCTAACCGCAGAGTCCGCAGAGATATCGTAGAGATTAAATTCATTTTTCAATTTCTAAGTTTTTATTCTATTTGTTTATTAATCCTATCAAAATTTTTCCCTTTGATTTTATAGAATTATCAGGACAAAGACGAATAAATTATTCACTACTTAATTCATAACTTTTTAATTTCAGCACCAATCAATCGTTCATAAAATTATCATTACTAATTTCTAAATACTTTTCCTCTTATTTCACAATTAAAAAAACATCACACGAAATTTCTATACACTAACCACATCATCACTATTCTAATTAATGAATGAATATGTAATTAACCAAAAATCATCTTAGATTTTTCACAACAAGAAATTTTATTCAATACAATTTTTCAATCATTCAATACTTAACTAATAAAACCTGTGCATATCTTAAAATGATTGCAAGTATTATGACTATAAGCTAAATTGAAAATTAGAATAATTAAACAGATAAGGTAGTAACAAATTAACTCGGAGGGCTCTATGCATTTCAACAAACTTTCAGGCGAAGTTTTCTATCCGTCCCAAGAAGTAATCGA